>JAAYJH010000005.1 GCA_012523035.1 Fibrobacter sp.
ATAGCGGTCGAATTAGCTGGTCTTTTGATGAAGTGGACGAAAAACTACAGTCTATTATGAAAAATATTTTTGAAAGTGTCTATAGTGCTTCCAAAGAATTTGGATCTCCAGGCAACCTTGTATTGGGGGCTAATATTGCAGGTTTCAAAAAAATTGCAGATGCTATGAAGTGGCAGGGAGTTTAATACTCTTTAACTTGAAAGCCCTTTCGAAGGGCTTTTTTCTTTTAATGCGAACTATTGAGTTGTTTTAAAGGAAAAATGATTTTTTTTTAGCTAAATTCACTGACTAAAGAGAAAAGTTTTACTATAATTGGGTTTCCAATACAGCTATTTAAAAAAGGATATGCAAATGTATTCTATTGTTGAAACAGGTGGTTTCCAGTATAAAGTCGAGCTAGGAAAAGCTTATAAAGTCCCTAGTATCGCTAGTGCTGCTGTTGGTTCTACACTGGAGCTCAAGTCCGTCCTTCTTTTCTCTAACGGAGAAGAAGTGCAAATCGGCACCCCTGTCCTGAATGACGCCTCTGTGAAAGTAGAAATACTCTCTCACGGGAAAGGCGATAAAGTGACTGTTTTTAAAAAACAGCGTCGTAAACGCTACGAACGCACCAAAGGTCATCGTCAGGGCTATACCGAATTGCTCGTTACGGAAATCCGCTCCGGAACCGAATCTGCAGTAGTTGAACCTCAAGTAATTGTGCGCAACCGTGCCCGCGTGGTGGCTCTTGCCAAACAAAAAGAACAAAATGTTCCTTTGACACGCCGAGAAAAAATTGCTCAAGGTATTCCAAAACCAGAAAAAGTGAAAAAGAACTTTCTTCGTAAACAAAAAGAGATGGAGGCTTAAGCATGGCACAGAAAAAAGGACAAGGATCCGTTAAAAATGGTCGTGATTCAAAGCCCAAATACCTTGGTGTTAAAAAATACGCTGGTGAAGTGGTGAAAGCAGGCAATATTATTGTTCGTCAACGCGGCTCTCACTTCCATCAAGGCAATAATGTAGGCATGGGTAGAGATTTTACTTTGTTTTCTTTGATCGATGGCAAAGTTAAATTTGAGAGACTAGACGCCAAGCGTCAAAAAGTTTCTGTATATCCAGAAGCCTAATTTTTTTTGAATTATTTTTATAGACCAACTTATTTTAGTTGGTCTTTTTCTATTTTATAAGAATATGCTAAAAAAGGTGTTTTTGATTTTATGAAAATATCGTCTTTGAAAATAGTTCTTTTGAAAAAGCTTGCCCCTTGCTTTGCTTTGTTTTTTCTATTGCTTATCTCTTGTTCAGATGATAAAGATGGGATAGAGTATTTTTTTGATAGAGAAGTGCTAGATATGTCTGTTTTGAGAGAGTGTGCCACTCCATCTACTAAAGCAGAGAACTGTTTTTTACTTCGTTTTCGTTACCCCATAGAAAGAAATAGTTTAAAACAGTTTCACCTATGGCTAGACACTTTATTTATAGATGACACCTCCAAAAGTGTGTCTTCAAAAGCCCTTCAAAATTCCATTCGATATAAATACACGAACCCTAATAATTTTGATTTTGATACCATTGATTTAACCCCATTACTAAAAGAATATTTAGATAGAGATAGCTTGCAGCTGGCTATTTGGCCCGAATATACAGATAAAAAAAGTGACGAAAAAAAAGGAAGCCTTCAAAGGATTTTTGTGCATTTTGGAGATGATTTAGCACCATCTAGAGTGAGTTTGCAAGATTCAGTTTGGTCCACAGGAGCTGTTTTTGATTGGGCTAGACCCACAGATCAAGTTGATTTTTACAAGCCAAATGAACTTTCTGGCCCTATTGTGGGGTATAATATTGTGGTTTATGCTCAAGACAAAACAGAAGACCTTCGAAAAACTCAAGTTTTTGTGACGCATCAAGGGATCACAGATAAGCTTGGTGATAAACTGTATAAAAGACACCATCGAATTCGTGCGGTGAGAGACTCTATATGGTTAGATTCCACCAGCCAAGAAGAATCGGTTAAAAACTATTTGAGATTAGTAGTTCTAGATGGTGAGGGTTTTGACTTTGATAGTGCAGATGCAAATAGGTTTCGTTTGCATTTAGAAGGTCTTTTGCCTCAACGAAAATATACTATAGGAATCTCGGCTTGGGACTCGTCGGGAAACTCTTCGGGCACAGAAGGCAGCACCACTGTTGAAAACAATCAACTTTTTATGACAACCGATCCCTTAGCTCCTTTAATGCCCGCCAAAATTTTCTCTAATCCAGACTCTATAGATTCAAAATATACTCAATTAGATAGTAACAATAGAGTTTTTATTTATTGGAGTGAAAGTGTGGATCCCTTGCACAAAGACCACCAAATTTTAAGAGATTCTATTTTAAATATTCCTGTAGATTGTTTAGAAAAAAAATGTTTTAGACCTGTAGAGAAATACTTAATTGATCGATTTTATAAAAATGAATGGAAGCCTATTACTTATGCTGGTGGGAGTTTGCAACGATTTTCAAAACACTATGACTTTGTCGATAATGCTATACGAGTGTCTTCTACTGGAACTTTAATCACCGACACTATCCGGTGGGTTTTACCTGGAGATTCGTTGATTTTAAGGATTCGATCGGTAGATTCATCCGGTTATTATTCTGCTGCTTTAATAGACACGCTTTTTATAAATCCTTCTCAAAATCAAGAAATGGACTGTCCTCCTGGTTTTAGTATTGTACCATCGGACACTAGTTATTTTTGTATTGAAACTTATGAGCATCGAGATGCCAATGGGATTTTTGTGAGTGGGGTATTGCACGCAGAGGCGATAGAAGCGTGTGAGTCTATGAGTGTTTCAAATTTTACGGTGGGTCTTTGTAAAGAATCGGAATGGCAAAAAGCGTGTTTGTCTGGAGGTTCTTCTACTTATGGAGTTATAGAAGACAATGATATCCCCGCCAGTGAATACCTTTTTTCTTATTGTAATGTGGGGACTAATGATTCTAATTCGGCACGCTTTCAAGAACTTCGTGATTTTAGGTGTGCCAACCGTTTTGGTATTCGAGATTTACCTGGGCAATACCAAGAGTGGACTTTAGGAAGGTCTCCTGATACTTTAGAAGTCCTTAAAGGTTCTAGTTATAAAATATTTGCAGACATTGAAAGAGAATCTATTGCAATGTGCACCAATCGATTTTTCCCTTATTACACTCGTTTAGATTATACTCAAGATTCGGTGTTTTTGTACCTCAATGGGACAAGTGTGGACACCTCATTAGTGAAAGATTCTTTGAGAACACTGTATTCGGTTTTAACTAAAAAAGATTTTAAAGATACTTTACAGTTTTTTAATGTGAAAAACCCTAAAACTAATAAAATCATAGGTGAAGACTATGTGTTAGTATCAGAATATAAAAAGGGTGGAGAAGATTTTATTCAATCGATAGCTAATGGTTTAATTTACGAAGCTTCAAAAAAAGAAGCTGTGTTTTTGCTCCAGCCAAAATCTTATTTAGGAGCAGCCGCTTTTTATAAAGATGCTTCCATTAGTTTTAGGTGTTGTGCCTACCCAAAATAAAACATACTAATACAAGTTCTCTATAATCTCTGCATATGCAGCTTCGGTTGCTTTTCTTCGTAGTTTTAAAGTGGGAGTGAGTAAGCCTGATTCAATGGTCAAAGGGTCGGTAATCAATTGCCATTTTTGAATTTGTTCCCAATGATTAAGTTTTTTATTGACATTGGCAATATGCCTTTCTAAAGCAGTATTTACTTTTTTGGATAGAAGAGCTTCTTGCGGGTCAAATTCTTCGAGTGTTTTTTTTAGGTAGCGTCTGGTATTTTCAAAATTCATAAAAAGGAGTGCAGAAGGGTATTTTCGATTGTTGGCAATCACCAGTGCTGCTTCTACAAACGGGTGTCTGGATATTTCTAGTTCAATAGGTAAAGGGGACACATATTTTCCAGTAGAAGTTTTTAACATTTCTTTTATACGCCCCACAATATAAATGTAACCTTCTTCGTCTATATAGGCTTCGTCTCCAGTCTTAAAATAACCATCTTCAGTAAAAATGTTTTTGTTGAGTTCACTAGAATTGTAATATCCAGAAAAAACGCTATCACCTTTGACCAAAATTTCTTTATTTTCACTCAATTTCACTTCTAAGTGCTTCAATTTTTTACCGACAGACCCTAATTTTAAATGATTTTTATAATTCACAGAAACAACAGGTGAAGTTTCGGTCAATCCATAGCCCTCATAAACGGGAAGACCAATATTTAATAAAAATCGATTGATACTTTTATTTAAGGCACTGCTTCCAGAAATAATATATTTAAAGTTGTCTCCTATAGCCTCTCTCATTTTTTTATAGACTAATTTTTCATAAATTTTTTTAGAGAAGTGTGCTTGGAATGGGTCTATGATTTTGGCTTGACGGATTGCCTTTTTTAAGAATAACTTTTGCAATCCAGATTTATTTTCTGCAGCGGCAGTCATTTTTTCGTAAAGTCGTTCTAAAATTCGAGGCACCACTGTGATCACAGAGGCTTTGGTGTCGTAAAGCAAAACTCCTGTATTTTGAGGATCGTCTGCGAAATACACTTGAATC
Source organism: Fibrobacter sp. (assembly GCA_012523035.1). GTDB lineage: Bacteria > Fibrobacterota > Fibrobacteria > Fibrobacterales > Fibrobacteraceae > JAAYJH01. Next base: position 4,576 of record JAAYJH010000005.1, read on the forward strand.
CCTGCTAAGACATAATAATAGAGTACCATCCGCTCAAAGACATGAGCAATGGGTAAAATACTTAAAGCGGTATCCACTTTTGGATCTAAATTGAAAATCTCTTGAATGGATATTAATTGAGAAACTATATTTTTATGCGTGAGGGGCACTCCTTTGGGAGTCCCTGTAGAACCACTGGTATAGATTATAGAGAATATTTGGTCGGCTTGAATATTTTGAGCTGCATGGTTCAACCACTCATCGGGGTTGATATTTTCTGCTAAAAGAGTAGCTTCCTCTAGTAAATCATTCCATTCTATCATATTTTCTTTTGGATTTTGAATGGGTTCTAGAGAAATAATCCACTGGAAAGAGTGGCATTTTTCTTGCAAAGCCAAGTCCAGCTCTTCTATATTTTTCACAATTAAAAACTTTACATTAGCTTCTTCGCACTGAAAACTAAAGTTTTTGGTAGAGATATTAGGAAACAAAGGGACACTAATCCCACCAACCAATTGTATAGCCAGATCGGCTATAATCCAGTGGGGAGAAGTAGGGGCAATGATCCCTACATTTTGATTCAAAGAGACTCCTCTGGATTTTAGAGCCAGACTCATTAAAAACAAATCTTTTTTTAATTGTTCTTTGGGGTAAGAAGTCCATGCATTGTTTTCTCTAAAATACCAGCCTAAAAAGCCTTTGTTTTCGCAAGTGTTCAAAAAAATACGAGCTAAATTCATGTCCATAGTTTGCATAAAGTATCTCAACAATAAAAGTTCACACACTAAAATAAATTGAATTTCAAAAGCTTCTAGTTGTTTTGATTGGTGTCTATAAAATCACAGACATTCAAAATTTAATGGATGTGTTAAAAGCTTTTAACAAAATACTTAATTTTACTTTAAAAAACTTTAAAATACTATAAAAAAGAATATCGACTACGAATGCTAAAAGCAGTAATAGCAAAAGCACCTGCCACATTCATGCTGGCTTTTTTACCTTGCATGGGGATACTGACTTTAAGAGTGGCTAAATCCATTAGTTCTTGAGAAATACCTAGCTCTTCGTTACCCACTAAAATAAGAGCTTTTGGGGGGAAAGAAACATCAGAGACACTAGGGTAGTCTCCTGTTTCCAAAGCGATGATTTCGTAATTGTTTTCTTTATAATACTCAATGCAAGAAATTGGAGAATCCCACCGTTGAGAAGGGATCCATTTTTCAGCACCTCTCGCTGCACTTTTCAGAGACACATGATCCATGCTAGGAGTGTAGCCACTCAAATTCACAGATTCTAAACCAAAACAGTCTATAGAACGAATAATAGAACCCACATTAAAAGCACTTCGAAGGTTGTGGATCAAAACACTATAAGGTAAAGCTTTTACCAAAGCTTCCTCTCTATCTCCAGGCTCTTGTTCTAAATACACATCTCGTTCAAAAGCGAGCCCAGCTGTGGACCTGAAACTTTTATAAAGATCGATAAGTTGAGCTTGATTTTTATTTGATAGGAGCTGTTCTTTGGGCAATTGAGCCCATTCTGCATAAAATTCGTATTCTTTTTTACATTTTGCAACATCATTGCCGAGTTGTAAAATAATCACCCTTAACAAGTCAGAGAATTTCTTTGCTTGCTTAGCCTCTGACATGGCTAAAAATTTTTGTTTAGTGTACATACTCGTTTCAACTTAAAAAATAGAAATATAAAAAAACTCTAATGGATATAGTTTTTCACATTTTAAAGGCTTGTTTTGAAGTCTCACACACGCCTGGCTTTAAAATTGCAAAGTTTTAATCCTTTGTCACTTTTTGGAAGGCCTCATTAAATCCCACAAAATTGCTTTTTGTGCGTGTAATCGATTTTCTGCTTCTTCATAACTTAAGTTTTTTCCTCCGTCCATCACTGAATCAGTGATTTCTTCTCCACGATGAGCAGGTAAACAATGAGAAACTTTGCAGTGTGAAGGGGCCAAGTCTAAAAGAGAATCGTTGATTTGAAAGGGTAAAAAATGAGATTTCTTGGAGTCTTTGTCTTTTTCTTGACCCATGCTCACCCATACATCAGAATATAAAATATCTGCATCTAAAACAGCTTCTTTGGGATCATGAACTACACGGTATTTAGCATTTCGTTTTTTTAATAAGTCTACGGATTCTTCGACAATCCATTTTTTTTGTTCAAAACCTTTGGGGCAAGCCAAGGTGAAATTCATGCCCAGTTTTGCGGCAAGAATAAGCAATGAATTAGCTACATTATTTCCATCTCCAATAAAGGCAATAGTTTTTCCTTCAAAAGATCCGTACTGCTCTTGAAACATTTGTGCAAAGGAAATGGCTTGGCATGGATGAAAAGAGTCGGTGAGTGCATTAATGACTGGGATATCACCATAAAGAGCGAGTTGTTCAATCAATTCTTGTTCAAAACAGCGAACCACAAGAGCGTTCACCCACCGAGATAGACAACGAGCCACATCCTTAATACTCTCTCTTTTTCCAAGACCAATAGAATCAGGATCTAATTGTACAGGAAAACCTCCAAATTGAGAAATTCCCACTTGAAAAGTTGTAATGGTCCTTAGAGATGGCTTTTCAAAGAACATTCCAATAGATTGTCCTTTAAAATGATCTGAATGATTTCCAGATTGTACCTCTGCTTTGAGTTGTCGTGCTCTCTGTAATGTTTCGAGTATCCTCTCTTCACTCCAGTCAGCAAGACGAAGTAGGTGCTTTTGGCGATCGATCATGCTTTGTACCTTACAAATAAAAATGAAAAACCTTTGAGTGGGCTCAAAGGGTCTTCCATTCAAGTTTTAACTTTTTGTCTTAAAAAAAGTAAAATATATTAAAAAAAAGAAAAAAGCTAGTGTTAAATTCAATTTTGAATCATAATTTCAAATATTTCTTTATTTGAGGCATTGTTTTTAAGGGATATAATTTAAAAACACCATCTTAATATGGAATTTAGTCAAATTCATAGAACTAATGAAACTTATATTTTAATCAAAAAAAAAGGGTGTTAAACTAATAAAGACTCACTCGATCTATTGAGTATGGCTTTAGTCTTTGTTTTTCTTAGAATGTAATTTTATTTCTAAGCGTTTTCGTACCACCATTTCGTTAAATAAATCAGTTAAACTGTCTTCAATACTGATCAAGGGTTTCCAGCCTATGTCCATTATTTTAGTTGGATCGCCAATGAGTAGTGGAATATCATTGCTTCTATCTAAACTAGGATCGTATCGAAAATCCACGCTAATCCCAGCAATATCCACTAAATGTTCTGTAAGTTCTCTAAAAGTATAAGATTTTCCCGTACAAATATTATAGACTTCCCCAGATTTAGAACTGTTTAGAACTTGAATCATGGCTCTTGCTACATCTCTAACATCAATCACATCTCGACTGATATCTAAACTTCCTGTGTATAAAACAGGCTCGTCGCCATAGTGTTTCATTTTGACCAGCTGGTGAGTAATCGAAGGGATTGCAAATCGACGACTATGGTGCGGACCAGTAAAATGAAAGGGTCGCACAAAAACTATATGTAAATCGTGTGCATTTCTAAACTGATTTCCTAAAATTTCCATGCATGCTTTAGAAGTGGCATATGGAGTCAAAGGATTGGGTGGAGTCGATTCTTTGTGTAAAGTAGTTAAAAGAGCTTCTGTTCTGCCATAGATTTCACTAGAACTTAGTAAAAGGACTTTTGCTTTTGGAGCCGCTATTCGAACAGCTTCTAGTAAATTTTGTGTACCCAATAAATTAGTGCTTAGTGTTTCGAAAGGTTTTTTATAAGATAAACCTACCGAAGATTGACTGGCTAAGTGATAAACAAAATCGGGTTGTGTTTTAAGAATAACCTCGTGAAGTTCTTTAAAATTTAAAAGATCTCCTGTAAGATATTCAACATCTTCTACCTTTTGCCATGGTTGAGGGACTTCATCACTAAAACTATAAAGTTTTCGTTTAGAACGAGTCACACCTGATAATATATGAAAACCAAGAGCTCCCGTACCGCCTGTAACTAAAATGCTCATAAGACCTCTTTTGCTTGGATCGCTTCCCAAGCTTTTTGAATAATAGTTTCTTCTACATTTGCGTGTTTTTTTACACACCCTATTTTAGTAGGTAAAATGTAATTTCTATTGTTTTTTTCGACCTTTTTATCTACACCCATAGCTTTCCAAGCTTCTTTTATAGATACATCGAAATGAGATGGAAAACCAAAAAAGTTTAAAAGCTTGCTTTGTCTTTCCTCTTCTTCTTTACTCCATAAATTTAACAATGTGGAGACCCTAGCGGCCACCCGCATCCCTAAACTTACAGCAATTCCATGAGAAAAAGTTTGATAATTTGTAAGTTTTTCGATAGCGTGTCCAAAAGTGTGCCCATAATTTAATATGGCTCGAAGTCCAGTTTCTTTTTCGTCAATACCTACTACTTCTGCTTTAATTTTGCAACTTTGTTCTATTAAATACTTTAAAGTAGATTCTTCTTTTTTTAAGATTGAATCTGCATTATTTTCAATGTACTTAAAAAAGTCAGAGTCGTAAATAACTCCATATTTTATAATTTCTGCAAGGCCAGCCAAAAATTCTTGATGAGGAAGCGTTTTTAAAACTTCTAAATCACAAACCACTGCTTTAGGTTGATAAAAGGCACCAATCATGTTTTTCCCTTCAGAGTGGTTCACAGCCACCTTGCCGCCAACAGAACTATCTACCATGCTTAGCAAAGTAGTGGGAAATTGTATAAACGGAATGCCTCTCTGGTAAGTAGCGGCTCCAAAACCCGCCATATCTCCAACCACACCACCTCCAAACTGTAATAAACAAGTTTTTCGGCTAAAATTTCTTCTGAGCATAAAAGTGTAAAGTTGGTTTAAGCTCGTTAAGTTTTTGCTCGTTTCACCTGCTCTGAATTTAAAAACAGGAGCTTGGGCTGTTTGGTTTCGGAGTGTAGTTAAACTGTTTGCTTGGGCTTTAGCAACACCAGTGTCTGTGCAAATCAAAAATTGATGAGAAGGAGTGAGTCCTAAACCTTCCAATAAATGTCCGATTTTATGAAACATTTGTTTGCCAATAAAAATGGGGTATCGTTCTCCAGAAGAGGTGCTTACATCTATAGAGTGATCTTTCCAAAACTGCAATAAATGAAGCACTCTTTCACAAACATGTTCCTCGGGGTAGTCATTGGAACTTTCGACACTAAAGTCAGCTTTGGAGTAAAAAACTTCTCGTTCTTCGAGCATTTTTTTGATTTTTTGAAGTCGTTCTTCGTTATTTAAACCTGCCATGAGTGGGCGAGTGTTTTTGCGTGCAATTCGTTCGGATAAAATTTCTGGTTTAGCCCAAAGACGCACCAAAACTCCTGAGTTTCGAATATGCTTCACGATAACTTCTTGACTAAGAGCTCCTCCACCCAAAGATATAACTTTAGGTGAGGTACTTTTCACCAAATTTTGAATTAATTCCAACTCCATTTTTCGAAAAGTAGCTTCTCCATCTTGTTCAAAAATGTCAGAAATACTTTTTCCAGCTTTTTCTGCAATTAAAACATCGGTGTCTATAAATTCCCTTTGGAGTCGTTCTGCAATTCGCCTTCCTACTCTTGTTTTACCACTAGCCATGAAGCCTGTGAAAAAAATATGTTTATCCATAATAAGCCTTGGAGTGTGTGTCTAAAATTGTATTCATAAATTTTGCGTTTTTTAAAACATCTATGCTAGAGCTATAGTCTTGAAACCACTTGGCAAAACTTGCGGCTCCTTGAGCAGCCAGCATCCCTTTTCCCGTCACAATTTGGCAACCTACTTCTCTAGCGTCTTTTAGTAATTGTGTGTGTAAGGGATTGTAAACAATATCATAAATGATTTGGTGTTTTTTTAGTTGTTCTTTTTTTAAGGGACTTTGTTCAATATTAGGATACATCCCTACGGGGGTAGTGTTTATAATTAAATTGATAGATGGAGTGATCTCAGCAAAAGATTCAAAAGAAGAGACTGCGACTTTTATAAAAAGCTTGTTTTCTAAGTCTTTGGCTAATTGTTCACCTTTTGCCCGGTTTCGGCTCACTATAGTCAAGTTTACACCTTTTTCGGCTAAAACATAAGCAATTGCTTTGGCTGCTCCTCCGTTTCCTAGTATAGCGACTTTTAAATCTTTGTCCAATTTTAAAGAATCCCCAAGTGTGTTTTTCAAGTTGAGTATGGCTCCGTATGGGTCTGTAGTGGTCCCTACTAAAGTGCCACCAACTTCTCTGTTTTTCCAATAGATGGTATTCACACTTTTAGTAAATTCAGCCAATGGATCTAGTTCATCGATATAGTCTAAAACGGTTTCCTTAAATGGGATAGTGAGGTTGGCACCTATGAGCCCAAAGGTTTTAAAAGCTGTGATTGCATCAGAAATAGTGTGAGGAGCAAAAGAAAATGGCAAGTACACCGCATTTATTTCTAAATGTTGAAGTAAAGCATTTTGCATCACTGGAGAAAGAGTGTGTTCAATAGGGTATCCAAAAACACCAAGTAGTTTTGTTTTCCCATTTATGTGTCTCACTAAAGCCTCTATATTTAAAATTTAATAATAAAACACTGAAGAAAAAGCCTATACACTTCATCATCAATAATAAAATATATATAAAAAGAGAAATCAAAACATATAAAAATAGTGTTTTTAATGCTGAAGAAAAAAGATTTTTGATTGTAGGGAGAATTTTAAATACAAATAATCAAAAAGCTTTTCTATATTGTTGGAATATGAAATTACCTATTGTCTCTATAATTGGTCGGCCTAATGTGGGCAAATCCTCACTATTCAATAGAATATTGGGCCGTCGGGCTGCGGTCGTGGCAGACAAAGAAGGTGTGACTAGAGATCGTCATTATCAAACAGCAAATCACAAAGGTCGAGATTTTGTGTTGATCGATACAGGTGGCTTTTTGCCCGATGATACTATTGATGTTTTAGCAGATTCTATACGAGCACAAATTTTCGCTGCAGTTCAAGATTCTGACTTGGTCCTTTTTATGGTCGATGTTCGAGTGGGGGTCACAGATTTAGACTTACAGTTTTCTCGACTCATAAAAAAATTAGACAAAAAAGTGTTATTGATCGCCAATAAAAGCGAAAAAGATACAGACAGAGCCGAAAGCTGGAGTTTTTTATCTCTAGGATTTGGTTTGCCCCATACCGTGAGTGCCTTAACAGGTTATGCTTGTTTGTCATTGCTAGATGAAATTTTAGAAATTTTGCCTGGAAAAAAAGCAAGCCCAAAACGAGAAGTTCGCCCCATACGGTTTGCTATCTTGGGAAGACCTAATGCCGGGAAAAGTACTCTTTTGAATCAATTACTAAGAGAAGAACGAGCTGTTGTTTCTGATATTCCAGGAACCACTCGAGATTCTATAGACTGTCATTTTGTAGTGAATCAAGAGGCTTTTGTGGTGACCGATACTGCTGGACTTAGAAAAAAGTCAAAGGTGTCCGATGATATTGAAGTCTATAGCAATATGAGAACTATGGAAAGCATTCGAAGATCAGATGTTTGTCTTTTAGTAATAGATGTGACTCGAGGTTTAGAAGTCCAAGATTTTCGTATTATAACAGAAATTAAAAAAGCGGGGAAAGGTCTCATTTTATTGTTGAATAAATGGGATGCTTTAGAAAATAAAACTTCAAAATCTTTTGATGAACTTGTCAAAGAGATGGTGTATAGAGAGGCCTTTTTAGAGTGGACACCCATTATTTCTATTAGTGCCAAAGAAGGGCAAAGAGTGCATAAACTGGTCGATGAAATAAAAAAAGTTTACCTTCATTGTCGTCGTGTGATTGGTAGGGATCGTTTAACAGAGTTTTTTAAGCAATTAATGCTTAGGCACCCGCATCCACCACGACAATCTAGGGTAATTCATTTGAATCGCGCTTGTCAAACCATGGTGGAGCCTCCAGTGATCACAATAGAAACGCGTACTCCAGAGTTGGTCGATGAATCTTACAAAAGATTTTTAATGAAAAGTTTTTACGAGGAGTTTCAGTTGCATGGAGCTCCATTAAGATTAAATTTTGATAGAAAATTAACCCTTAGAAAGGATGAAGAACTTGAACAGTTTACTGAGTCTTCCAATAGCATACTTGTTGGGGTCCATCCCCTCCGCCGTGTGGATAGCAAAAATAATAAAAGGGATAGACATTCGTGAACATGGGTCTAAAAATGCTGGTCTAACTAATGTTTTTCGTGTTTTAGGCTTTAAGCCTGCACTTCCTGTTGTGATTACAGATTTACTAAAAGGTTTTTTAGCCCCTACTATTGCTGTTTATTTAAACAAAATAAATGGAAGTGTAGAAGAATATTCTTGGCTTCCTTTATTGGCCGGTATCCTTGCTATTTTAGGTCACAGCTTTACATGCTTTGCGGGCTTCAAAGGAGGAAAGGGCGTTTTAACAGCATTTGGTGTGTTTTTAGCATTGGTGCCTTATACTGCTTTACTTTGTTTTTTATTGTGGGTTATATTAGTATATTACAGTAAATATGTATCTGTTGGAAGTATTGGTGCCTGTGTTGCTTTGATTATTTTTTCATTGACTAATTATTTTTTAGATTTTCCAGATGCAAATGCATCTTTTGGAGTATTTTTGACAGGACTTTTTGTGGCTTTTTTTGTAATTATTAAACATAAAGTAAATATAGTTCGTTTAATGAATGGCACTGAAAATGGTTTTGGTCCTAAAAGAATTAAATAACTAATAAAAAAGGATTAAAAGACGGTATGAAGACAGCAGTTTTAGGCACTGGTAGTTGGGGTTTGACTTTAGGGTGTGTTTTATTTGAAAATGGCCATCAGGTATCTTTTTGGACTCACTCTCCAGAAGAAGTTGAAATTTTAAGCACTCAAAATGAATACAAAGACAAACTTCCTGGTATTCAGCTTCCAAAAGAATTTACCTATACTACAGATATGGGAGCTGCTATAGAAGGTGCTGAAATGGTGTTAATTGTGGTCCCTTCTCAATTTATGGACTCTGTGTCTAAACAATTGGGGGCTTTTAGTCCACAAACTGTACCTGTGGTGGTTTGTGCTACCAAAGGTATCTTAGAAAACACATTGCAACGGATGAGTGAGGTTATTTTAAGTAATGTTCAGTGGCTTCCTTCCGATAAAATGGTTGTTTTTAGTGGCCCTTCACATGCCGAAGAGGTGGCTCGTCGCATGTACACAGCTATAGTGGCTGCTTCTAGATCTGAAGCTTCGGCTCAATTGGTACAAGAGGCCATGAGCTGCTCTTATTTAAGAGTTTATACATCCAACGATGTGATTGGTGTGGAGCTTTGCGGTTCAGTTAAAAATGTGATTGCTATTGCCAGTGGTGTTTTATACGGAATGGAATCAGGAGACAACACTAGAGCTGCTTTGCTAACAAGAGGACAGGCAGAAATGTGTCGATTAGGGATAGCTCTTGGGGCAGACGCACATACATTTGCAGGATTAGCGGGAATGGGAGACTTGATAGTGACCTGTTTGTCACCACACAGTCGTAATCGTTTTGTTGGAGAAGAAATTGGTAAAGGAAAAAAACTAGAGACCATACTTTCTGAAATGAAAATGATAGCTGAGGGTGTTCCTACATGCAGGAGTACCAAAGCTTTAGCAGAAAAACTAGGGGTAGAAATGCCTTTAGTCAATGCAGTTTATGAAACACTTTTTAACGGAAAACCACCAAAAGATTCCATTATCGAATTGATGATGAGAGAATTGAAATCAGAAATTTGGTAAAATAAAATATTTTCTTCTTAATTTAAAACATCAAAATAGACTTATTTGGTGTTTTTTTTCTTTTTATCAAAAAAAAATACTCCAAATTGGAATATTATGGAAAAAATAAGTTAGATTATAGTCATTGTATTTTTGAATATTTCTAAAATGAGTAGAAAAGGTGATTATATGAATCGATACGATTTAGTTATTTTAGGTTTTATATTAGAACAAGAGTCTAGTGGCTATGATATCATAACTGAAATTCGTAAACGAGAATTAGATCGTTGGGCAAAAATAAGCACCTCTACCATATATAATCGTCTGATTCGCCTTGAAAAAAACAATCATATAATAGGTCGAACAGAAAAAGAAGGGAATAGACCAGAACGAGTGAAGTATAATATCACAGAGAAAGGCAAAGAACTTTTAAAAAAAGAAATTCTCAAACACTTGACTGGATTTAACGATGACCCTCGAACACTTGGATATGCATTTTTATATGGTGTAGAACCAAAAGAAGCCGTTCGTTCATTAGAAATGCACGAACAAAGACTCAGTGCAGAAGTGGAACACTTAGAAAAAATGATTGCAAAAGAGCCTCGTCCTACTCTTTATCCAGAAGGGCCTTTTTTGAATTGCATGAGTCGAGATCATATTTTGGTCGAATTAAAATATATTCGAGCTGCGATTTCAATTTTAAAAGACCCAGAGCGAAATAAAAAACTGGATGGTTATTTTTATATTAATTTTGGTGGAAGACACTTTAAACCATTGGTTCCAAAAAATCTTTTTAATGAAAATTAACCCTGTACTCATGGAGAATACATGCAAAAAACAAAAAGACCGACTAAAAATACCGTAAAATCGATTTCAAATCCAAAAACTACTTCGAGTAAAAAATACGGTTATTTTGACGATGCTAACAAAGAGTATGTACTTTTAAACCCTGCTACACCTATTAAATGGTGTAATTATGTTGGTACACTAGACTTTGGCGGTATTGTAGATACTACTGGTGGATCTTTAATTTGTAAAGGTGATCCTGCTTTAAATCGTATCACAAAGTATATTGCTCAAATGCCAAACTCAGATTTTAAGGCAAGCACCATATATATACGAATAAAGGAGGGTCGTTCCTATAAAGTCTTTTCTCCTTTTGTCACCCCTACCTCTACTCCAACCGATCGATGGGAATGTCACATAGGGCTTTCTTACACGCGTTGGATTGTAGAAGCTTTTGACATTCGAGTTCAAGTGACTATTTTTGTCCCTACTGGTTCCAACACTTTACTTCAAGACATCCAAGTCACCAACCTTAAAGGCCGTGCCAAAGAAATTGACATTATCCCTGTATATGAATTCAGTCATTTCGAAGCAGAAAAACAATTGACCAATGCCGACTGGGTGCCTCAAACGATGACACTAAAAGCTCATTGGGACAAATCCAAAAAATGCATATTAGAACAATATGCTTACATGAAACGAGACACTGCAGTAAACTATGTGACAGCAGATGCTCCTATTTCTAGCTTTGAGGGCGATCGTCGAGTCTTTTTAGGTGCCAATGAAATGGGGTCCTGGGCGAACCCACTAGCACTTCAAAAGAAAGAATTGTCAAATAGTGAGTGTGATCGTGGAGACAACATTGCAGCTCTAATGATCCAAGCAGGAAAACTAGGTGCAAATAAAACATTTAGAACTTGCACACAGTTAGGTCAAGAAGCTTCTTTAAAAGAGGCTGCTCCTTCTATTAGAAAATATCGAAATTTAAAAAGTGTAGATAAAGCATTTAATGATTTAGCAAAATTCTGGAATCAATATCTAGATACTATTCAAGTGAATACACCAGACGAGTCTTTTAACTCTATGGTCAATATTCATAACCCTCGTCAATGCCACACCACCAAAAACTGGAGTCGATACTTATCATTGTATCAATTAGGTTATGGAACTTCTCGTGGTATTGGTTATCGAGATTCTAGCCAAGACCTTTTAGGCGTAATGGCTCATATGCCCGAAGAAGCTTTAGAACTAGCAAAAAACCTTCTTTCTGTTCAAAGGCCAGAAGGAAATGCGATGCATCAATATTTACCTTCAAAACTTTTGTTAGACGAAGGTGATGAAGCGAATGAAGGTGATAGTCGTGAAAAATCTGCAGACGGTTATGACGACTGGTATGGAGATGATCACTTATGGATTATCTTAACGGTTTCTAGCTACCTTAAAGAAACAGGAAATTTAGACTTCTTAAAAGAAAAAATTCCTTATTATGAAAAAGGCAAAAAAAGAGCAGCTCGAGTTAAAGGAACAGTCCTTGAACACTTGACCAAAAGCTTAGAATTTACACGAAATCATTTAGGACAACACAAACTCCCATTGCTTGGTTTTGCAGACTGGAATGACACCATGAATTTGGCTCCAGGAGCAGAATCTAGCTTTAATGCCAGTTTATATGCAAGAGCTCTTTTAGAGATCATGGATATATTTGAGGTGCTAGGCGACAAAGCTGCAGTTAAAAAATACAAGACCTGGTACAATGAAGTCAAAGATGCCTTTAATGAGCATGCATGGGATGGGGCTTGGTGGGTTCGTTGGTTCGATAAAGACGGTGTTGCTTATGGAACCAAAAAAGCAAAATACGGTAAAATTTATTGCAATAGTCAATCTTGGCCGGTTTACAGTGGAATCGCTCAAGGCGAAAGAGCGGTTCAAGCCATGGACAGTCTAGAAAAAATATTGAACACAAAAAATGGTGTAAAAAAATCTAGTCCTGGTTACCGTGGTTTTGACGGAAAAGTAGGTGGAATTTCTACTTATCCTCCTGGAGCCAAAGAAAACGGTGGAATATTCTTGCACACTAATCCTTGGATTATGATTGCAGAAACTATTTTGGGCCGTGGTGACAAAGCCTTCCAATACTACAACCAAATCAACCCAGCCGCTAAAAATGATTGTTTAGATGAATTTGAATCTGAACCATATTGCTACCCACAAAACATTTTGAGTGATGAACACCCTCAATTTGGAATGGGAAGAAATGCTTGGCTTTCTGGAACCAGTTCATGGACATACCAAGCCGCTATCCAGTACATACTTGGAGTGCGAGCTAGTTTTGACGGATTAGTTGTAGACCCTTGTATTCCTACTTCATGGAAGGGTTTTGAAATGACTCGTAAATTCCGTGGTGCCACATACAAAATCACCGTTAAAAACCCTAAAGGCATTTCAAAAGGTGTCGAAAGTGTTTTTGTAAATGGTGAAGAGATAGAAAGCAATGTGATACCTGCTTTTGAAAAAGGCACTCATAAGGTAGAAGTAGTTTTAGGTTAATCCCATACATCTTAAGAAGCCTCACCTATTTTAGGTGGGGCTTTTTTTTATGAAGTTTCAGAAACGCCTGGTTTTTTTAAGTTGGAACTTGCAAGTGGGAACTCGGAAGTTGGAAGTGCTCACGGAGATAATCGGTTGATTTACAGATAAACATTTTTTTTGGGGGAATGCATACCCCACAGTTTTCCTCCGAATTTCGAAGTATCCATCCAAAATCTCAATCCGCATCCAAGAATCATATCTGGCACGCATTTCGCATAACACACAGCACAACTCTCTCTTTTCGTTTTTGGCACGATTTTCGCATAAGATCCCTCTAAAATTCGAACGACACCGTCCCACATTTCTGGCATGCACTTCGACAGGCTCAGTGTAGCACATTTCGCACCACATTTCAAGCCCGCATCCCTGTTTTCTGGCACGCACTTCGACAGGCTCAGTGTAGCACATTTCGCATCACATTTCAAGCAAGCTTTTCACCAAGCATCTCGGGTATGCATTTCTATTTTATAAAGGGAAATGTTCTTTGCCATTTCATTTGAGATGGAGTGGGGAAGTGCTTGGTGTTTTTTTATTTTATTGCTGTATAGCTCCAAGCCAGGCGTGTGTGAGACTTCAAATCATAAAATAAATAGAATATGATTTAAATGTTCTTTTGTGTCGCAAATCATCTTGGACTGGATTTTCGCAAAAGTTTCTGGCACGCATTTTGCAACTATTTTATAGCATGCATTTCGCTCCACATTTCAAGCCCGCATCCCTGCTTTCTGGCACGCATTTTGCAACTATTTTATAGCATGCATTTCGCTCCACATTTCAAGCCCGTATCCCTGCTTTCTGGCACGCACTTCGCACCACATTTCAAGTAAGCTTTTCACCAAGCATCATGGGCGTGCATTTCGAGAAAGTTTTTATCGGACTATGAGTGCGGCTAATGCTAATTCTTGAGCTGTACGGGTAGAACAAAGCCCTGATTTCATTTCAAAGTCAAGGTCTGCTAGCCGTTTGACGACTCGATGCAGTAAAGCTTTACTCCATTTCTGGGCTCGTTTGGGCTCATTTTCTTTGGTGCAAAAAAGAAATTTATTGGCTCCGAGTTTAAGAGCGATGTTTTCTGGACTCATGTTTTGCTCTAACATTGTTTTGATGTGTAACAATCGAATGGTATAGTAATATAAAGCAGAGGAGATTTGAACAGCTGTGACCCCATTGTCGAGCAAGTCTTTGAGTTTTTTTACATAAGCGGTTGCATTTCGAGTGCCAAAAGATTCTCTAATTTCATAGGCCAATATTTCTCGTTGAGGGACAACCATTGTTTTCACTGTTTCTAGTGAAATTTCTTTGGTGGAAGAGTCATAAACTAAGATTTTTTCGAGTTCGGCTGCGATTAAAGAAGTGTCTGTACCCAAAGCTTCAGCTAAATATCGAGCGGCACTTGGGTGGATGGCCCTTCCAAAATGACTAAGCATTATGTTGTGAATCCATTTGTCTAGTTCCCAAGGTTTGGGGGATTCATATTTTTCAACAGAGCCCGATTTTTGAAGTGCTTTGTATAATGTTGTATTGCTTGCTAACTTTTCAAATTCAAAAATAATGTCGGCGTCAGGGCTTGTTTTTAGCCAGTCACTCAGTGTTTTTGTGTCTGTGGTTTTGAATGCTTCTGCACGCCGTACTATAATGATTTGCTTGGCTGAAAACATAGAGACAGCAGAAGCTTCGGAGATGATTTTATCGACAACTACAATATTGGTGTCTGTTGCGTATAGAATAAGCTTAGAAAGAGAGTCTCCTTGAGAATCCTTAATGTTTTTTTTTAGATATTCTTCGATTCTTTTTTCTTTGCTAAATAAATCGCCACCAATGAGGGTTAATATCATTTGTCAACCTAACTATCTGTAGTCTATGACTTCAAGTTTATTGATGTTCCCATTGGGGAGTTTTACTTCTGCCACCTGACCTCTAGTTTTACCTAACAAAGCTTGTCCAATGGGGCTTTTAAAACTGACTTTACCGTTGATTGGATCTACACCTTCGGGTGAAACCAATTGGTAGGTGCTTTTTTTGCCTGTTTTGACATTTTTGACATCGACTGTGGCACCGAATTTAATGCTGTCGGACTTTGATGGGTCGTATTCTATCACCACAGAGCGAGCTACACGGTCTTCTAAATAGCGGATTCTGGATTCTATCTCTCCTTGACGATCTTTTGCTGCGTGATATTCAGCATTTTCTTTGAGATCACCTTGGGCTCTAGCTTCGGCTATTTCTTGAATAATATGAGGACGCTCTACTTTTTTTAAGTTTTCGAGTTCTTCTAAAAGATTATTATATGTTTCTTGAGTCACTGGGATGTTTTCCATACTATATAAAGTACATTTTTTTTAAAATAACTGTATATTTGTATTGTAAAGAATTTGTAATTTAGGAGACTTTATGTATAGAATTATAGAAAATGGTGGTATTTGTACGCCAAAAGGTTTTTTAGCTTCTGGAATTAAGGCTGGAATCAAAGTGAGTGGTAATATGGATATGGCACTTTTGCACACAGAAAAGGCTGCTCGTTGTTTTGCAGTCTCTACGACTAATAAAGTAAAAGCAGCTCCGGTTTTGTATAACAATAGTGTTTTAGAGCATGCTCATTTTGCTTCTGCAATAGTGATTAATAGTGGAAATGCCAATGCATGTACTGGACTTCAAGGCTATTTAGATAGTGAAAAAATGGCTCTGATGGTCGAAGAAGGCTTAGAGTTGACTCCTAAGAGTGCGCTTGTGTGTAGCACTGGTGTCATAGGTAAAAATTTAGAAATGAATAAAATAGAAGCCGGGATTCCTAAATTAATCCAAAATTTAAGCCCCGATGCTTCGTTGGATTTTGCAAAAGCTATTTTAACAACAGATTTAACCACTAAATCTCTTGCTGCAGAAATAGAAACTAAAGCGGGTAAAATTTATATTGGAGGGGCTTGTAAAGGGAGTGGGATGATCCACCCTAATATGGCAACTATGCTTGCGTTTATAACTACAGATATAGGCCTTCCTATTGATTTTTTTGCTGAATTTAGAGCCAATATCGATGACTCTTTTAATGCCATAACGGTAGATGGAGATACCAGTACAAATGACACCTGTATCATGCTTGCCAATGGGATGAGTGATATTCAATACGGTGACTTGAGTTTGTCAGAACAAGGGGAGTTTAGGACTGCGTTAAATTTACTCATGAAAGAACTTGCCAAATCCATTGTCCGAGATGGAGAAGGTGCTACCAAACTTATAGAAATAAAGGTTGAAAATGCTGAATCCAGACAAGATGCTTTAAAAATGGCTCGATTTATTGGGACAAGCAATTTGGCTAAATGTGCTATGTTTGGAGAAGACCCAAACTGGGGTCGAATCCTCTCTAGTGCAGGTGCTAGTGGTGTAAATATGGTGGTAGAACAAACTGATTTGTTTTTCAATGATGTGCAAGTTTTGTCAAAAGGAACTCCATTAATAATAGACAAAGAAATATTAAATGCTATCGTAAGGCAAAAAGAATATGTAGTGACTTTGGTGTTGAATATGGGCTACGCTTCTGCTAGTGCTTATACTTGTGATTTAAGTTATGATTATGTGAAAATCAATGCAGAATACACTACTTGATCGAGGTGTTTTTCTATAGATGGGCTTTTAATACTCGTGCTTTAAAATATGAGTGTTTTATGCTATAGTAATTTCGCTGTTTTTTGTTATCATAGACTGCTTTTTATAATAGAGTTTTTTCAAAAATGGGCTTGCATATGTTTTTTAATGCTAAATCAGTAGATGCAACGCAAACTTGCACCATATTCAGGATTCCATTTTATAAAATCTATGCTTTGTTTATTATAATATAAAACCATCACTTCAGCTTCTTGAGTCCACAGATAGCTTTTTTGTCCTGCATCTTTGAAGTTTCTGTTTTTAATGTCAATATTGGAATTCGCAAAATGAGCTCCCGCAGCTTGTATATTCATTTTACTACTATTATTTCCATTTCCATAAAGGCCTGTATTGCCAATAGGATCCCAGCCAGACTCGGCTTTTAATTTTTGACTTGGATGCTCACCTAATTTTTTTATCAGTCCAGTCCAATCCTCTTTATTGGGTATTCGAAATCCAGTGGGGCAAGCTTTTTCTATTGCATTTAGATTGTAGAGTCGACCCCAATGGTTGCACTGCAAGCATAAAGATTCTTCTTGGATAGCATAGTTAAGGTTTTGAGTCAACCAAATGGTAGAATCGATACGCACCCACTCATATTCTTGAAGGTCTCTAGGGTCTATAAATACACCCTCACGGAGTGGAATTTCATTGTCGTCGAATTCGAGTGGAAACTCAATAGCGATATTTTTGGAGTGTTTGGCTTTGTAAGCTAGCTTGCCGTTGGTATGAAAGCGAAGCACCTCTCCTTCTATAAAGTTACTTTTATAAGTGTAGGTGGCTTTAATAGAGCCATCTGGATAGTATTCTGTAGCGGCTCCTTCTTTTAAGCCTTCCTTAAAATAAATTTCTGATTTTATAGAAGCATTTTTATAAAAAGTTTTTTCTAATCCATTTTTTTTATCATCGACTAAGGGAACAGTTGATTTTAATGTTCCATCTGGGTAAAATTCTTCTAGATTTTCTTCGCATGCTATCAAAAAAAACAAAGAAATAAAAATTAAGCATGAAATTCTCATTAAACACTCCAATAAATATTATCAAACTCTAGATGAATTTAATAAAATGATTTTATTTAGAATAGAAGATATTATAATAGACCAAAATATTCTGGACGATGAAAATCTGGATCTGGCGTGTAAATTGGATAAAGACTAAGATAATGTGGAGTAATGGCTAAATTTGCACATTTATAAAGATTTCCTACGGGTGCTGCGTGTTTAGGATAATTGAATAGGTGTTTTGGAATTGAAACTTTAATGGCCCAATACACATAGTTTTGATGGTGCTGTGGTGAAACCACCATTCGCTTTATCCATTTATATTCTTTGTTAGAAAAGGGGGTTCTGTCTTTTTTAGAATTTCCTTGTTCTACCAAACAAAAACCTAGACTATTGAATTCAAAATTAAAATAATTCTCAGTTTTTGGAGATTCTTTTAAAAATATTTCTACACAACTATCTTGAAAACATGGCCCTCCATCTGAGTAGATTTCGGCTCTATAGCAGGAAAGTGGTTCAGCTACTTTAAATCGAAAAGAATAGTATTCCAAAGTGTGTTCTGTATAAACTTGTACAGAAGGAAGCTCGTATTTTTGATTTTGAGTCCAATGTAAGTTAGCAAGTAATAACATTTTTAATATAAGAAGTTTAAAAGCGAAAGCAGAAGATCATAGTGTGTTTTACTGGAATAGAAGATAGAAAATTTTATATTATTTTTTTAGGATCAGTGATTAATCACTTTTTTTAATCAATTAATCAGTCATTCATTAAAAAAAAGCTTGTTTTTGACTAAATAAGGTCACTTTTATTTGGCATGATTTTTGCATTAGGGCAAGTGTCGTATTCAAATAGGAGATAATATGGCCAAAGCAAAAAAAGAAGTGGTGTCAGAAGATGCCAATGCAGAAAACATTCAGTTTGATTGTTTAGTTGTCACTAAAGTGAGTGTTTTTGTATTCAAAGAAAATCCATCTTTCGGTAAAACTAAAGCAATCGCCTCGGTTACTTTAAATGATCAATTGCATTTGAGTAATTTGCGAGTGATAGATGGGAGTAATGGGTTTTTTGTCGCTTATCCCAATGATCCATTTTATAAAGGCGAAGATTTTCGATCTATTTTTTACCCTGTCACTAGGCAGTGTCGAGAACATATTGAAAATTGTGTCCTAGAAAAATATCAAGAAGTGATTACGAATTAATAAATATGTTTATACGCATTCGTTCTTACTGTCTTTCGGGCATCCAAGCTATACCTGTGAGTGTTGAAGTGGATTCTTCTTTTGGTTTGCCTGGATTTAGTCTGGTTGGTTTGCCAGATAATGCTGTGAGAGAATCTAGAGAACGCGTTGTGGCTGCGGTTCGTACTTCTGGTTACAGTGTGACCGGAAGACGAACTACAGTCAATTTATCGCCTGCAGACCTTCGAAAAGAGGGGAGTGCTTTAGATTTACCATTAGCCATTGGTA
This sequence comes from Fibrobacter sp., assembly GCA_012523035.1. Classification (GTDB taxonomy): domain Bacteria; phylum Fibrobacterota; class Fibrobacteria; order Fibrobacterales; family Fibrobacteraceae; genus JAAYJH01. The sequence goes on from JAAYJH010000005.1 coordinate 23,786, forward strand.
TGCTTTTGGCCAATGAAGAGTTCAAAGTTATAAATCCATCTCGTTATGTGTTTTTAGGTGAACTATCTTTAGATGGTTTGTTAAAACCAATACGAGGCACGCTTTCTATAGCAATGGCCTTAATTCATAAAAAAGACACTATTTTGGTGATTCCTCAAGAAAATGTCGAAGAAGCCTCTTTAATTGAAGGTTTAAAAATACTTGGAGTTTCTAGTTTATTAGAGACCATCAATCAATTGAAAATGAGAGAATCCTCTAAGTTAATTGTTTCAAGGGGAATTTCATATAAGCAAGAAAGGAGTTTTAATAAGAATTTAGACTTTAAATCCATTGTGGGGATGGAGGGAGTCAAAAGAGCTTTAGAAATTGCAGCTTCTGGCAATCATAATTTTTTATTAGTCGGTTCTCCTGGTTCTGGTAAAACGCTGTGTGCCAAAAGCATTGCCAGTATTTTACCAGAAATGAGTGATTCCGAGATCATTGAAAGCACTCAAATTCACTCTTGTATCAAAAATTTAAGTGCCAAGCAATATTCTTTTATTTTAGAACGACCTTTTCGATCTCCTCATCATTCGTCTAGCATGGTGTCTTTAGTGGGGGGTGGACATAAATTACTCCCAGGAGAGGTGAGTTTGGCTCACAACGGAGTTTTATTTTTAGATGAGCTTCCAGAGTTTAGGAGAGAGGTATTGGAAGCGCTTCGAGAACCTATGGAAGATGGTGAAGTACAAATCAGTAGGGCATCGGGTTCTATTGTTTGGCCTGCTCGTTTTATGATGGGGGCAGCGATGAACCCTTGTCCTTGTGGGTTTTCTATGGATGTAAAAAAAGAATGCACTTGCTTACCCGATATGAAACAAAGATACTGGTTAAAAGTTTCAGGACCTTTATTGGATAGGATAGATTTACAAATTAGAGTGCCTAGTATGGATATTTCTAAGTTAAAAGCCAATTCGGGGGTAGAATCTTCTGCAGAAGTTAGAGAACGAGTCAAAAAAGCAAGAATTTTTCAACAAAAAAGATTTAAAGAAAGTCCTAAACTTTTTAATGCGGAGATGAATAGTTTAGAAGCAAAAGCTGCATGCCAAATGGATAAAAAAACAGAGGACTTTGTGCTTGGTGCTGCAGAAAAAATGCTTTTGAGTGCAAGAGCTTATTATAGAGTTTTAAAAGTAGCTAGAACCATTGCTGATTTACGAGAATCAGAGGTTGTTAGTCCTATTGATTTAGCGGAGGCCCTTCAATATAGAATGTTGAAATAATAAAGTTTTAAGATTTTATTTCTGATTCAAAATAACGGATGCACTAGCCGCTTTTGCATTAGGAATGGCTTTAGGTTTTAAAACCTCTACCTTGACTTTTTGAGCTTGGGGGTATAATGATAAAATGTGTTTGGCTGTTTTATATACCAAACTTTCTATCAATTTAAATTTTGCGTTTTTTATAAAATCTTCTACTTCTTCAGCTAAAACACTATAGTCGATTGAGTTTTGAATAGACTCTTCTTTATCGATTAAAGAAAAGTCTAAATCAATATAGATAGACAAAGAAATAGGTTGTGCATGGATTCGCTCTAGTTCAAGTATGCCAATGATGCAGTCAAAGCGAAGGTCTAAAATAGAAATTTGACTTGCTATTACCATACAAAGAGAGTGATTGCTACTCCCAATGAAACTCCTGTGGCAATGAAGAATATATTCCTAGCATTGGTGTAAGATTTCATGGTGGTGTTATTGAGGTCAATTCGTTGGGTTAAATCAGCTAAAGTTCCATGTTTTTCTTCTAGTTGATTTTCAACAGCCACTTTACATTGCGCTACATTTGGTTGGTTAGCACATTTTTCATTAATATACCCATCAATATCAGATTTATTATCAGAAAGTTTATCTGTTTCTTCTCGAATTTTATTGGCTTCTAAATGTTGCCATATACCAAGTCCTGCAGTCACAGCAGCGGCTGCAGAAAAAGCAACTCCAGTCCAAAAGCGTACTTCATCTGCAATCCCAAAGCGATCTTTTACATCACTTGCTGCAGTAGAAGCGGCTAGACTCATTTGATCGGCATTGGAATAATCATTGCTCACTACTTCATACTCATCGTCGTCACAGTCTTCGTCATCTTCATCACAGTATTCATCGTCGTCACAGTCTTCGTCATCTTCATCACAGTATTCATCATCGTCTTCGTCAGTATCAGAATAAGAGGTTTGAACTGGAGCTGCTGGTGCTGGAGTTGGTTGAAAGCTTTCTTCTTCATCGTCACAATCATCATCATATTCATCACAATATTCATCGTCGTCATCATCAGTGCCAGAATAAGCGGTTTGAACCGGGGAAGCTGGTGCAGGGATAGGACTAAGGGCGGGTTCATTTTTATCAGCATCTTTTGGCAATAGTTTAACCATTGTCCCGTTGGAGTATATGTAAGCTGTAGAGGCTCCATCTAGATAAATAGATTTACCATCAAAATAAACTTTTTCAACATCGTCTTCTGGATCAGCATCGGAAGAAGTGTAAATTTTAAAGTTTAGGATCTTATGGTAACTCACTCCTGATGGCGCTTGGAATGGACTTAGAAATTCTGTGTTTGCAGAACGACCTTGATAAATTTGATAGCTGGTTTCTTCTTCTTCAAAAGGATCTTCAAATTTTTGTCTAACAAAAATTCGGCCAGCTTGAATGTCCAGTACAGCTGTAGGGCTAGCTGTTTTTAATTCACCACCAAACTCTGCCTCGATATAAGAATCGGGACTCCCGGCATCTGTTGCAGAAAAAGCAGAAATAGTATAATCAGCTGCAAATGAATATGTCAAAAACAAAGCAAATAGTATAAATAATATTTTTTTCATGTGTTAAACTCCAAAACACCTATTGAAGATTTAAAAGTAATTTCCATAAATATATATAATCTATAGAATAATTGTTCTTTTTTTCTATTTTCAATGGGTGAATATGAAAAAAAATAAAGAAAAAGTCCATTCTGTTGTTTTAGGAGTGACCTATAAAACATGTCCTATCGAAATAAGAGACGCTTTAAGTTTATCATTGCAAGATTCTGAAAAGGTTTTAAAGAGTCTTTTAGGGCTCCCTGGGGTTTCAGAAGCTGTGATTTTAAACACTTGCAATAGAGTAGAAATATATGTGGCTACTCTTTATCCGGAGGCTCTTCGAGATACTTTAATTAATTGGTGGGCAGAATTTAGCAAACTAGACCTTTTAGACTTGTTACCTTATATTTTTTATTGGACCCATATAGAAGCTGTTTATCACTTATACACGGTAGTGTCTTCGATAGACAGTTTGGTTTTAGGAGAAAATCAAATTTTAGCACAGGTTAGAAATTCTTTTTTAAAAGCTCAAAAAATTGGGAGTACAGGAATACTTTTGAATCATTTATTCCAGTCTGCTATTTTTGTAGGTAAAAAAGTAAGAGAGTGCACCAATATCGCTAATGGAACAGTTTCTATTGCTCATGCCGCAGTCCTACTAGTCCAGTCTAAAATACAATCTTCATTAAAAGAATCTCGAATAGCTCTTTTAGGTTTAGGGGAAATGGGAAGATTAGCCGCTACAGCTTTGTCTGATTTTGGTGTTGAATCAGTAACATTTTTTAATCGAGATTATCAAAAAGCAATAGATTTTGCGAATCGTTTTGAAGGTCAATCTTATGAACTTAAGGAGCTTCCTTCTAAATTGGTTGATATAGATGTTTTAATATGTGCAGTTCGTAGTTCTCATTATGTGTTAGACTTCAAAGATATTTTGCCTAGAGAAAATAAGAATTTAATTTTGATTGATATAGGTGCTCCTAGAAATGTGAATCCAGACTTAAAGAATCTTGAAAATGTAGAGCTATATTGTATAGATGACTTAAAAGATGTGGTCGAGAAAAATCGTCAACAACGAAAAAAAGCATCCGAAGAAGCTAGAGTTTATATAGAAGATGCTGCCACAGACTTTGCCGAATGGTTTTACTCGCAAGAAGTGTCTCCGTTGCTGCAATTGATGCAAGACTACCATCAAAAAGTTGGAAAAGAAGTTTTACAAAAATGGGAGAAAAAGTTAAAAAAAGAAGATTTTGATATGTTAAAAAAATTTGAACATGAACTCCGAAAAAAAACTCTGCATTCGCCTTTTGAAAGCATAAAAATGTTGAGCGTGGCAGGTTTAGGGCTCGAAACTCAATTGTTGTTAGAAAAAATTTATACAAAGTCTAAAGGATAGAGCATGAATAAGAAACTCCGATTAGGGACTAGAACCAGCCCTTTGGCTATGGCTCAAACAGAAATTACACTTAAAGTATTGCAAGAGCAATTTCCACAATATGATTTAGAAGTGGTGCCTATCCAAACACAAGGAGACAAAGATAAAGTTCGGTCTTTGGTGAGTATTGGAGGCTCGGGAGTTTTTGTCAAAGAATTGGAACAAGCTCTTTTGGATTTTAAAATAGACATAGCTGTCCACTCACTAAAAGATGTCCCTTCTGACATGGACTCCCGTTTAGTCTTAGCGGGATTCTTAAAAAGAGCTTCTGCCAACGATGTTTTAGTAGCCAAAAATCACAAATTAAAAAGTCTTCCTCTCCATGCAAAAGTAGGGACTGGCTCACCTCGTCGAATTTTACAATTACGCGAACATCGTCCTGATTTGAATTTTGTGGACCTTAGAGGGAATTTAGCCTCTAGAATAGAAAAGGTAAACAGTGGGGACTTAGATGCCATTTTGCTTGGAGCTGCAGGCTTGGAACGATTGAATTTATTTTCAGAAGTTTCAGAAGTATTGCCTCCAGAAATAGTGACTCCTGCTATTGGTCAAGGGATTATTGGTTTGCAATCTCTTGGTGATCGTAGTGATGTGTGCGAGATATTAAAAGAAATTTCTGACCCATTCACATATAAAGCCGCTAGGTTGGAGAGGACTTGGATGGAGCTTTTAGGAGGAGGGTGTAGGGCTCCTATGGCGGCTTACCTGGCACCTTATCAAGATAAAGGAGCTAAGTTTTATGTCTACTTAGCCGATCCAAACACAAAAGTTTTTCATAGAGACATATGGATTCATCGGACAGGTTTTTGGACTTTAGAAGAATTTGAAAACTTAACGAATGAATTTATAAATCAGTGTGAAAGTTTGAAAATACCCATTCCAAAAAAACTCGAAGCTCACTCTCTTATGGACTTTTGGGGCAAACTCTGATAAAGTTAATCGATACCAGAATAGACCCTCCTTCTGAAGAATGGGTTTTAATGCAAGAGAAACGAGGCTTTGAAGTTTTGCATCTGCCAGCATTATGGGTAGAGTTTTTAGATACAAAAATAGACCTTCGAAGTTTTGATACAGTGTTTTTAGCGAGTCCTAGAGTGGTTCAAAAAACAAGTTCTCTTATAAAAAAATTCAATGGAAATGTTTGGGCAGTAGGTGCGGGAACGGCAGCTGCATTATTAAAAGAAGGTGTTGTTTCTCAAGAAGTTGGAGACTCTTCTGGTGCGTTTTTCTTTTTAGAAGCTCTTCAAGATAAATATGGGAAAATCCCAGCAAAAAAAATAGCTTGGTTATCTGCAGAAACCACAGCTATGGACCTCGATCTATTAAAAGAAAAATTCAGTCTTCATTTGCTTCATTTTCCAGTTTACCGGACTCATTTTGTATCTTATAATGAGAATGATATAAAAAGAATGAAAGGCCCAAAAAAATGGTTCTTTCAGTCTGGAAGAGCGGTAGAATCTATGTTTCAATGGATAGCAAAAGAAGATCAAGTAGAGTGTGTGGGGCGTAGTGCTACACTTCGATTAAAACAACTTGAATCCAAGGTTTAAATTAAGTTCTGGCAAAAAACCGCTTTCAAAAATGGGGAGAAAGAGTACTTCACTAGAATTGCTAAACCTCTTTTTAGTGCTAGAATATCTCAAAAAAAGACCTATATCAGTGGAAATAAAAAAGCTTTTCCAAGTTTTTGCAATCCCAGATAGTCCACCAACAGAGGTGTTCATGAAAAACAAATGGTGTTTATTTCCTTCGATAATCATTCTAGTGCTGCCTGCACCAAAAGAAACAGAACCTTGAATGAAAAATTCGTTTTTAGTATAGATTCTGTAACCTAAACGAGAGCCAAAATAATTGATTTTTAAAGGATAGTGCTTTTCAAAATAATATGCTTCATCATTAACGGAATTATAGGCTTCCGTATTACAAATTATAACCTGAGGATCTATTAATACAGAACGAGATGGGGATATTCTTTGTTCTATTCGGAAATATCCCAAAAAATAATCAGGTGAAAACATAAAAATAGTACTGACAGGATGGAAGTGGAGCCACAGTTCGTTTGATCTATGAGTTTTATCTGTGGAATTGAGGTCTTGTGCAAAAAGTGGAAAAAGAGCGATAAAAAAAATAAAAAACACCAAGTTTTTTAGATTTAAGAAAAACGAAATGACACGATGAGCATTGTTCACAGAAAACCTCTCGAATTTACCTTAAAAATATAAAAATAATATGTCTGAGGTGTTTATTTTAAAAATATTCTTTGATTAGATCGTAAATTCAAATAGCCAATCCAATTTATTCTTTTGTCATCTAAAAGTGAGGAACAATTGAAGGATTTTCTTCTTTCTAATAGATTCCAATTGTCTAAAAACTTCTTTTTTTCTAAATTTATCCTTAAGAATTGTACGATTTTTATAAATAAAATGATAGAATACTTGTTTTTCTTTCATTTGAGTTTCACAACCATCTACAATGTGATTTATAAAAACTATGATTTTAAATTTTATTTCTTTCCACAATAAAGGTTTTCAAATGGCTAAACTTTCTATAAAAGACTTAGATCTTCAATCCAAAAAAGTTTTTATTCGCGTAGATTTTAATGTCCCTCAAGACAAAGAAACAGGAGAAATTACTAACACTAAACGAATTGAAGCTGCGCTTCCTACAATACAATATGCATTAGACCAAGGGGCTGCAGTTATTTTGGCAAGTCATTTAGGTCGCCCTAATGGACAAATCCATTCAAAATTTAGCTTGGCTCCTGTGGCTAAGAAATTAGAAGAATTGATTGCTTTGCCTGTGCAGTTTCTTTCGGATTGTGTGGGTCCAGAGGTAGAGTCTGCTTGTGCTTCTCTTCAACCGGGACAAATTATTTTACTCGAAAATCTTCGTTTTCATATTGAAGAAGAAGGAAAGGGAAAAGATTCAGATGGAAATAAAGTAAAAGCAGATCCAGAAAAGGTAAAGGCTTTTAGAGCTTCTTTGACTCGTTTGGCAGATGTATATGTCAATGATGCATTTGGAACAGCACACCGAGCCCATTCTTCTATGACTGGAGTCAATTTACCAGAGAGAGCGGCTGGTTTTTTGATGGACAAAGAATTGCAAGCTTTTGATAAGGTTTTAAATAATCCTCCTCGTCCTTTTTTAGCGATTTTAGGTGGTGCCAAAGTGGCCGATAAAATCCAACTCATTGATAACCTTTTAGACAATGCAGACGAAATTATCATTGGTGGCGGGATGGCCTTCACATTTAAAAAAGTCATAGATGGAATAGAAATAGGTTCCTCTCTTTTTGATGAAGAAGGAGCAAAAATTGTTCCAGATTTAATGAAAAAGGCTAAAGAAAAAGGAAAGAAAATAATCCTCCCTATTGACTATGTGGCTGCAGATCAATTTGCTGCAAACGCACAAACTAAAGTGGTTACAGATGCAGAAGGAATTCCTTCTGCTTGGATGGGTTTAGATGTGGGCACAGCTTCCACTCAACTTTTTGTAGATGCTATTCATCGAGCAAAAACTGTAGTTTGGAATGGTCCCGCAGGCGTTTTCGAGTTTCCAGCATTTGAAGCAGCGACAAAAGCGATGGCAAATGCTATTATAGAAACCACAGAAAATGGAGCGATTACTGTAATAGGTGGGGGTGATACAGCTACCGCGGCAAAAAAATATGGGGCAGATAAAAAAGTTACCCACACATCTACCGGAGGAGGAGCTTCTCTAGAGCTCTTAGAAGGAAAGGTGCTTCCTGGAATTGCGTTTTTAACTGATAAATAATGTTTTATATTTTCAAAGCTTGATCTCAATCAAGCTTTGATTAATGAATAAAAAATGATAATTTACTTCATATTATTTTTATTTTTCACGGGCATTACTTTTGCAGGCACAAATTCCTCTGAAAGTACAGGTGTTTTTTCTTCACCTTATAAAATCTCTAAAGACGAATACATTGCACAAAGTCATTTTATGGGTGGATTGACGCTTTCACTCGTCGAAGCAAACAGTTCTGATTTAGAACTTTTTTTTGGAGACATTTATCAGTTAGATGCATATGTATTTTCTTTCACAGGATTCACAGGGTATTTTTTTAGAGATGGCTTAGCGGCAGGGATAAAAGCGGGCTTTGAGCAAAGTAAAGGTGAATTTGATTTTTTATTATTGAAGGATATATTAGACATATCACAAAGAAAAAAATATCTGAGTCGAGGTTATTCTGTGGAGCCTTATTTTAGAAATTATTTAAAGCTTTTTGACACAAAAAACTTATACTTTTTTAATGAAACGGCTTTGATGCTTCAGTATTCTTCTGGAATTTTACAAACAGACGACCACACTACTATGAATAAAACTCTTTTGAATGCATGGAAGTTTGAATTTGGAATTCGTCCTGGAGTCAACATCTTTATTTTCAATAGACTAGCCTTTGAAACTTCTATTAGTTTACTTGGTTTAAGCTCTAGTTTTTCTACCATCCATGAAAACGATCAAAAAAAGAGTCATTTTAATTATAACATTATTAACTTTAAAGTGAATTTGTTAGCACTTGATTTTTCCTTAGTTTATTTTTTATAAGCAGTTTTGTCTATGAAATCAAAAGTTTTATTCTTTTTCACACTCTATCTTTTATCGGCTTGTTCCATCGATTTTAAGCAATTTGATGAATCGCATTATGCTGATTTGACTGCTATAGAATTTTATGATCAAGCAGAAACACCTCTAATTGTAAAAACCGACAATACAATAAAATTAAAATTACTCTCAAACACAAAAAACAAAAAAACCTTAAAATTAAAATCCTTTGAAATCAGTCCATTTGCCGCTCTTTATTTGATAGATACACTCCTAGATGAGCATTTGGATATATTGAAGAGTTCAGATTCAATACAAAACTTAGTTTCTAATTCTTTAACAAAATTAGAGAAAAACTCAAGCATAGAGCTCCTTAGCGACTCTTACTTTTATCTCGCTGTGATGGCAGAAAATAAAAAAACTGTTTTTTGGAAAGTGAATATCTCTTATTTGCAAGCAGTCCAATCCAGTTCTTCCTCTTCAAATCCTTTGATCAACAGCTCTTCTTCATCTTTAATAGAGTCTTCTTCTTCAAGTCATTTGAACAGTAGTTCATCTTCAAACATTAAAAGTTCTAGCTCATCTGAATCCATACAAACGGATCCCTCTATCCCTCAAATTTTAGCATTAAAAATAAACGAAATGGAAGCGACCATCCATTCAAACACTATCGTTATAGATGATTTGCCTTTTTTAACAGACCTTACACAATTAAAGGTTTCAGATGTTTTATATTCTGATTCAGAAATGATAGAAACCATACCAGAATCAGTATATGATCTTCGAAAAGAAACTTTGTTTTATTTAAAAACACAGGACACTACGGTAGAATACACTTTAAAAGCAGGCTATCAATATCCAAATTCAAATTTCAATGATTGGATAGACTCAAAAAACATAGAAGCTTGGGATAATGGGAATAATTCTTTGGTGACCATCACAGAAAAATTCGAAGAAAATGGAGTGACTGGTGTAAAAATGACTTCCAAAAAAGTCTTGACTACTTTTGCGAGTGGCAACTTATTTACGGGTGTTTTTAACCCTAAAAATGTAGGTCTTTTGAGCATGGCTTCTTATAAAAATGGAAATGAACTCATTGATTTTGGACTCCCTTTTGCTGCTCGCCCTGAATATATAGAAGTGGATTTTCAATACGATGGCAAAGGCGACAGTTGTGATATATACATAGTATTAGAAAACAGATCCGCCAAAGAAAACAAGGGCTCCAATCAATATAGAAGTCCAGATGACATCAACATTTTAGTAGCTTCGGCTTGGTTTAGAGCTTCCTCAGATACAGATGACTCTGATCCCGATGTCGTCTCTATTCAAGAAAAAGACAATGGTTTTAAAACGCTTCGAATGCGATTGAAATATGGAAAACCTTATGACGAATCTCCAATCTACCAGTCCAAAATTTTTGACTCTACTCTATCCAATGCAAACGGGATAGACAATTCTTTAATAGAAGGGAGTGGAGAAGAAGAGGTCACCCATTTGAGAATCGCTTTAGCCTCTAGCTCTAAAGGCGACACATACCAAGGAGTAGAAGGGGCCGTACTTTGGGTCGATGCACTTCGATTGCTTTATTAAATCTAAATTCTAAGCACATTAAAAATCAAAACGAAAAAAATCGTAGTTGAATCAGAATCAAAAACTAGATAGAGTTTTTTTATTTGAAGTCTCACACACGCCTGGTTTGTAGCTATACAGCATACAAAAATTTTAGCTCTAAAAACAAGAAAACAAAACTACTCTTAAAATCGTTCTATTCTAGAGTGCTCATGGCATTCTTTAAGTCGTTGTACAACAGAGTAAGGCATTTTCATATACCCGGGCGAATGAGTGAGTCCTTGGGCGTGAAAATCAGACCCACCAGAACCAATTAATTTAAAATGTTTAGCTATTTGTCTGTATTTACGAGCCACCGTTTTCTTTTGAGAAGGAGTATAGGTTTCGATCCCTTTGATTCCCCACTGTACCAATTGATGGATAAATGTTTCGGTAATACCACTTTTATAAGGATGAGCTAAAACAGCGATCCCACCAGCGTTTTCAATCAGACGAATCGTTTGTTCGGGATTCAAACCATTTTTTTTCACATAGGCAGGTTTCCCATCGCCTATGTATTTATCAAAAGCCTCATTAAAAGAAGAACAGTATTCTTCGGAAACGAGTAATAAAGCAATATGAGGCCTTCCAACAATTTTCCCCTGACTTTTAGCTAGGACTTTCTCGTAACTCAGCTCAATTCCCAAAGTTTTTAATTTTTGAAGTATTGCTTTGACGCGATCCACTCGATATATTGTAAATTTCTCTAATTCTAAATTCAAAGCCAAATTTGTAGGGTCTATAAAATAACCTAAAATGTGAATATCTCTTCCTTCCCAAATAGAAGAGATTTCAATACCTGGAATGATTTCTATTTGTGCTTTATCAGCAATTTTTTTAGCTGTTTTATAAGCATCCAAAGTGTCGTGATCGGTGATAGAAATGCAGTGTAGATTTTTTTTACTACACAAATCGATTAATTCTTGAACAGACAAAGCTCCATCTGAATGATGGGTGTGCAAGTGCAAGTCAGCGTAAAGTTTTGGAGCAGTAGCATTCCTATTCATATTTAGTCTTGGTATTGTTTAAGTAAAAGGTCTATTTTAGATAATATCGAGTTGTCTTTGGGTTTGAGACTGATATTTAAAAAAGGGTAGCTAGTTTCAGAAAAAAAGCCAATTCGATATTTTGCTCCTGATTTCTTTGCTAAGTACAAACGAGGTAAAAAAGCTGTGTTTTCTAAATATAAAACAACACTGGCATTAAAAGCGATGATTTCTGACTCCAGTCTAAAAAATGCGTTTTCACCATAACGATTCTCGGATTCGGTGTATGTTAAAAATGGAGTTTTAAGACGAAAGGTTTGGATGATTTTGACTTGTGGTGTAGAGCATACCAATAAAAAATTAGAAGTTTTAAGAATGGGAGCCAAAGCAGAAAGTATAAGTTTGGTAGACTCTATGTCGTGTGGTAAAAATAAAATTGTTTTTTCAGAGGTAGAAAGTGTACTTGGATATACAAAAGCCTCGGA
>JAAYJH010000034.1 GCA_012523035.1 Fibrobacter sp.
CAATGAAAGAACGTGCTCAAGATGCCGCTGATCTTGCTAAAACCACTTTTGATCGAGTTCAAAAATTATATAACGATGGCGTGATGCCACTTCAAAAAAGAGATGAAGCAGAAACTCAGATGAAAACGGCGGTGGCTGCCGCTACAGCGGCAAATGCTCAATATCAACAAGCCATTGCAGGGGCTCGTGTAGAAGACAAAGCAGCCGCGAATGCGCTTGTAATTCAAGCTCGTGGCGCCAATGCAGAAGTGGATGCGCATTTAGAAGAAACCAAAATCCGTGCGCCCATTTCTGGAGAGGTTTCCTTAAAGCTTGCCGAAGAAGGCGAAATTATTGGAGCTGGAATGCCCGTGATTGCAGTCACCGATTTAAATGATTCCTGGGCCGTCTTTCATGTAAGAGAAGACTTCTTAAAAAATATTTCAAAAGGGAAAACATTTTCAGTTCAAATCCCTGCTTTAGATAAAACGATCGAAATGGAAGTCACCTACATTGCTTCTGTTGGAGATTATGCAACTTGGCGTAGCTCCAAAGAAAGCGGCGGTTTTGATTTGAAATCTTTTGAAATCAGAATGCGTCCAAAAACTACGGTGGAAAATCTTCGCCCAGGAATGAGCGTTCTTTTTCCTATGGAACAAATTCAGTAACCACTTTAATCAATCGAGATCCAGTTGCTAAAAGATTTTTTTAAGGCAGTCAAAAAAATATACCTCTGCAATAACATTGTACTGTGGATGATTTTATTTGTACTTCCTGTTAGCACTTCTATCTTTATGGTTCACTTTTTTTCTGCTGAATCAATACAGCATATTCCAATCGGCATTGTTCATTATGATCATTCAAAGCTTTCGGAACATTTAGAATACAGCTTATCAGCAAATCCAGTTATAGATATTAAAACACAATGTGTTAATTTTAGTGAATGCGAACGCGGCATCAGGCGTGGTGAGATACAGGCGTTTATTGTAATTCCATATCAATTTGAAAAACGAGTTTTGCGTTATGAAACCCCTGTTGTCCCCATATATTCTAATGGCCAATACTATCTAACCAATATGTTTGTTCTAAAAGAAATTCGTTCTGTTTTTTCTACTATAGGATCTAATTTATTTACTCGCCACATCAAAGAACCGATCAAAACAGAGATCCATTCTGTTGGAAATACCACTGGAAATTATCAGGGCTATTTAGGTCTCGGTTTAGTCACTGCCATATTTCACCTGAGCGCCATACTTATAGCTGTATACGTTTTTTCGTTCCCCCTTCGAGATAGGAAAACAAAGGAATATATTGATGCTGCTGGTGGATCCAGAATGATTTTATGGTTTGCCTCGGTAGTTCCTTTAATTTTAATTTCTTGGTTTTCGATGCTAGCCATCTATACATACACTCATCGATTCTTAGCACCACTGACTTTAAATGAGTTTATAATGGTTGGTGCTGGGCAATTAGCTATGGTACTTGCTTGTACTGGGGCTGGAATTTCTTTTGTAGGGATTACAGGGAATATGCGTATGGCAACAAGTGTCGCTGGCGTGATTGGAGGTCCTGCTTTTGCTTTTGCAGGGCAAACGTTCCCCATTATCGCGATGCCTTTTTTTGTTCGATGCTTTGCCTTCCTTTTGCCTTTAACTCACCTCTTAAAATTACAGTCCCAAATGATTTTAGGTGATGTAGGGCTTATCCCCTCTTGGGACTCACTTGTCATTTTGCTCGGCATGGGTTTATTTTGGCATTTATTAGGTGGTCGCTTCATGTTTATGCGTTGGAAAAAATGGAACCATGATTAAGCGTCTTTTAAAAGTGACTTTTACAGAATGGAAACTGTTTTTCACAGATCCAGCGGCTGTATTATTGCTTGTGATTGCAGGTATTATTTATGCTTTTTACTACCCTACCCCTTATTTAAAACAAATAGTCACAGAAGCTCCCGTTGGAATTGTGGATTTAGATAAAACAGCCATGTCTAGGCAATTAATCCAAATGTCTAGAGCGGCGCAACAGATTGATGTGAAATATGTATTTGATGATATTCATCAAGCTAAATTATCCATGGCTGATGGAAATATTTATGGCTATATGATTATCCCCAATAATATGGAGCGCGATATACGTACAGGCCAAAAAGTGTCCGTAAATGTGTTTACACACGGTGCTTATGTGATGCTTCATGGAAATATAGGCACTGCTTTTGCAACAAGTGCACTCACCTTAGGCGCAGAAACAAAAGTAAAACGCATTGCGCTTGCAAAACAAGTCCCAGCAAACAAAGCCATGGCCATGAGAGATCCATTCCCCATTGAAGCTCAAACTTTATATAACAGAATCGGCGGCTATTCTAATTATGTGGTGCCAAGCGTTTTAGTTCTTATTTTACAGCAATCACTAATCATAGGCATCTGCACTTTGGGCGGCGCCAGAGCTCATCGAAAGTTCCGAAAAAAAGAACAAGAAAGTGCAGTGGAAAACGAAACACTACCATACCGTTATTTTGGTCGGTCTTTAGCGTACTTTTTACATTACACCTGCTTTATCGCTTTTTATCATTTTGTAGTCTATAACGTATTTGACTTTCCTCGTCGCGGGGAACCATTACCGATGATTGTCTTTGCTGTTGTATTTCTTTCGGCTTCGATCAACTTAGGAATGGTTTTATCGCAAGTGTTTCTACGTCGAGAAACAGGCATGCAAATCTTCTTGTTTCTCTCGATCCCTATTTTGTTCCTTTCTAATTTCAGTTGGCCACGCTACTTAATTCCAGATTGGATGGCAGCACTTTCTGCTATTTTACCAAGTTCTTATGCGGTGCCAGCTTGGCTATCGATTCAACAAATGGGCGCGGGTATTCAAGACGCCTCCGTGTTTCTAGTAAAAATGGGAGTTCAAAGCGTTATTTATTTAGGGCTTGGCTTATTGCTTTCTTTCTTAAGAGACAAATCCAAATTGAAAACTGGGGATATGTAACCTATTATTTCATAAAAAACGCCCACTTAAAATAAGTGAGCATTCATTACAAATAAGATTTTAACAATTAGAATTCTTTAGAAGCGCAATTCAATGAAGAAGAGCGGAACTCGACTTTTTTGATATTCAACTTGTCTTTTAAGAGTTCATAAAATACAGTACAGAACCATTCGCATGTAGAAGGGCCTTTGCTGAGCACAAGCCTGCTTTCAGGGAACGATTTGACTAATTCGTGATCGAGTACTTTGGCAGGTGTACCAAATCGATTGGTGGTACCCTTCATCCCTGTTTTTTCATAGCCTTGTAGAACGAGATCAAAAAGAGG
>JAAYJH010000035.1 GCA_012523035.1 Fibrobacter sp.
AACGAAGGACGCGTGCTTAAAACAAGGGAGGTGTGTTTGGAATGAAAGGAAGTAGGAAATTTTCGCGAAAATGCGACGAGAGCCTTGCGAAAAACGTGCCAGAAAAGTGGGATGACTATGTAATAAATAAAGTGATTCTATGCAAAAATCATGCTTGAAATGTGATGCGAAATGTGCTACACTGAGCCTGTCGAAATGCGTGCCAGAAAAGAGTGGGAAGTGGTTAGCGATAAGCATCTTTTAGTAAGGCAAGTCATAGCTTTAGAGAGGGGATGCGCTTCACATGAATTGCCGATTGGGGACGCGTGTTTGAAACGAGGGATGTAGAGAGTTTATGCGAAATGCGTGCCAGAAAATGCTGTTCACTTCTAAATATTATGCTCATCTTTGTCGTCATTTAGAGAAGCTCAATGCGAAGGATTGTCCTCGTAAAGGGACGCTGTTATAAAAATAATTGCTTATCTGGTATACTGAGCACTTTTAACTTCGAAAAAGCCAGGCGCTTCTGAAACTTCCATCATACAAAAAGTATTAAAATATAGAGTTTTATTTGGAGATTTTTGTAAAATGATTCGGTGTTTTCTATAGAATAAATATAAAAAAAGCCCCTTTTTAGGGGCTTGATAAAACTTTGCTTTTAGACTAGTCTTGAAATCATGTAGCCAGCTGCCACTGCGGTGCCAATCACTCCAGAAACATTGGGGCCCATGGCATGCATCAATAAGAAGTTTTGAGGGTCATATTTTGCACCTTCGACCTGAGAAACTCGAGCGGCCATAGGCACAGCAGAAACGCCCGCAGAGCCAATCAAAGGGTTAATGGGGTTATTAGGGCTTAATATATTCATAAGTTTGGCAAGTAAAACACCTGCTGCAGTAGAGAACCCAAAGGCTACCACACCCATGGCGATTATAAATAGAGTTTGTGGTCTTAAGAAAATTTCACTGGCCATGGTTAATCCCACAGAAGTCCCAAGGAAGATGGTCACAATGTTCATTAGTTCATTTTGAGCTGTCTTCACTAGGCGTTCCACTACCCCACTTTCTCTCAAGATATTTCCAAGCATCAACATAATGATCAAGGCCGAGGCATCGGGAACTACCAACACACAAATGACCATCACAACGATTGCAAAAACGAGTCGTTCTAGTTTGCTTACAGTGCGAAGGCTTTTCATTCGTATCACTCTTTCTTTTGGAGTGGTCAAGACTCGCATGATAGGAGGCTGGATCAATGGAACTAAAGCCATATATGTATAAGCTGCCACGGCAATAGGGCCTATGAGGTGTTTAGCTAATTTGTTGGCTGTGAAAATAGAGGTCGGACCATCGGCTCCACCAATGATACCAATAGACGCCGCTTCACCCAAAGTAAAGCCACCTACAGCCACAGCAAAAAACATGGTTGCAAAGACCCCAAATTGAGACCCTCCTCCTAAAAGGAGTGTTCTGGGATTTGCTATTAAAGGGCCAAAATCTGTGAGTGCCCCTACCCCCAAAAATATCAACGGGGGAAATAGCTCTAAATGAATCCCTTGACTTATATAATAATACAAGCCTGCTGTGGGCACAAACATCCCTTCAATGCTCCAACCGCCATCGTAAAAAAGTTTGGTGGGGAGATTGACGGCAAGTGCACCAAAAGCAATAGGTAAAAGCAATAGAGGTTCGTATTGTTTGACTACTGCCAAGTAAATCAACAAAAACGAAACCAACCACATTGCAATCATGCCCCAACTAATGTACTGAAAGCCAGTATCATTAGCGAGCATATCACCAACTGCAGAAAAAATTTCAATCATAATTTAGTCCTTAGGCAATGGTGACTAGCACTTGGCCTTCTGATACGGAATCTTGTTCTTTTATATGAATGGCTGTGACTGTGCCTGCCACTGGAGCAGAGACCGGTGTCTCCATTTTCATTGCTTCCAAGACCACTAGTTCTTGGTTTACTGCAACCACATCGCCCACGGCAACTCTAATTTTAAACACAAGTCCCATCATTGGGCTTGGCACAGCGGTACCTTCTCCAGCAGGTGCAGCGGCAGGAGCTGCTGCAACAGGAGTTGCGGCGACAGGGGCGGCGGCAACAGGAGCTGGTGCACTAGCAGCAATAGGAGCAACTGCTGGTGCTGCAGAAGAAGAGTCCAAGACTTCTACTTCTACATCATAACTTTTACCTTCAAAACTAATACGGATTGTCTTTTTCATATATATATTCCCGGCTTAAAATCTAGCCTGTTAAATGGATGGGACCCGATTCTGGACCACAGAAGTCCAGCCGGTAGAATTAGATTGTTTAAAACGAACCACGGTACAAGGTTCGCCAAGAATTTCTGCTGCAGCAATGGCAAAAATCACTGCTAATTGCTCATTACTGATACCAGGATGAATATCTAAAGCGGCTACAGCGGCCATACTCAAAAATGCTTGCAACTGAGCGTTAGTAAAACCAGGGTGCGGGCTAGGAGCATTGGGATCCAATGAACTTTGAACCACGGGTTTTGAAACAGGTGAAGCTGGAGTGCTAGGCTTTGCTTTTTCAGTCAATCCAAGCGTCTTCATTATAAAAGACATCAGATAAGTGAGTGCACTTAAGCCTACAATCACAAGCATCACAATAATGAGTCCCGTTGCCTGAAACTCGACTAATTTGCCTATGGTAAAAATTTCTGTTTGATCTCCATGCCCTGTATGGTACTCACTACCTAATCTGGCATTTGCCTTTGAAACAATGGTAGAACCACCAAGATGGACTAAACTATCTTGTCGATCATTAGCTTCTTTAGCTTCTGCATAAGTGTTATAAAGAATAGAAACAGTACCGTCGTGATTTTCTACAATACTATAAATGGTCGAATGGTCCATCAACTCCATTTGCTTATAAATAGGTTCTCGAATTGAATCTGGGTAAGTGGCCAGTTTCGCATCGAAAGGAGTTTTTAGCTGAGGAGCTAAAGAGTTATTTGTTTGATCTATCATAAAGGACTTAACCCATGCTTTTTAGGTGATGTAATCACTCGTTTTGACATTAAAGAGCGCAAGCTTAACGCTACTTTATAACGAGTTTCAGAAGGCATAATCACATCTGTGACGAAGCCGTAATCTGCAGCTAGGTAAGGATTAGAGAACTTCTCTCGATAATCGTCCACTAGCTCTTTGTATTTTGCTTTTGGATCACTAGCAGCTGCAATTTCTTTTTTATAAATAATATTGGCGGCCCCTTCGGCACCCATCACAGCAATCTCTGCTGAAGGCCAAGCGTAAACCACATCGCCACCAAGATCTTTAGAAGCCATGGCAATATATGCGCCACCATATGCCTTACGCATAATCACCGTCACCAATGGGACAGTACAAGAAGCATAAGCATAGAGCATTTTTGCTCCATGACGAATAATACCGCCTCTTTCTTGAGCAAGGCCAGGCATAAAGCCAGGCACATCCATTAAAGTCACAATAGGAATATTAAAAGCATCACAAAAAGAAATAAAGCGAGCACCTTTATCAGAAGCATCGATATCGATACAACCAGCCTTCACAGAAGGTTGATTCGCTACAATACCTACCACCATTCCTTCAATTCTAGCAAAACCCACCACCATATTTTTAGCGAAATCTTTTTGCACTTCTAGCCATTGGTCTTTGTCCACTAATCTCTCAATAACTTTATAAACATCGAGAGGAGTTTTACCATCTTCGGGGACCACACTGTTCATAGCTTCGTCTAATTCTAACTTTAAGTTTTCGGAAAGCTGATGGGGTGGAAGCTCTTGGTTGTTGCTTGGCAAGAAACTAAGCAAACTTTGGATAATTTCGATAGCGTGTTTATCATCTTCGGCCACAAAATGAATGTTACCAGATACAGTAGAATGTGCCGCAGCGGTAGCAAACTGATCGGGGTGAGCATTTTCTCCGGTAGCTGCTTTGATCACCTCTGGACCACAAATAAACATATTGGAGTTATTGCGAAGTTGAATACAAAAATCCATTAAAGCAGGGCTATAAGCAGCACCACCAGCACAAGGGCCTGCTATCAGAGCAATTTGGGGAACCACACCAGAAGACAAAACATTATTTCTAAACACCTTGCCGTAGCCTGCTAAACTCTTAACCCCTTCTTGAATGCGAGCTCCACCAGAGTCATTTATACTAATCACAGGTGTACCTAGAGTACGAGCTTGAGTCATAGCCTCGTCCATTTTTTGAGCATGTTTAGAGCCCAAAGAACCACCACTCACCATAAAATCTTGGCTAATCACAGTCACTAAACGACCATCCACATTACCAAGACCAGTGATAACTCCGTCTCCAGGAAGCTTTCTATTTTCAAAACCAAAACCACGCACATCATGATTGACATGCATCCCTGCCTCTTGAAAAGAACCTTTATCGACCAAAGTCTCTACTCGTTCACGAGCTGTCATCAAACCTTTTGCATGACGGGCTGCAATTTTATCTGCACCAACACTACCGCTCAAAGCCTCTTTTCGGCGTTCGTTCAGTTGATCTAGTAAGTCTTGTTTAATTGCCATATTCAATTCCTTCTTCATTAGAAATACAATTCAAGAACAAAGATAAAATAATCTTAGCCTTTTTGGAAACTGTAAACACAATAAAACTCCTGAAAAAGAAAGAATGAATTATTGAAACTCAATTCAAATATAACAAATAAAAATAAAAATAAAAAAAAACTCCATAGAAAATCTAGCCCTCTAAAGCCTCCAATTTAAGTCTACAGAATCTTTTTTTATGATGGGTAGTCAGAAGCGCCTTTAGAACAAAAAAGCAAAAAAGAGCCCTTGGATAGCTAAAACAAGCAAATACTCCCAAAAGTTCAAAATAAAAAGCTTAATAAATCTAATCCAATGAACAATAACAAGACTACGGTACAAAGGTGCTCTAAGGAAGGAACACTAAAAATGCAGTTCAAGTTCAAAGACTTTTCACCACCATAATGACTCGAGAGTCCACCAGTCAAAGATTAAATCATAGAGTTTGAATCTATAGCTCGAATATGCATATCAAAAGCGTGCTGTAAATCTATAGGCAAACGACCTTTTTTTTGCTGCTTTTCGTGGAATTTCAAAAAACTCAAAAGTTCGGGTCTAAAATCGGGGTGAGCACAATTTTCGATCACTCGTTTGGCTTTACCCATAGGGTCTAAAGCCCGCAAATCAGCCAATCCTTGCTCTGTCACAAAAATCATAGTATCATGATCGGTATGATCCACATGACTGACCATAGGCACAATAGTGCTCAAAGTCCCACCTTTTGCCACAGATGGCGTCATAAAAAAACCTAAATAACAGCTTCTAGCATAATCAGCTGACCCGCCAATCCCATTCATAATAGAGGAACCATTCACATGAGAACTATTGACATTTCCAAAAATATCCATCTCAAGGGCAGTATTCATGGATATTATTCCCAAACGACGAATCACCTCTGGATGATTAGAGATTTCTTGTTGTCGTAAAATAAAATGATTTTTCCACTGAGATATATTGCTTTTTAAATGTTTTTGAGCTTCTACAGAAAGCGTAAGAGCAGTTCCCGACGCAAAGCCCAATTTATTTGCTTCTAAAAGAGGAATGACCGCTTCTTGAATCACTTCTGTATATAGATTGATTTTATTCAAACGAGGATCCGAAGCCATTTCGCATAGCACCGCATTGGCTACATTCCCGACCCCACTTTGGTAAGCTAATCCAGCTGGCAAACGACCTTTTTTTTGCTCATGATTTATAAAGTCTAAAATACGAAATGCAATGTGTTTTGAAGTAGCGTCGGGCTCTTCAAAAGACTGGACTCGGTCGTGACTCTCTGTATATACAATAGCTTTTATTTTCTTTGGATCCACTTGCACATAAGGTTTTCCAACACGATCACAGACTTTTTGAATAGGAATAGCCCTAGCAAAAGGAGGAAGAGCCGCAATAAAAGTATCATGAATACCTATATACTCTTCATTATAAATAGTATTGATTTCTAAAATAATTTGATCGGCACATTCCAAATAAGTGGTAGAATTTCCGCCAGAAGCCGAAAGATACACACGACCTTCTGGAGTGACTGCAATGCACTCTATTAACGCTGTACTAGGCTTTGGAAGAGCCCTAGAACGCACCATTGGAGCCATCACACTCAAGTGAGCATCTATATATTGAACATGCCCTTCGTTGATTGCTTTTCTAAGAAACGGATTAGATTGATAGGGCATTCGCATTTGAATAGCTCCTGCTCGAGCAAGGACACCATCACAATCATCTCCCGTAGAAGCCCCACTAAAAACAGAGACCTTAAACTCCTCTCCTTTGGCATGCATATTCATTGCTTTTTTGGCTAAAGCTTCTGGAACGGCCTTGGGGTAACCCGATAAAGTAAAACCAGAAATGCCCAACACCTCACCATGTTGAATCCATTCTGCAGCTTCTTCTGCACTCATTATTTTTTGGGAAAAGCTTTGCATGCCAACCTAATCTAAATATTTTACCATAACATAAGTTTTTTTTTGAAAATGGACACATTAAAAGCAAAAAATAACAAAAGAAAGAAGATTTACAGCTTAAAAGAACTTTTAAAATAAAATTATCTTATTTTAAATACAAATTGAACTTAACACCCCTCTTTTAGGACAACTTTTGATTCATTTTATCAAATACAATTTAATCGGCTTAATCAATACCGCTATCACTATTTTAATCGTATGGATTTTGTACGAACAACTCTATTGGAATTTAGAACTCAGCAACTTTTTAGCCTTTGCTGGAGGCGCTTTGAACTCATATTTTGCCAATAGAATCTGGAACTTCAAAAGCAAAAACCCTAAACGAAGCGAAACTCTCCGATTTATCATTGTCTTTGCCATTGCTTATGCCCTTAATTTTTTTGCATTACAAATCGCAGTATATAGCCTGAACACACCAACATTTTTTAGCATTAATTTGTGCTTGTCTCGATTTGCAAAACCAGGTTTTTTTGCTCATTTATTTGCAAACTTTGTGTACATTATCACGAGCTTTAGTTTGTATAAGCACTGGGTTTTTAACTCTAAAATCAAAACAAAAAACTGATAATAAAACTCAATTGGGTGTAAAGTTAAATTGCAAAGACAAGGCATTATTTTTATAAGTCTCTGGCAAAGCTGGCAATTTAGAAACCTGCACAGCTCTCATCGACAAATGATCCCAAGTTTTATTTTTAGAAGAATGCTTTAAACTGATTGCATATATTTGCCCCATTTTATTGACAGTAAAAGCAACGGTGGTTTTTGCAGATCTTGAAATATCGAAATGACTAGGTGGGTTAAAATTTTGCATAATAATTTGCTTGAGTCTCTCCAAATAAATTTGCATTAAAGGGTCTATATTCACAGCCCCCACAGCCTCTAAGCTAGGTAGTTCCACACTAGCCAAATCCAAATCATCCATTGCAAAATCCTCTTCGACGGGAGCCTCTGGCTCAGGAGGGCTCTCTACTGGAGTAGGCTCTTCGACAATTTTAGGCTCAGGAGGCAACTCTTTTTTTATGGGTTTAGGGGGTTCAGGCTCGGGAAGAGGCTTGGGTTCGGGCTTTTGAACCGATTTTTGCTTTTGCGGAGGCGGTGGATTCGGAGCCACTTGCACCATCTCAAAAACCGGGATCATCAAGTGTTCTGACTCAGAAAAAGTAATTTTATTCAACAGAAAAACAGCTAAAACCAAAAAAAAATGAAAAAACAAGGAAAAAATCAAGATTCTGGACCATGTTTTTTTAGAAGTTGAAGAAAAATACAATTGAACTTTATCTGTCATTGACTTCACTTTTCTTTAGGGTTCAGCGTTAAAAATCCCAATTTAGTCACCCCTGCTTGCTGCACAGCAGAGACCACCTGCATCACCAACCCATAGTGCACAGACTCATCAGCATTAATCACCACTGCCATATCACCATTCCACAAAGAAGAAAAAATTGAATCAAAGTCAGAAAATTCCACAGCCATATCAGCAACAAAAATCTCTTGATTTTTAGTAATAGAAACTTTCAAAAGCTTTTCTTGCTCCATAGTAGGTGCCTCTGCTTTAGGAAGCTCAACCTTCACCCCTTGACTCATCAACGGAGCCGAAATCATAAACACAATCAAAATAGAAAAAACCACATCAATCATATTAGTGAGGTTCATTTCTTGATTCAAAGTCTTACCACGGCTTCGTTTCACAAGGCCCTCCTAAGCAATTTCTTCTAAAGCTATTAAATCGCCGCGTTTAAAAAGACTAAGCACATGAGACCCAAAATTATAATAAGCAATCTCATTTTGAGCATTTTTGGCCACAAAAATATTATAAGCAGCCGAGGCAGGAATAGCCACTAGCAAGCCAGCCACTGTAGTAATCAGAGCAGCTGCAATACCAGGTGCCACCACCGATAAATCTGCAGAACCGTGTTGTCCAATTTCAAAAAAAGCGACCATAATTCCCCACACAGTCCCAAGCAAACCAAAAAAAGGAGCTAGATTCGAACTGATAGCCAAAAAACTAAGGTGCGAATCTTCTTGCAAACGCAGTGCCTCAATAGAGCGTTGGATAGTATCTTCGACCAAAGAAGCACGGTGTTGTATAGAATCATAACTCACAAATTCACTAAACTTCCCAGTTTCTTCTAAAACATCTTGGGTCAATTGCTTTAAAGCACTTTCTTTAGATTGAGAACAAAGGCTTGGCAATGCAATAAAATTCTTAATCTGCATAAATTTTTTAAAAAACCGAGCATTGGCACCTTGACTTTTTTGGTAAGCAAAAAGCTTAATCAAAATAATCCCCCAACTACCGAGAGACATCAATAAAAGTACAATCAAAATAAATTTGGTTGTAAAATCGGCCTCTACAATCATTTGAATTACCGGTAAACTTTGCAAAAAAACCTCCAAACAGACATTTCGGTACATTGAATAAAACAAATACAAAAAACTCTAATGATTTGTTTAAAACTACACAAAAAATAGTAAAGATATTTTAAATAAAACATTTTAGACTTAAATTTTACAAGAAAAGACAAAAAAAATGCCTCATTAAAAATAGTAGGGGAAAGCCTTCCCCTGTCTTTGAACCCTACGGGTTCGCCGCCACCCCTTCTTAATCATACATTTTAGCCTTAAAACAAAAAATAAATTTAGCCTTTTAACTTAAATGACTGTCGATGCACGGGACTGTATCCATACTTTTGAATAGCCTCTCGGTGCATTTTGGTGCCATAACCAGCATGTTTTTCAAATCCATACTCAGGATATTCCAAAGACAAATTTTTCATATAACGATCTCGATAAACCTTGGCCAAAACAGAAGCCGCCGAAATAGAAACAATTTTAGAATCTCCTTGAACAATAGGAATCTGTAAATCTGGATTCAAGCCCTTTATTTTTAAGGGTCCATCTACAGCAAACAAACAAGAATCACTCGGCAAATGTCCTTTAGAAAGCGGAACTTTATCTGGTTCTTCTTTTAAAAAAGGAAACCCTATCGCCGCCAAAGCCCTGCGCATCGCCAAAAATGTGGCTTGAAGTATATTTAAAGAATCTATTTCTTGCTCTGTAGCCATCGCTATAGCATAACAAAAAGAAGCATCTTGAATACTTTCAAAAAGAGACTCTCTTTTTTTTGCAGACATTTTTTTGGAATCTTGAAGCCCCAAATCTAAACTAGGATCCTTTAAATAGACTGCACAAGCCACCACTGGACCCGCCAAAGGACCGCGTCCTACTTCATCTATACCCACAATGAATTGATCTGGATACTCTTGTTGTAAACGGTACTGGCCTTGGATGGGGCTAATATCACCTTGCAAATACAAAGGAGAAGGGCACATACAATCAATATCCCAAAGAAGAAGCGTAATCTCTCAAAGTTTTCCAGTACAATTTATGCTCTGATTTCAGGACTCGCTCTGCTAAAACTTCTGCTGTATCATTTTTAAAAACAGGAACCATAGATTGACCTAAAATTCGCCCCTCATCGTATTTAGAATTGACCAAGTGCACGGTAGCTCCTGTCCAACTACGATGCGCTTTTAAAACAGCCTCGTGGACTCGCAAACCATAAAAACCTTTGCCTCCAAAATCAGGAAGCAAAGAAGGGTGTATATTTAAAATCCGATTTTTTAACCTCTCTAGTAGAAGAGAGCTCACTTTTTTCATATAGCCCGCTAAAACTAAAAAATCAATAGGATACTGCTCTATAACAGTTAAAAAAGCTTCTTCATATTCTTTTGGGTTGGGGTGAGTCAATGCAGAAATGTGATACACCGGTATTTTATTTTTTTGAGCAATTTGGGCTGCACCACAATTTTTATTGTTCACAATTAAAAAACAACAAGCGGCTTGCAAACGCTTTTTTTGAATTTGTTTTAAAAGTGCCTCAAAATTACTTCCAGCTCCAGAGGCCATCACACCAAAATTAAACATTTTGCAAATATACTTTTAATTATTTATTATAAAAGGGAAAACTTTATTTACTTTGAATTGTTTTACACTTAAAGGTGTTTTAAGTTCAATTAAAAAGCGTCTATTGATGCTTTTTAATTGAGTTTAATTTTTGAACAGAACTAAAGTACTTCACTTTTTCAACAGAAAATTTGACTCTTAGTTAATGTTTTTCCTATGCAACTCTTCCAAAATATATATCCGATGGTGTGTTCCCTTCAAGAGAAGAATCTTCGCGGATATCATTATATCTATTGATATATTCATCTAAACTTTTTCTGCATCCGACGACTGTTTCATAGCCTTTCTAATAAATATCCTCATATTTGAGTGTTCGACAGAATCTTTCAACGAAAATATTGTCAAAGGCTCGGTCTTTGCCGTCCATACTCAATCTAGTTGAACAAAACTCACTGTTGAAAATGTTCGTGAACTGCTCCGAAGTGAATTGGCATCCCTGATCTGTGTTAAAAATTTCAGACCAACCATACTTTTCAATAGCTTCGCGAGTGCATTCTTCGCAGAAGTCCTAACTTTTTCAAGTTTTTGCAGAAACATCCTCGGCTAAGTCATGTCAATTCATGCAAGCACGATTGCCGCGACACTCGCCTTGCATAGTTTTTTTAAGAAGTCAATGTCCACTTCCTTCTCACCGATAAGCTTATGAAGAATATCACACTCCTTTTCAAGGCACTCAATTTCCTTTTTCTCGTTTTTGGAACCACTGAAAACGGAACTTACATTCTGGAGAAAGTACGCCTTCCATTGACTGATTTGATTTGGATATATCATCAAGAACCCTATGAATCCTCTGAGATGTTTTAGTGA
The DNA here is from genome assembly GCA_012523035.1 of Fibrobacter sp. Lineage (GTDB taxonomy): Bacteria > Fibrobacterota > Fibrobacteria > Fibrobacterales > Fibrobacteraceae > JAAYJH01. The sequence continues at coordinate 11,284 of JAAYJH010000035.1, forward strand.
TACTTTTGCTTTTCAACTAAGGAGCCAAACTTTTCTCTCTTAAATTTTTAAGCCACTATAAATTAAAAATGGTTTCTTTTTGCAATCTCGTTATTCACCTTCATAGCTCGCGTTGGCGTTTAGAAATTCAAGCGTTTCCGAAGTCAGAAGACTATACATGCACTTCTTGAATTCTTCGTTGTTGTTGTAAATGAAAACATTAATTGGTCCCTCTTTGTAAAGGTATTCCTCATCGGAATGATCTCGGGAACTTAACAATAATTCTTCGTTACCTTCAAGGCATTGTTCCTTGTTGACATGCCCCAAAGATTCGATTTTGGTGCAGGATTTTCCATCGGAGGTATAAACGCTAACGTAGTTCATCCCTGTGGCGTCAAAGTGGCTCAGGTCGGTCAGGGTGAATAATTGATTGTTGATCCTGATGTTTTCGTAGTCTAGAACTTCAATCTGCTTTGCCTGAACTAAGGAATCTGCAGTTTCATTTCCTATATGGAAACTGAACATTTGGCCCACGAATCGATATGGTTCTATGACCTTGAATCTTTCAAGCAGGGATGCGGAGTCCAACTTGGTAATGTTTGTAACAGAATCCTGGGTAAAAATCATATCAAATGCGATTCCGTTCAGACCATTAATGAAATGATCGCACTCAATAACCTGGGTGGAAATGTTTCTCTCGCAGTCAGTCATTTTCCACGTACCGATTAAACCATCATGGTTGTTGCTGATGGCGAGCCTTTCACGGTTGTTGTAATGATTCTCGGGGTCATATTCGCTTGGGGAGGGGCCAATCCACAAAGAGTCTCCCTCGATCTTATAAGAGGATGTGTCACCCGCAGTTTCTTCCCAGGCAAAAATTCCAGGATGATGATATACGCAACTCCAGGGATAGATTAATAAATTGTCCGTAAATCTATATGCACTAGTATACTTGTGACCTTCTGCAGAAATGGAATTACCTAAAGATTTATTGTCCTCTGCAGATGACGGGTTGTCACTGCACGCGGTAAACATTGCGGCAACCGCAAACGCAAAAACAAATTTTTTTTTCATCTAAAACTCCTTTCTGGCCTACAATTCGCAAGCACAAATGTTAGAATGAAAGATAACAAAATCCTCTTTAATCCAAATTTTCGATCGTGTTATATAAACGGTTATCGTTCGCTATCTTTAAAAATCATTTTCCTTAATGAAAGCCAGCTTTTTCAAACAATAAAGGCATTCAAAACAATACCTATCTCAAATGATTTTTCAAAAAAACAACGGACGGGGCAACTCTTTCTATGTAGATGTATTTATAAATGTTATCCACCCCCACTTTCAGGAAAGATGGCACACTTATAAAATAACCTATTGGGGGCTTTGGAGGCATTGATGCCTACTTATTCAAAATCTTTTAAATCCAACATAGTCAAAAAAATCACTAGTCCAAATGGAATTAGCTCCGTAGCTCTGTCAAAAGAACTAAATATACCCTATGCAACAATACGAAGATGGGTCAGAACTTACGGAGCTACAACAATGAGTGA
>JAAYJH010000036.1 GCA_012523035.1 Fibrobacter sp.
AATCAATCTACTAATTTAGGGGCCGGTGATCAAGAAATTGACAACGAGGTGAATCGAATCGCCTATCGATTGAATGCCGCTCTTCACATGTACGAATTGACTGGAAATAAAGACTATTTATTGATTTTTGAAAATAACTGGAAAGACCTGCCTTTACATAAATGGAGTAATTTTGTAAGCCAATATTGGCACGCAGATCAAATGATGTTTTTTAGATATCTAAAAATGGATGGAGCTTCTAAAAGTATTCAAGAAGAAATTTCTACTAAGTTAAAGACTGGATTTTTAAAAGAAGACGATTTTGTGGGGGCTTTTGATAGTGATGGGTACAGATCTTTTATTAAAGACTATAATTGGGGATCTAATAGTTACAAGGCTATTTATGGTTTGAGTTTTGCAAAATTAGCTGAACACAATTTGGACCCTGCTAACAATGATATATACAAAGAAAAAGCCGAAGAATATTTGCATTATATTCATGGTGTGAATCCTTTTACACAAGTATATTTGACAAATATGAGTAGTTTTGGAGCTACAAAAAGCATCACTACCATTTACCACTCTTGGTTTAAAGATGGAAGTAGTGAGTGGGACTATGTGAGTGATTCTACGAGTGGACCTGCTCCTGGATTTTTGGCTGGGGGCCCTAACTCTGACTATACTTGGGATGAGTGCTGTGATAAAGAAAGCTGTGGAGGAGAAGCAAACAATGCAAAATGTTATCTCGAAAGCTTGCCTATACAGGAACCCGCATCTAAAATGTACAAAGATATTAACACTAGTTGGCCCATCAATTCTTGGGAGATTACAGAGCCTAGTATGGGATACCAAACGAATTACATACGCTTACTTTCTCTCTTTGTAGAGAAAAAAGGAAAGCCTCTTTCTTTAGCTCCAGAAAAAGTAAAACAATCACTACCATTGCAATGGAATGCTTTCTTTAGAGCCTCTGAACTAGGGATCCAAATCAACGAGAATATTCAAGAAATACTCTTGTTAGATGCTAAACAACGGATTTTACTGCAAAAACAAGTTTATGGGAAAGAAGTTTACACCCATGTCGATCATTTGGCTCCAGGCATGTATTTTGTAAAAGTAAAAACAATAAGTGGAAAAAGCTATGTAAAACCGGTCTTAAAAATTAAGCCTTAAGACTCTTTTTGAATCGTTTACAATAGCCACAAGTTTGACAAAGTCCTTCTATGAGTTTATGCTCTAAGAAGGATTTTTTTATTTTAAGGGCTCTTGGGCTAGTGAGCACCTCTTCGAAGTTTTTCGTTTTTAGATTTCCCAAGTTTATGGCTCCACTATAGTCTAAACAACAAGGAACCACTGTGCCATCTAATAAAACACCAATATGACTGATAAGCCCCATGCAAGTTCCAGAAATTTCATGAGTACTTGTATTTTCTTTGATAGCTTTGGGTTTTGGCCAATCAAAACGAGTGTCCATATGCAAATAGATGCGATCTCGTATCCAAAAACTTTTATGCCTTACAGAAAAAGTATGACCACTAAATTCGCAATTAAAAGATTGGCTCAGTGTTTTTTTTAACCAGCTATTCCATGTTGTATTTGTATTGTCCTTTAGATTCCATAGTCTAAAGTTTATGTACAAATCTGGTCTCGATTTCATCGCTTGTTGAGCAAACTGAATCATATGAAGTACCAAATCTCTGGCTTGATCTATGTCTTTTATTTCTTCTAGTGCATGTGTTGAAAAATTGATTTGCCTTAGATTAGAAGATGATAATAGAGTGTCTTGCTGTTGTTGGATTAGGGTGCCATTAGTGGTAATATTCACTGGCAATGATGCGTCTGCAGCTATTTTTAATAGATTTTTTAAATGTGGATGTAATAATGGCTCTCCTAGAATATGCAAATAAATTTCTTGAATATGAGGGGCAAGTTTTTGAGTGATTGTGGAAAATAAAGTCTCACTCATAAAAGCTTTTGACGAGCCTTTTGAGTATGGACAAAAACTGCAACTTAAATTGCATGCTCCAGAAATCTCGATGTATGCATATTTCATAGACTACAAGCTAATAAAACGAATCTAATTTCAAATTATAAATAATAAAAAAACGACCCTTGAGAGTCGTTTTTATGGAGTTTATTTTTTTATGAAGGGAATCGTTTTAGAATAAGCACCCTGTTTGACTCGAATCAAATAGTGTCCTGATTGCAAATGACTTAGAGAGACCCAGTGTTCTCCTGCGTTCTTTTTTTCTTTAAGCGCAGGTGAAACTTCTCGACCATGCACATCTAAAAATTGAATCTCGATCATAGAACCTCGAGATAAACTAAGCCTTAGACCTTCTGGACTAGAGCCTAATTTAAAAGGTGTTAATAGATTAGAAACTTGTATCAATTGAAGTGGTATAGTAGCATCAAGTTCTCCGGTACCAATAATTATGGTACGAGTCACGCCATTGACTGTGCCATCATTAGCTGTCCCTAAAGCCTCATAATTTGTGGTAGCAGGAGCATTTGCGGTGATATTAATAATCACATTTTCATTGCCGGCGACTAAATTAGTGCCCTGAATGCTTGCATAACCTTCATTGCTGAAAGTATAAGTTACAGGTGCATCTTCGTAACGGGTGGTTAAAGGGAGCATATCGGTCACAGAACCAGGGGCCACCGTCGTATCTTTAAATACCCTATCTAAAGATTGGGTGTTTTTCATGTAAGCCATACTGACAGTGGTATCCAAAGCACCATATTGAGCCGTAGCAGGGACTGTGATACGAATTTCTGATCGTCCCAGACTTTTGAATTGATAAACCCAAACTTCTTGATCCTTACTTGACCCAATACAATCAGAACCTGTGCATTTGGTTTTTGTGACTGAAATGACACTAGGGTTGCTAGAAGTGATGCTCACATTGCTACCTTCGATGGTGGTCGAATTTGTTTTTTGTTCGTTTTTATTACCACTAGATGAATAAGAGCCTAAATTACCAGAATTACAAGAGCCATTGATTCTACACACTAACTCTTTTATGTTATATGTTTGTGAGGGAACTTTTGTGGCTACTAATACACTTTGAGAGCCATCATTCCCTGTGAAAACAGCTAAACCAGCTTTTTTAATAGTAATAGTGCCACCTGCAATGGTCGCCACAGCATCATCACTAGAGGTATAAGTACAGCCACTATTGGCTTTACCAGTAATGGTTCCTACTGTTTCTTTTTCTTCTATGGACTTAAAATGACAGCTACCACTTGTTTTACCCGCGATCAGAGAATCAGCCCAAGCACGGCCTTTAGTTTGTAGGTAGTTTTTTACAATATTTCCAGAAGTGGAGTAAGTGGCTGTGGCCAAGGCCGCTTTGTTGTTGAGTGTAGTAGATCCACTAAACAAAGCCGAAGCTTCGTTTTCTCCATTGACACCCGTAGCATGACGAATGGACCAATTACAATTACTAATGTTATTCTGATCCATAAAGCTAAGCCAATTTTGAGATTCTGAGGAATTAACACCTCCAGTTCCACTCGCTTCTGTGGTTCCCCATTCAGAAATGAATACCGGGTACCCAGCATTTAAAGTTTGAGTGATTTTACCACCAAAAGACCCTACAGAATGAGATCCTGCATAAAAATGGAGCACATAAGCCACATTCGGTTGATTCACAGGCGAGTTTGCACCCTCTTGAGGATTTTGAGACCAATTAGTGGTACCCACCAATGCTAAATTCGGGGAATGGGCTCTTATGATAGAAATAATATTTTCGGAATAGCTTTTAACCTCACCCCAACTAGTATAAACCGGCTCATTATAGACTTCCCAAATAATATTGGGTATGCCTTTGTACCTTTCGGCTGCGTAAGAAAAGAATTCTTTTGCTATAGACAATTCTTGCTCTGCTCGATGCGAGTGCCAGTCTATAATCAGATAAATATCGTTTTCAATTGCAGCAGCCACCATACGATCTAGTGTTTGTTTTAAAGATGCAGGGTTGGTGGCATAAGCATTTAAAATTGGAGAACTAGCTCCTCCCTTACTATCATAGTAACCTGTGCCCATTGCAAAACGAAGCACATCTGCTTTGAGCGTGGCAGCAACATATTCTACTACATCTTCTGTATAATAGGCAAGCCCTGTAGGGTCTGACCAAAAAAAGCTAAGGCCCCGGAGCATGACTTGTTTACCATTCGAAATACTCACGATTTTTGATCCACTGGTCCCTAAAGCCCCATAATGACTCACTGGACCAGCCCGCATAGGGATTGCAGTATTATAAGTGGCTGCAAATCCCAAAGGAGCTAGGACAAAAAACAGAATGGTTAAAAGCTTCAATCTCTTAAATAACATACTATACCTCTATTTATTGTTGAACCTTAATAAAGGCACTGTGTTTGGCATTTTGAAGATGCACAATAGAAACTCCTTTAGAGAGGTTTAAGTGATTTAATGGAAGTACACCCGAATCTGTATTAACCACTGTGCTATACAAGACCTTCCCATTCAAGTCTAAAATAGTAAATTTAGCATCTCCTTGAAAACCATTCATCCGAAGGAAACCATTTTGAACAGACAAAGACACCTTATTGCCGCGGTCGAAATTAGTATATAAATGTTCTGGATCTAGATCTAAATCTGCATAAATTTTAGCAGGTTGTTTAGCTGCATTTAAGAAAGTGAGTTCTGTGACTTCTATGGAGGCATAACCACCTTTAGCCATTTTTGGTTCAAATTTGATACCACGAACACTTTGCTTGTATTCAGCTCCCGAATATTCACTAGCCCAAGGAGGGACCATCAAAGAATCAAAATAGCTTCCCCCTGTAAGAGGGATATCAATGGTTTTAAAATCATCCGATGGGTGGAACCAATAACCTGGTTCTCCTCCCTCTTCACCTACATCTAAGGTTATTTTTGAAAGTAAAGCTAAACGCATCACTCCTTGAGTTTTTGCACGAATACGAATAAAATCCACATCTGACAAATCATAATAAGAGTCATTTTTGTCAAAACCAAGCATGACTCCTGCAAATGGATACTTGCCATCACTAGCTTCTTGAGTACCATACATAGGCTCTGCGGCGATACGCAAAGATGCTTTTAAACTCACTCCATTATCATCGATATACAAAGGCGATGTCCCAGAGTCGGGATACATTAGGGTTCCTGTTCCTAATTTATCAGAAAATGCTCCCCAAACATTAAAACCAGCAAAAGAAGTCGAAGACTCTGTGTTTTGAGTGCCTGTAGGAGGTGTTGGCATAGTAGGTGTTCCTGGAGTAAAACTTTGATGTGAACTGATATCGTACAAGTTTGGCATATTGCCTGTCACAAAAAGTAAAGTCAACATATTAATAGTCGCAGAAAAATACCCTTCTCCGATTTTTCCATCTATAGCAGTCTTACTTGGATTATTGATTAAAGTTTCATAAATGGTCTCTACATAATTACCAGGATTGTCTGCAGAAAAAGCAGCAAGACCCACGCCACCACTAAAGACAGACTCTACAGCTCCAGCTAAATCGTATAAATTGATGTATTTACCTTGAGAATTACTGTACTCATATGAAGTTAAATAAGACGCATTTCCATAAGACACCTTATTAATCCATGGAAAGAACTTATCGTTGACTTCTTTGGAGCTAGCATCGCCATACCAAGCATAACCCCACGCCATACGCCATGGGGTACGAGCTGCATCATAATTGAGACCACGAATCCCAGTGGATACTGCACCACTAGTCACGGGTTTGTTGCTAGCATCACACCAGTCAGGCATAATGCCTGTTTCTTTATCTTGACATTGTTTGATTCGATTGTTGTTGACTGTAATAGCATCGTTCCAATAGCTAGCATCATTCGTGACTTGCCCAAATAATTTAAAAGCGGCTGGCGACACATAACTAGGATTAAAATTACCATCCCAGTTACTCCCGGCTCTTATTAGTTTAGTTCCCATAAAATCATTAGATTTCATCCAAGAAATAAGATTTTTGGCATCGGTCAAATAAGATTCTTGGCCCCACTGTTTGCTTGCCATAATCAAAGCCACAGCCGCATCGATATCGGCATCGGTGGCACTTCCAGACACAACATTACCGGTCTTATTATTTACATGCCAGTTCATACCAGTAGCCGAATTGGCACTCACCGCGTATTTTTTCCAATAACCCCAAAGTTTATCAAACTCAGATTTATAATCTTTTTGACTGGAACTCATATACACCATGAGCAACATACCATAAGCAATACCCTCAGACACAGAAATTTCTGCGCTATCATTTGGACTGATGATGCGTGCAAAACCACCCGCATTGGATTCGGTGTACCAAGCCCCTTTCCAGGTTTCAAAAGCAGATTGAATTTTAGCTGTATTGGCATTTTTATAAGTGTGCCCATAAGGGTATGCCTTATTTTGAGGGAATGGAAACTGAGGAGCAGCATTGGCGTGAAATACCCCAAGTAAAATAAAAAGTGTAAAAGTAATAATTCTAAACATAAGGCCCTTTTACTAATGAAATAAGTTTAAGTCTTTGAAACTAATATAAATAGAAAGTCTTTAAAAAGAAAATTAAAAAATATTTACATCTACATTGTGGTTACTATTGTGCACAAATGTAAAAAAAACGATTACAAAGCTAAGTTTTTAATTATAAATAAAAAATAGTGCTTGTTTTTAAAAAAAAAGAGTATATTTAATACAGACAATTCCCCTATGGGTGTTTATCAACAAAAAGAGAGAAAATTATGAATAAAAAATATCTTCCTTTAGCATTGCTCGCAGCCGCTTCATTTGCTTCTGCAGCTCTTATGTTCCCAGTCGAAGGTAGCCGTGTATGCACAGGAGCCTTTGAGTGTGATGATTTCGACGGACTTGATGACGGTGGTTATTGGTTCGACTATGATGACCGTGAAAATGACGGTGGTACTTCTTATGTCGATTATCCTTTTGAAGAAAATGAATATGGCGACAAGATTGCCCCTATGCTAGAAGCTTTTGGTCAAATCGAAATCACCTTGAATCTCGGTGGTGCTGCAGATTATCCATTTGTCGGTTTTGGTTTTAATATTGTTAATGGCAACAAAGACCCATATAACATTGGTGCTAACTGGGGTACTGGCGTTTGTGTCACTATCGCTAATGATGCAAAAATGGTGATGGAGCTAGAATATCAAGGTGATGGGGCTCTAACTGAATACAACGAATACAACGCTCCAATTCCAGCTTCTGCTGCTATGCGTGCCGTAGATCTTCCATTCAGTACTTTTAAACAAGAAAGCGGTTGGGGTTTAAAAGTAAGTCAAGACGATCTACTCGCTGCAACTACTGCCGTAAAATTAAAATTAGGTGGTTCTAATGGTGACGAAGTTAAAAGCAACTTAAAAATTGCTGCATTTGGTACTCTTGGAACATGTCCTAGTAGTGGTGGTAGCTCTATCAAAGCTGGTCATCAAGGCTCTGCACTCAAATCACAACTTTCTGGTCGTACACTTCAATTCCGAGGACTCAAGAACTCCGCTAATGTAGAAGTGATCAACCTTCAAGGTCAAGTAGTGATGAACTCCGTTATCAACGGTGCATCTGCTCTTAACTTATCTAAGTTAGATGCTGGTGTTTACATGGTTCGTGCTACTGGTACTTCTGTAAACTTTGCTCAAAAAATCCTATTGAAATAAGTTCAAAGTTTTATTCAAAACCTCTGCTATTTGGCAGAGGTTTTTTATTTTAAATCCTTAAAAGCTTAGTTTTAATCTTCAAAAATCTTAAAATAGAATCCGATCTTTCTTCTTCTTTTGAAGCAAGCACTCTTTCAAAAGAAGAAGAATCTAAAAAAATGGTTTATTTTAATGGCAAATGTTTTTTGCTAATGATTACAAAATAAGTCTTGATATACGCTGTAAAATTATGCAATGATTTTGTAGAAATGCGTGGTTGAGATGTGGGAAGTGGTTAGTGTGAGAGATGTTATCTAAATTCAGAGGGGACGGTGCGAAAAGTGCTACACTGAGCCTGTCGAAGTGCGTGCCAAAAAATGTTGGGATGCGTGATTAAGATGTGGGGCGAAAAGCGTGCCAGAAAATGCCGTTTATCTCTAAGTAAGTGGCTAATTTTTGAGTGCTAAAGATAAAGTAGAAAATGCTATATACTTAGAACTTCGAAGTTCTCATTTGAATAAAGCCAGGCGTGTGTGAGACTTCAATAATAAAAAAAACTCGCTTTTTTGAAGCGAGCTTTTGAGGAGAAATCTTAGAGTTTAATGGGACAGGCTTTGGCACCCCAAATTTCTTTGGCGTATTGTTCTATGGTTCTGTCAGAGCTAAATTTGCCCATTCGAGCTGTATTTAGTATGGCTTTTTCTGCCCAAGATTTTTGATCTAAGTATAGTTTTTCTACTTCTTTTTGAGCTTTTGCATAGGCTTCAAAGTCGGCAAGCAATAAATAGGTGTCGTTGCTGAGTAGGTTTTCTACGATATGTTTGAATAAATCGGGGCGTTCTGGACTGAAAAATCCGCTTTGGATCAAGTCTAAAACTCTGCGAATGTCGTCATTTTGTTCGTAGTAATCCCGAGATCTGTATCCTTTAGCTAATAAGTTATGCACTTCTTCTACCGTGAGACCAAAAATAAAGATGTTGTCTTTTCCGACTTCTTCTAGTATTTCTACATTGGCTCCGTCTAATGTGCCGATGGTGAGTGCTCCGTTGAGTGCGAATTTCATATTCCCTGTTCCAGAGGCTTCAGTTCCAGCGGTAGAAATTTGTTCAGATAAATCTGCTGCTGGTATGATTTTTTCTGCATAAGATACACGATAATTTTCTAAGAAAACGATAGAAAGCTTGGATTGACAATCTGGGTCGTTATTGACTATATCGGCCACCGCGTTGGTAAGTTTGATGATTTGTTTGGCCATCCAATATCCAGGGGCAGCCTTTCCACCAATCATAATGGTTCGAGGGACTATTTCTTTGCCGTCTTTGACTTGAATATATAAATGTATGGCATGAAGTACATTTAAGAGTTGCCTTTTGTATTCGTGTATGCGTTTGACTTGTACATCAAAAATAGTGTGGACATCTATTTTGATATTTTGGGTTTCTTCGATATATTTTGCCAGACGCTTTTTGTTTTGAAGTTTGACCGCCATAAAATCTTTTTGGAATTGAGTGTCTTTGGCGTAGGCTTCTAATTTTTTGAGTTCATCAAGATTTTTGACCCATGAGTCACCAATTTTGCTGCTGATGAGTTTGGAAAGGGCTGCATTGGATTTTTTTACCCAACGCCTTGGTGTGACTCCGTTTGTTTTGTTGTTGAATTTTTCTGGCCATAATTCATAAAAGTCAGTGAATAAATGCGTTTTTAATAATTCACTATGAAGTGCTGCGACTCCATTGACCGCAAAAGAACCTACTATGGAGAGGAACGCCATGCGAACCATTTTTTCGTGGCCTTCTTCTATAATAGACATGCGAGCCAAACGATTGTTGTCCCCAGGCCATTTCATGGAAACCAACCGCAAGAATCTAGCGTTGATTTCGTAGATGATTTGTAAATGCCTTGGGAGTAATTTTTCAAATAAAGAAACAGACCATTTTTCTAATGCTTCGGGCATGAGGGTATGATTGGTGTAGGCAAATGTGCGTGTCACAATATCCCATGCTGTGTCCCATTCTACATACTCTATGTCTATTAAAATTCGCATCAATTCTGCAATAGAAATGGCTGGGTGAGTGTCGTTGAGTTGGATCACCACTTTTTCTGGGAATAGTTCCCAGTGGTTTGAATGGGTTTTCTTGAATCGATTGACTATGTCTTGCAAAGAAGCCGAGCACAAGAAATATTGTTGCTTTAGTCGAAGTTCTTTTCCGTTCATAGAAGAATCGTTGGGATACAATACTTTGGAAATGGCTTCTGAAAGTTCCATGTCTTGGACTGCAGCAATATAATCACCATTGTTAAAATATTCTAATCCAAAATCATCGGTGCTTTTTGCACTCCAAAGTCGAAGGTTATTGACGGTGTTGTTTTGATAACCTGGAATAGGGGTGTCATAGGGGAGTGCTAATACATAATCTTTAGTTTCCCAACGATTTTGGAGTTTACCCTTTTCATCTACCCAAGAAACGACATAGCCATAAAAAGGAATGCGAAGTGCGTTAGCAGGCCTTGCAATTTCCCATGGGTTTGGCAAACGAAGCCAATTGTCCGGGTGTTCTTCTTGCTTACCATCACGGATTTTTTGGTGGAACATTCCATATTCATAACGAATGCCCATACCCGTGGCTGGCAACTCTAATGTGGCCATAGAATCTAAAAAACACGCAGCAAGACGACCTAGCCCTCCATTTCCAAGACCCGCGTCCACTTCTTGTTCTCGAAGCTCTTCTAAGCTCATGCCGAGTTCATCTAACGCTTCTAGAACTGCTGACTCTACGGCCAAGTTTAAGACAGAATTACCTAGAGTACGGCCAATTAAAAATTCTAAAGAAAGATAGTAAACTCGTTTGACATCTTTTTGATAATAAGTTTCTTGAGTTTGAATCCAACGATCTATGAGTCGATCGCGTACTGTGTATGCTATTGCTAAAAATTTTTCATGTTCAGTTGCTGTTTGCGTGCTGCGAGCAAGAGAATGTCGTATATGCTCTGTGAAAGCAGTTTTTATAGTTTCTGCAGAGTCTTTTATTTTTGATGTTTTATCTTTTTGATTTACTTTTGCCATATTTTCCCTTCTAATTTTATCTCTTTTAAAGTTAGTAACTTTTAAGTTTTAGTAAACTTTATTTAGTGGCTGGACTTATAATAACGGTAAACACTTTTAATAGTTAATATAGGGTGTTTTAGTAAAGCCCAGTAATTGTAATTGTTTTCTACAAAAGCCTTGATCACTTTGTAAAATTCTATTTGGTGATTTTTAGGAAGTCCAAGTAAGAATCGACGGAATTTGAGTAAGCTTTTATGTTTTTTTCCAAAAATTTTCTCACATCGATCTTGGTATTGCTTAAAAAATGCTTTTGAAAAATTCTGTTCTTGAAAAGCCTGATGTATCACCAAGGCTCCTTCACGACCAGCCTTCATCGCGGCAGAAATTCCTCCGCCTGTGAGTGGATTAGTATGATGAGCGGCATCTCCCACTAATATCAATCGATCTGCGACATAGTCCTTTAAATTGCCCGATACAGGAATCAAACCACCAGTGATCCTTTTTATTTTTGCACCAGGAAACAATTTTTCTAACCACTCCAAAGTCACCTCTTTAATAGGCTTTCCTTTAGATTTTGGAATCACATAACCTGCACCAAAATTTGTGGTATTGCTCTTTAATTTTGGAAAACTCCAGATATAGCCATCGTTGATGAAATCTTGACCTTGCCAAAATGTTAGGTAATTTGCTTCAGTTAAAATCCCTTCAACTTCAAAGTTAATCCCAGTGCAAGTGTGTTGATGAAGTTGCAAACTTTTTAAGCCTACCATTCGACCGACAAGAGACTCTATACCATCTGCTCCCACTAGCATTTTAGTTTTGATTTTTGATTTACCAAGTGGACTTGTAACCTCTATCTCTCTATAACCAGATACTACAGGGCTAATAGATTCACACTTTGCCTGCAATACAAGTTCCACTCCATCTTTTTCTGCAAGTCGAGCCAAGCAAGGATCGAACTTTTCACGATTCAACATGATCCCAGTATTTTTTTTATAAACATCTAGATGAGTGCCGCCTGGACCATAGACAAATAAACCATCAATCACAGTTTCAATACAATCATCATCAAAAGGACCAAAAGTCTCCATATCTTTTAAAGAAGTACTGGCTTCTCCACAGCGGACAGGAATCCCCACTTCTTTTCTTTTTTCTAACAATAAAACTCGATAATTTAATTGTGCTAAATGACGAGAAATAACCGAACCACCTGGCCCAGCACCTACCACTACAATATCGTATTCTTTATGCTTCATGAAACTCCCAATCCAAGACACCCACTGGGCATGCTTTGATACAAATCCCGCATCGATTACACTTTTCGTGGTCAATTTGCAAATCTAGCCCATACATATCCAATGCCATAGTAGGGCATACACCCACACATCCAGCACATTCTATACAGTTTTTTCGATCATGGTATAATTTTTTCACCCTCTAAAAATACAATATTATCTAAAAAAAAGGTGTGAAAATCTGTATTGGAGTAAAATCTATGTTTCTGTTGAAGCTTATAAGAAAGATTTTTATAGAAGTAAAGCAATCACAAAATTCAAATTCAGTTTAAATCTAGTATTGAAAAAATCATACTTACTTAGATCTAGGTTATCTAAATTCTGTCTGGAGTTGTGCATTTTACTATAAGAAGCACTCAAATCTATAGTATAAGAAAAGTTTTTGCCTTTCACCTTCTGTCCTATTTTAGCCATGGGCCCATATGCAATACTACTTAGTTTGGCTTTCCTAAAATCTTTATCTTTGTCAAATCTTCTTCTCACAAATAAGTCGGTATATAAAAAGAATAAATCTAGAGAATAAAAAAGCCCTTCTTTTTTTTTGTTTAAGTATTTTCGAAAATCAATACCACCACCAACTTCAAAATACTTGATAAATCCACCAAAATTCATTTCTAACTTGAATTCTATAAAGTGTGGCCGTAAAACAAAAGAAGCTTGGTCATTTATAGGGTATTCAATGGACAAATATAAATTTGTAACTGTAATTATATTTAGAACGCTTATAAGAGGATGCATCCCTATTTCTAAGTTCGGTTCTTTTTCTTTCACTTCATTAAAATTAAATGAATTTTGGCCTTGGGTCTCTTTTTTTGTAAACTCATTGCTCTTTTGAGCTGTGATGTCCTTATTAGAATCATATTCTAAATTTTCAGAATCATTAAATTCATAGTTTTGACCAGAATTACTTTCTAATAAATTATATTCCGATATGTTTTCTTCTGCAAATAGCAGTCCATAAAAAAGAATCGTAATAAAAAGAGTTTTTAACATAAACTGCCTTTATTATATTGCCATATTTTTAATAATATAATTTATTAGCAATTTTAATTCAAGTAATTTTAGTGAAGTCTCACACACGCCTGGCT
>JAAYJH010000037.1 GCA_012523035.1 Fibrobacter sp.
GTATAGTATAAATAAAATATAGAAAATGAAGATGTTTTACTGGATTTCAATTGACAAACTCAAATGATAATTTTTTCTGTTGTGAAAAATCTGTTTAAAAAACTTTATGGTTTGAGAAATTAAAATCCATAGCGTTTAGAATTTATGATGTTGGAGTGATTTTCTTGTCTTAGTCTGATTTTAAGTTTTTTATATGAGAGTGAGGGAGTTTTCTGTAAAAAAAGCCAGGCGTGTGTGAGACTTCATTATAAAAAGTTTATGTTTTCAGTGTGTGTTTTTTAGCTTTAGTTTTTACTAGGATTTTTTTTCTTAGGGTTATTTCTGCTTTTTTGACTTTCAGTATGATTTGTAGATTTTATGTGTTGTCGTACTGCACTCATCATATAAATGGAAGTTTGTTTTAACGAGGATTATTCTCTGCAACTGTAGAGCTTGCGTTTTAGTCTTTATTTGTTGGTGGCGTTTTGGATGTAGATGGTGTTAGAATTTAACTGATGGATTCATTTAGTTTTTTTATGGATTGCTGCTTTTTTAATGAGTTTTTTTTGTGCGTACATTTGTTTGTCTGCAAAATTTAACATTTCATCCATGTTTTTAAATGAATCTGTAGAGTGAGCGATTCCATAGGAAAAAGATACTTGTTTGTCTACAATAGTAAGCTTTTTTACCGCTTCTTGCATACGATCTACACAAATCAAAGTCCCTTGCTTGTTTGTATCTGGACACAGCACCATGAATTCATCGCCTCCCATTCTAAATAACATATCGGACTCTCTTAATAAGTCTTTAATGGCTTGTGTTATGGTGCGAAGTAGCATGCCTCCAGCCTGGTGTCCATATTTATCGTTGATTTGTTTTAAGCCGTTTACATCCAAGTAAATCATAGAAAATGGAGTTCCGTATCGTTTGCTTCTAGCAAACCATTCTTTGAGTGTGTAAATAGCATGCCGTCTGTTATAAGATTTAGTGAGATCATCGGTGAGAGATATATCTCTTAAAAAATGAAGTGTGCGAGCCAATCGAATATGTACATTGACACGAGCTAATAAAATTTCAGCTATTGAGGCTTTACTTATAAAATCAGATGCGCCAGCATAGAATCCACGAGTAATGCTTTCGAAATCTTCGCGACCAGTTAAAAATATAATGGGTAAATCGTCTAAAGCGTATTGTTGACGAATTTGTAAACAAATTTCAAAGCCATTTTGCTCAGGCATATTGATATCGAGTAAAACCAAATCCACTCTTTCTTTTTCTAAAAATCGAAGGGCCGATTTTCCTGAATCAGCAAAAAAAATTTTGTAGCCCACTTTAGATAAACAGTCTTTTGTTTTTTCTAAACTACTTGGATTATCATCTATAATAAGAATTATTTCTTCAACCACAAAATCCTGCCTTTTAAAAATAGTGTTGCTGATCTATTTTAAATGCTCCATCACATTTCAATACACAAAATCGCTATGTTAGTATAAACAATATCAAAAATATTTTTATAGTTCTATTTTAATGAAAATGTTTTATTAGTCTATTTTTAAATTAACATCTTTTTTATTAAAAAGTGGATTTATAAGAATTTTAGTTTAGGAGCACTTGGAATAATGCTATTTTGTGCAGCTAATTTGTAAAATAGCTTTAATGATTTTTTCCTCTCTTCTGTGAATTCATAATCCAGAGAATCATAATAAGAAAAAATGGTGTTAGAAGGAAGTTGGACGGGGTATTTTTGAAGCCAAATTTCTAAAGCCGATGAAGGAGAGGCTTTAAATGAAGCAACACTCGACTCTGTTTTCTTTAAATACTCTTCTAGCAGAGGTTTTTTATCTACGGATAAAGCGTTTTGATGGATGATCCATGCTCCAAAGACAAATGGCACCTTTTGCCACTCTTCCCAGAGACTTTCTAAATCGTATTGGTACTTAAAATTCCCCGCATGAGTTTCTAATAGGGCTTCGTTACCGATTAATAAGCGAGCGGTTTCAAGTTGATAACTTGTGTTTTCGATGTATTTTGGCTCGATGTTATAATATTGTGACAGTAATATCTTTAATAATGCTACAGAAGTAGCACTTTGCTTAGTCAAATGAATGGATTCATTGGCTAGTTTTTCTATGGGTTTTTGACTAAATAATTTTACAGATTGTACCTCAAATCGACTAGAGGTGCAAAGTGTAGAAGACAACACATACTGGTCTGGATTTTGAGCATAAGTGATTGATGATGCCGGAGATAAATCGATGGTGTTGTTTTTTAATGCTCGATTGTGATCTTGAGGGCTGCCATCTATAAAATTAAAAAAAGGGGAGTTATTTTCTTTTTTCAAAAATTCATAAAAAAAAGGAGCACATACCAAAAAAGGAATACGACCAATGTTAAGTTTCATAAAGTAAAAGTAACTTTTTAGAGATTATTTTCAATGATATAATCTTTTTTTCGTAAAAATGGATTCAATTTATAGAGGATGTCTTCTATAATTTCTTTTTTCTAAAAGTCGGTGCAAATTCTTTTTTTAATTCAGTGAACTAATGCTTTCTTTGCTTGCAAAATGGATTCCAATTGTGTATCTTTTAGGGAGATTTAATAAATTTTGATTCTGAGACTTTTATTGAGTTTTTTATTATATTTATTATATATCTTGACTAAGGTTTAGATTTATTCTTGCCTTGATTTTTTTAATAATTTCAATAAACTTTCTCGTTAGAGTTGCGTTTATTACCTGAATTTAGGATTCAAAAAATGCCAAAATTTCATGTAAAAAAAATTTCTCTTGGTGATGATCAGAGCTCTTTAATTTTTAAAGGGAAAGTCCTAGAGGGCCTTATCAACCAAGGCATGAGTTTGCAAATCCCTATCACAGAAGTAGCTTCTATTGATGTTAAAATTCACGACATACTTCATTTTGAAAATCAAAAAGATGAATTTAAAAAAGTGGGCTTGGTGGTCGATTTTTATGGTAAACCCGATGATTTAGATGTTATTTTGGGGCTTCGTATTGCTGAAGAAGAATTGCTTGTTTTATAAGGGACTGGGGCCACATTCACTTTAAATAAAATTATTAAAATTAAATTTCAATTAAAAATCCTGCCCTTATATAAAAGTAATTCCCTGTTTTTTTGAGTCTTTGATAGCCTGCAATAATAATAATAGAAGAATAATCACCATTTTTGAGGTCAAGTCCTCCTCCTGCTTGCCATACAAACTGATGATTTGAGCCTACGGCATAACCAAAATCTCCTGTCACTACAGGCATTAGGTGCGTGCCTATTGGCAATCGCAACCACGCGCTCCCAGTTAAAGGCACAAAATATTCACTTCCAATTTCTTGATAATCTGCACCTAATCCTACAAAAAGCATTTGATCTATTGGAATCCAAAAATGCCCTCCTAAATTCACATGAATGCCGTCTGGGTCTGGGTATGCTGTTAAACCTCCAAAACTAGCATCCAAAGTGAGTAGAGCATGAGAGTTTTCTGCAAAAAAAGATCCAAAAACTAATAATAAAATCACAGTCCATTTGGATGTTGCGCTCCCCAAATCTGTTCGTTCTTCTCGTTGCCAGCCCCCGCTTTTTTCTTTGCTAAAAGATAAAAAGAAACCTTTTAATAATGCTAAGTTCATGGATAAAAAGTAATACACACTCGGGATGATTTTGAAATATCCAATTGCTAAAAACAACGAAAATAAAATAAAAGAAATGATGTAAATTGGTTTTTTTGAAAACAGTAGAATAGAGTTGCTAATAAAAAGCAAGACCCCTAAATGAGGAGTGAACCATCGTAATAGTTTGTGTGAAACAAAAAGATAGGCAAGCAAAGGTTTTAAAGGATTTAACATAGATAGATAAGAAAAAAGGTAGTTGAAGTTAGCACGACCTATTCTCACTTTTCGACGAAATTCACCAATAGCTTCTTTGGAGGTTTGTTCTGTACCTAGTGCTGTGGGGATAAAAGTACACAAATAACCTTTTTGTAAAATTTTGATGGTAATGTAAAAGTCATCCATCACACTTTTTTTAGTAGGAAGCGGGGTATATAGAGAATTGCGAATGGCATAAAGAGCACCATTGCCTCCTATCAATCTATCTAAAGAACCCTCAAAGCGTTTGATTTCTGATTCTAAGTCCCAGTAAGAACTTTCTCCTTGTCCCAAAATTGTACCACTAAAATCCGAAAGGATCAAATGCCCACAAGAGCATCCGATTTTGGGGTCACTAAATGGGGTGATTAATTTTCGAATCACATTGGGAAAAAATAAAGTGTTGGCGTCGCAAAAGAGCAAAATTTCTCCAGTAGCTTCTTTTTGCAATCTATTCAACATCGCCGCTTTTCCTGCATTTTGAGGGGCTTGGATTAAATGGATCCCTTCGTTTTGGTATCTTTTTATAATTTCCACTGTTTTATCTGAGGAACCATCGTCTCCAATTAAAATTTCTAAAAGTTCTTTTGGATAATCTAATTCTAACAAATTCAGTATTTTTTCTTCAATAATTTTTTCTTCATTATAGGCAGAAATAAGAATAGAGACTTTAAAAAGTTTTTTGCTTTGGGAGTATTTTTTATTTCTTCTAAATATTTCACTTAAAAAAGGAAGGGTCAATGGAAAAATCAAATAGCAATGGAAAATTAAAATTAAAATTATCCAAAAACACAGCTCTGTATAAAACAAAAAATCAATCATTCGTGTATCCACTCTTTTTCTTTATTTAAAAGTTCGTTTAGTAACAAGCGCATTTGTGCTAGCTGTAAAGATTGACTGATCGACAAAATGCTCAAACCTTTAGGAGCTATCACTAAAAAAGAAGGGATTGAATTTAATTTCCAAATCCCAGAAAAACATTTTTTTGTACTCATTAAATGCCCATCACATTGAATTTCTTCTTCTGAATCTATATCGATTTGAGTTGGATGAAACCTTGTGTTTAAGGTATTAGTGATAAAAGGGTCTTGAAATAAGGTTTTTTCCATGGCCCTGCAATTAAGACACCATTTAGCTGTGGCAAAAACAAAAACTAATTTTTGATCTTGAGCAGATGCTTGTAAAGCATTGGAATAGTCTTTCCATTGGACTAAAGATTTTTCAGAAGAAAAAACAATACCCATAGAAAAAAAGAATGTTAAAATAAAAATTTTCATGACTGTGGTTCCAAGATGGAATCTAAAATATGAAGGACTTTGTTTTGAAAGGGAAGCCAAAGGTGAGGATTGTTTTGGATAGACTCTGTGTATTCTCTAAATGATTCTACTGTATAACCGTGTTTTTTTAAAATAGCGGATCGATATTCTTTTGCTTTAATGGAGTTGTTTCCATGCTCCAAAGAATTCATACGAAGTTCCAGATAAACATCGACAAATGACTCTTCTATTGCATCTGTGTTTTGACAAGCAAAAAATGTGAAACACATAAAAGATAAAAGAAAGAAAGCTTTTATAAAATGAATGGGCATCTTAGTCACTTGAAAGAGCGTCTTCAAACAGAGCTTCTATATATTCTTCTTTTTCAAAAGGAACTAGTTGATCTATCTGTTCTCCAACACCAATCCAACGAATGGGTATTTGTAAAGAACTTGAAATACTGAGTACAGAGCCACCTCTTGCAGTACCATCTAATTTGGTCACGACCAATCCTGTTAAAGGAAAGCTTTGGTGAAAAACTTTAGTTTGGCTAATGGTGTTTTGTCCAGTATTGCCGTCTATGACCAGCCAAATGTCGTGTGGATAAGAAGGATCGTGCTTTTGAATCACTCGAACCATCTTCTTAAGCTCTTCCATAAGATGGTCTTTATTGTGAAGACGACCGGCTGTGTCGATAAGTAAAACATCACTGCCTCTTGCTTTTGCTGCTGCACAGGCGTCGTAAGCTACCGCTGCTGGGTCAGAAGCTTCTTGGTGTTTTACCAGTTCTGCGCCTGCTCGTTCTGCCCAAACTTCTAGTTGGTCTATAGCTGCAGCTCTAAAAGTGTCTCCTGCTGCAATGAGTACTTTTTTGCCTTCTTTTTTAAAACGAGCAGCCAATTTACCAATAGTGGTAGTTTTTCCTGCTCCATTGACCCCAATGATCAAAATCACATGAGGTGAATTTTTTAGCTCTAGAGGCGGTGGATTGGATAGCAGTCGCTCTGCCTCGGAACGCATTATTGAAATCACTTCTTCATTCGTCAGAGATTTACCCAAAGCTTCTTCTCGAAGAGCGTCGGTTAAAATAAAAGCGGCCTCTACTCCGACATCGGCTTTGATAAGGTGTTCTTCTAAAGTTTCTAAAGTTTCATCGGTGATTTTACCTGCACCAACAATGCCTTTAAATTCGTTTAATAAAGCACTTCTTGTTTTACTAAGACCACCTTTGATTAACGATAAAAATCCCATATTATAGCAAACTCTTCACTTTGTCTATCAAACCGTATTTTAAAGCTTCTTCGGCAGACATAAAATTATCTCTTTCGGTGTCGGCATCAATTTTGGCTAGTGTTTGACCAGAATGTTTTGCTAAAATTTTTCCAGTCACACTACGAATGCGAAGCATTTCTTCGGCTTGAATTTGAATGTCGGTTGCAGGCCCCACCATTTGACCGTGAATGAGTGGTTGGTGGATCATAATTCGTGCGTTGGGCCATGCATATCTTTTGTTTTTAGAACCTGCAGTCAATAGCACGGCACCCATAGAAGCCGCTTGACCAGTGCAAACAGTCACAACATCGCTTTGAATGGCTTGCATGCAATCATAAATAGCAAGTCCACTAGAAATCACTCCACCAGGACTATTGATAAACAGGATAATATCTTTGGTCTCTAAAGAATCCAAATACAATAATTGCTTGACGATTTTTTCGGCAGATTCATCGTCAATGGCCCCCCAAAGGAACAATCGTCTATCCGTCGATAAAAAATCTTCTGCTTTTTTTAGAAAATCGGGACTTTTAACTTCTACTATTGGCTCAGATGCTTTTTTTTGCATTAAAAACTCCATAAGAATAAATTATATACTCTTAATTTAGAAAAAAGTAGTATTTTTGGGCTATGAAAGAAATAAAAAAACCTCTCTTAGCGGGTATGATCTCTAAAAACATCCTTTCTAAGCTCCAGTCCGGTACTTTTTATGATTTACACCATAAAATTCAAATGTGTGATGTTTTAGAAATTCGTTACGATCTTTTTGAAAATATAGATGAATGGGCTTCACTAGCAAGTCAAGTCTCTACGCTCAATCCTAAAGCAAAAATCATTGGAACCATTCGTTTAGAGTGTGATGGAGGTTTATTTAAAACCCCTATGATGGAAGAACGCTTAAAACTCTGGCAACTTATTTTAGAGGCTGATAGAGTTCCAGATTGGTTGGATTTAGAAGAGCAAGCTTTGGTTTATGCCGATGACTTTATGAGAATGGCCAAAAAAGCAAAGTCAAAAGTATTTATATCCAAACACGATTTCAATCAAATCCCTTCGATGGAATCTTTAAGTCTTTTACAAACACATGCCAGAGAACTAAAAGTTAAAGGAATTAAAGTAGCTGCAATGAGTCAGAACCAAAAAGATTATTTGCCCCTCTATGGCTTTCTCAAAGAAATATCTGATTTTCATCTTAAATCTGTATTTGCAATGGGTTTGAGCGGGGTCTCTAGTCGAATTTGGTCATTAAAACACGGTGCTAACTTAACTTATGCAAGTTTTATAGAAGAGCTTCCTACCTTGAGCTTATTGCCTGTAGAGCTAATGCGTAAAGCAATAGATTCATTGCACACCTATCAAAGCGAAGATGAATTGGCTGCAAACTTGTTGATGAATCCGTCCGTTTCATAGTTTTTTTGTGTTATTTTTTGAAGCACTTCAAAGTCATGCAAGACAATAAAATAGCTGAAGTTTTAAGATAAATTCAGTGTTTTGCGAGTATAGCCCCAGTTTATCTATAGAATTTGGGATGGAAGTTGTAAAGTGAATAATAAATTTGTGTGGAATGTTTTTTAAGGGTCTAATCTTTAATCATTACAAAGCTTTGAACACTTGAAAAACATAAAAATTCAAAGATTCAATCCAAAGAAACATAAAAATCCAAGTTCTTTATTTGAATTTTAATCGAAAAAAATCTGTAGTTTTTGGAATTTGCTGTATTTTAATGGTAAGCAACTTCATACTTGGGGAAAAAAGTATCTATAGATTTAAAAGGATAGGCGCTTCTAACTACCCTTTATAAAAAGAAGTTTTTACTGTGATAAAAAACACTGTTAACCTTTAGATTTATCTAAAAACACCTATTCTTGACTTAAATTTTAGATTTTTTGGCAATTCCTTTGAATAATTCTATTTTTTTACTAAATATCATAAAAATTGGAGCGACACTATTCAGTGTGGCTTGATGTTCAAATAAGGGTCTATTTATATGCGCCTTACCGAAAGATTCGTTGACAGCTCGATCATCATCAACTCGTCGAGCACCACTAAAGAACGGATTCTAAATGAATTAGTGGACACTCTTTGCAAAGCCTACAATTTGGAGAATCGCGATGAAATTTTCCAAGCGGTATGGAAACGCGAGAAAAGCCGTTCTACAGGAATTGGTTGTGGATTGGCCGTTCCTCACGCCAAAGTAGATTATGTGGATCGCATGTGCATGGTGGCGGCCACTGTACCAGAAGGGATTGATTTTGATTCTTTTGATGGAGATCCCATTTATTTGCTTATTTTAATTGTAAGTCCAGGAAACACCGTTGGTCCTCACTTAAAAGCACTCTCTTCAGTGAGCCGATTACTTGCCGATGGCATGGTTCGAGATAACCTGACAAAGTCAAAAACGCCTTCTGAATTTTTAGGCATTTTGCGAAAAGCCGAAGATAAATACCTTTAATCTTATCCAACATTAAATTTTTATTGTTGAATTTAGCCTCTTAAAGCGATTTTAATCTTTAAAATGAACAAAACATAATTGTGTTATTTAAAGTTTTTTTGGATTGATTGTTTATCTTTTTATGGTTTTTAACTTTCTGTTTGCAAATACTATTTAATTATTTCTTTTTTAGAATGATGAAGTTCCAGAAGCGCCTGGTTTTTGTGGTTTAATAGATTTTTTACTCTATCTATTGGTTGGCTTTTTAATAGTATATCCTAGGATTGTATGCAATTCGTAATGATTTGTTTGCATTGGTAAAAGGGTGTATGTATTTATATTAACTTTTTTATTGAATGCTTGTTTTAATGTTTAATTTTTATTTATATTGAATATATGAGTCCATCAAAATCAACAGAATCTACTTTGAAGTTTAAAGAACCCCCTATAGGTGCCCATTTAGTCACGGCCCGTCGAGGTTACAAGCACCACGGCATTTACATTGGTCGTGGTAGAGTGATTCATTATTCTGGAATGGCTCGCTCTATTGGCTATAAAGAATTGGGAGAGCTGCCTCAACTCATCCGTTATGGAAGTATAGTGAAGACTTCACTAAAGTTTTTTTGTGATGGAGAAAACTTTAAAATCATCAAGCATCCCAAAGCTAAATTCACGGGTGAAGAAGCCGTAGAACGAGCTAAAAAACGACTTTATGAAAGGTCTTATTATATTTATAGTAATAACTGTGAACATTTTGTGAATTGGTGTATTGATGATGAGTTTAGAAGCCCTTTTGTGACCAAAATTATTTTAAGTTTTGCTGTGGTGGCTTCTACTTTGCACTGGCTTTTTGCTGGGAGCAGTGTTAAAAAAGAAAATACTTTTAAGTTTATTTATGGGAGTTTTTTTGCTATTACCGGTTCATTGGCCACGAATCTTTTGACCCTTCAAGCTTTGCAGCCAGCAAAAGGAATAAGAGCTCGTGAACGACGAAATAGACGCTATGGTCGTATTGGTGCTTGGCTCGGGGTGCTTTTTGCTGTACCATTATCTTTGTATGGAGTGGCTAAAAGATGGCGATTATTTGCTAGTTTGAGCCCTTATTTTATCCCTGTGATTGGGGGGATTGGATCTTATTCTTTGGCTAGAAAAATTGACACCCAAAAAAAGGTGAAAATACGAAAAAATAGAACTACAAATTTAGGGGATGAAACTTCTACAGAAGAAAAAGAACTTGGATGCAAAACAAGTGTTGAGCCTAATGTAAAAAAATCAAGCTAAAATAGTGTAAAAAGAAGACATTCAAAGTTAGGCTACTGTAGCCTATTCTAGTTTGAAGCAAAGAGAAGAAGGGCTGCGTAAGTGTCCATGATTTTGTGACAGGTCAGATGCGTGCTTGAGATGTGGGAGGATGCTTGTGCGAATATACTGCGAAAAGTGCTACATTGAGCTTGTCGAAATGCGCTACACTGAGCCTGTCGAAGTGTGTGCCAGAAAAGTGCGGGGATGCGTGCTTGAGATGTGGGAGGATACTTCTGCAAATATGCTGCGAAAATCGTGCCAGAAAATGGTGTTTTTCTCTAAGCACCTCCAACTTCTCTTCCCCCCTTAGCGTCATTGCGAGTCGCAGCGTGGCAATCCATACGAGACGAAAGTGTAAAAAAGTTTTTTATCTCCAAATACTTCCTATTTTCCACTAAAAACCAGGCGTGTGTGAGACTTCAATCCCTTGCTATT
This sequence comes from Fibrobacter sp., assembly GCA_012523035.1. Classification (GTDB taxonomy): domain Bacteria; phylum Fibrobacterota; class Fibrobacteria; order Fibrobacterales; family Fibrobacteraceae; genus JAAYJH01. The sequence goes on from JAAYJH010000037.1 coordinate 10,550, forward strand.
GTAATATTTGGGTTTCAAAGGTGTTTGTTTTGGTTCAAAATCTAATTTGTGTTTTTATTCGATTTCATAAATTTGAAAGGATGGAAACTGTATTGGAGATGATTTTGAAATGTTGAATGTCTAAATTTTATGGCGTTTCAAAAGTAGAAGCTTGCGTGAGCTATTTATTTTTATTGGATAAGTTAAAAAAGTTGAATGGAATTTGTTTATATAGACTGTTTTTAATGATTTTGGAACTTTTTTATTTCTAAAACATCTAACTTTTTAATGATGCGATTTATTATTTTAATTTTTCTCTGGATTCAAGCCATCAATGCACAAATATGGAGCTTGGATAGCTGTATTAAACAAGCCCTTTTGAGCAATTTATCTTATGAGGCGGCTAAACTCAATGAAAAGTCTGCGTCCATAGCTTTGCAAAAAGCAAAGAGTAGTCGTTATCCTGATTTGTCGGTGAGTATTAATAATTCTTTATCGGATAGGCCTTTTGTGAAAAGCCCTCAAGATCATTATCGGCTGAGTGCTGGGCTATCTAGTTCAATGAACCTTTGGGATGGTGGAGTCACTCGGCAAAATATTGAAAGTAAAAGTCTTTATTATCAAAGTGTATTACTAGATATAGAGCAAAATAAGTTAGAACTTTTAGAAAGTGTGGTGACTTTATTTGTATCTGTGGTTTCTGCCAAAGAATCTGTTAAAATTGCAGAAGCTTCTTTGTATTTAGCTCAAGAAGAGACTAAAAAAATGGAGTTTCTTTTAGAGGCAGGGACTAAGACTCCTAAGGATTTAATCCTTTCTAAAGCTAACCTTTCACAAAAAAATCTGCTTTTACTTTTGGCTAAACAGAGCTATGAAAGTGAACGAAACGCCCTTAGACAGCTTTTGAATTTACCACGAGACATGGATTTTGACCTACATTCTGCTGACTGGGAAAAAATAAAGCCTCAAGATTTAAAAAATGAAGTTCCTTTAGAAGTTCTTTTAAATGCTGCTCTGCAAAATAGTCCAAAAATGAAATCGGATAGCCTTCATTTGTTGATTTCAAAAAAAGAAGAGTTTATGGCTTCTAAGACAAGTTCTATTAAAGTTTCTCTAGGGGCTTCGGCATCTACTGGATGGAGCGCTTGGGAGTCTAAAGATTACCCAAATCAAGTGAAAGAAACTTATAGCCATGGGATTAGTCTAGGTGTGTCTATCCCTATATTGGATAGAAGTGCCACAAAAAATAATGTTTTACAAGCTCAAATTAATGCCTTGCAGTCACAAATTCAGCATAAAAACTCAAAAAAACAATTAGAAAACCTTTTGGAATTGCTTTATTTGAACACTTTGTCTAGTATCTCCCAGTGGGAAGCTGCTATTTTAGAGACAGAAGCGGCTACTGAAGCGTTTAGAGTGATTGGTGAGCAATGGTCCTTGGGACTTATTTCTTACACAGAGTTTTTAGAGCAAAAAAACAAATTAGAAGCGGCTGAGTTCAACCAAAATAAAGCAAAATATAATTCTATATTGTATCAAAAAAAATTAGAACTATACTACTCTTTTCCTATATAACTAAAAAGTTTGGATCTTGGGGCCAGAAAATAGGTGTAGAGTGCAAGGATGTGGGGGAGAGTATAACTAGAGGATGTTGAAAGTAATGACAGAAGGAATTTATGAAGAGCTAGTCACACAGTTGGTGACTCAAAAAATCAATAGTATCGGTGATATCAATTTTTATATTAACAGATCTAAATTAGATAAAGAAGAGGCCTCTTCTGTATTGTCAAAGCATTTAGCGCATACAATTAAAAATGCCCTAAACATTATAAAGGGAGAGAATCAAATAGAGCTTTAAATTGAAATCGCTAATAAAATTATTCTCTTTTTAAAAGAGGAGCTAAAAAAGGAAGAATTTGATAACGATTTGATTGAGGTTCAGGGAGAAATACTAAAAGCAGTCTTTTCTAAAATAGATACGCATTTTTCTGACTTTGATTTGCATTTAAAAGAAATAACTCCCTATACCCGTTTAACACATAGTGAATTGCTTACTGGTGGAAATGTTGGGCTGTCCTTAGAAAGTGAGCTAAAAAAAGAAATTTTATCATCTGACAAAATAGATTTATTAGTTTCCTTCATAAAATTTAAAGGAATTATCATCCTTGAAAGAGAATTAAAAGAATTTACACAGAGAGGCGGTCAGCTAAGAGTAATCACCACTACTTATATGGGGGCATCAGATTATAAAGCTATTCAACTTTTGTCTAAGCTAGAAAACACTCAAGTCAAGGTTTCGTACAATTCAGGAAATGAAAGGCTCCATGCTAAGGCATATTTGTTCAAAAGGAATACAGGATTTGATACTGGGTATATCGGCTCATCAAACTTCTCTCGCTCCGCTTTAACTGATGGATTAGAGTGGAATTTAAAAATCACAACTAAAGAAGTTAGCCATATTATTGACAAATTTCAGAAAACCTTTGATTCATATTGGCAAAGTGATGATTTTGAATTATTTAATGATTCTATTCATAAAGAAAAACTGACTCAAGCTTTAAATGAAGGAAAGTCAGGGAAAATCACAGGTTTAAATACCACATTTTTCGATGTGAAACCATATCCGTTTCAGCTAGAGATTCTAGAAAAACTAGAAGTAGAGTGAACGGTTCATAAGAGAAATAAAAATCTAATTGTAGCTGCCACAGGAACAGGCAAAACAATTATTTCTGCCTTTGATTATAAAAGATTTAAAGCTGAAAATAAACCAGCTAAATTGCTATTTCTTGCGCATAGAAAAGAAATTTTATTGCAATCCCTAGGTTCTTTTAGAGGAATATTGAAAGATAATAATTTTGGAGAATTGTGGGTTGATGGATTAGTACCAGACAATTATGAATACGTTTTTGCTTCTGTCCAAACATTGAATAATCGTTTGAAAGAAATTCATTTGTCTTCTGAATATTTCGATTTTATCATCATTGATGAATGCCACCATTTGACTGCAAATAGCTACCGAGGAATATTAAAATATTTTAAACCAAAAGTTCTATTAGGTTTAACTGCCACGCCTGAAAGAATGGATGGTGGAGATATTCAAGAAGATTTTCACAATAGAATTGCCTCTGAAATTAGATTGCCAGAAGCACTGAATAGAAAGCTTTTATGCCCTTTTCAATATTTTGGAATTACAGATAGCATCGACCTTTCTGATGTTGGCTGGGAACGAGGTCGTTATATTGCTAGTGAATTATCTTCTATTTATACAGCAAATGATAAGAGGGTAAGAGAAATTATTGATGCTTTAGAGAAATACACTAAAGATATAAATGATGTACGTACTATAGGTTTCTGCGTAACTATAGAACATGCCAAATATATGGCAGAAAAATTTAGTTTGGCAGGATTAAAAGCTGACTATCTCACAAGTGCAAATAGTCAAAATCGAGACAAGGTCAGGAAGCGTCTAATGAACAAGGAGATTAACTACTTATTTGTTGTCGATATTTTTAATGAAGGTGTTGATATACCTGAAATAGATACGGTTTTATTTCTTAGGCCTACAGAAAGTTTAACCGTTTTCTTACAACAATTGGGTAGAGGTTTAAGATTAGCAGAAGATAAAGATTGTTTAACAGTGTTAGACTTTGTCGGAAACTCAAGACCAGAATATAATTTTGAAAATAAATTCAGAGCTTTAATTGGTAAGACAACTACCACTGTAAAAAAAGAGATTGAAGATAATTTTCCTCATTTGCCACTTGGCTGTTCTCTTGTTTTAGAGAAGAAAGCAAAGCAAACTATATTAGAAAATATTAGTGCAGCAACAACTCTAAATAGAAATCAATTAATACAAAAAATTCAGGGATTCCAACATCAAACAAGTTTGGATTTAAGTCTAAAAAACTTTATTACTATTAACAATATTCCTTTACAATTAATTTATAAACGCGGTGGATGGAAGAGATTATGTCAAGATGCAGGTAAGTTAAATGAATTTGACAATACATA
>JAAYJH010000038.1 GCA_012523035.1 Fibrobacter sp.
ATAAAAAAGAAGAGTTAAAGTGGACTTATAAAGCTGTAGTTGCAAGCGATGCTCCTGCAGTTAGAGGCAGAAAACCTACCCCTCCACAAGATTCTGAGTTGAAAGTTCAAATCGATAGAAACAGAGTGGCTACCATTCAAATTCCAAACAAATACTGGAATGGAATGGCAGACATCACTTTCACTGCAACTGACCCAGAAGGAGCTTCGGCTTCTAGCACCATGAGAGCCAATGTTAGATCTATAAACGACCTCCCAGTAATCTCTTCCACTGCCCCTAAAGGTGAGGTGATTCGTGAAGGAGGTACTTTTAAAACGATAGATCTATCCACTTTAGCCAGTGATCCAGACCATAAAACGAGTCTTTTAAAATGGACTATCACCGGGAATAAAAATCTAAAGGTAACCCTTCGAAAAGACTTAACGGCTATCGTTGCAGTCCCACACAACCAATGGTTTGGTACAGAAACTGTGATTTTCACCGTGACTGATCCAGAAGGTGGTAGGGCTTCTCATAGGATGGAGTTTGTAGTCACAGAAGTGAATGACCCTCCAGTCATTTCAAAAATTCCAGATCAAAAGATCAAAGAAAAAGAAAAGTTTTCGCCTATTCGTCTGGATAATTTCGTAAAAGACCCTGATGACAAGAGTTCTGATTTAATATGGACTGTCACAGGAGCCAAAAACTTAATCCCTAAAATATCTCCTAATCGCATTTTAACTGTGGAAACCCCTAATAAATACTACAACGGTAAACCAGAGGTTTTAAATTTATCTGTAAAAGATAAAGCTGGTGCTTTTGCAGTGACTCAAGTGTCATTTGAAGTGCTTTCTGTGAATGATGCACCTATGATAAAAAACATAGTTTCACAAAAAATCAGAGAAAAGCAGCAGTTCAAATCAATCCAATTAGACAATTTTGTAGAAGATCCAGATCACAAAAAAAGTGAGCTAAAATGGACTGCTAAAGTTGAAAAAATTGTAAGGACTCCAGCAAAAAAAGCTCCTGTTAGAAAGACACCCCGTAAAGGAGCAAAACCTGCTCCTGCTGAACCAGATTTAGTGGTAGAAATCGACAATAATAGAGTGGCACACTTTAAGCTTCCTTCTCCGTATTTTAACGGTGAAAGAAAGGTAACTTTTACTGTGACTGACCCAGAGGGAGCAAAAGACTCCAAAAGTGCAGAATTTATTATAGAGTCTGTAAATGACCTTCCTGTTTGGAAAAAAATTCCAGCACAGCTAATTAAAGAAAAAGAAAAATTCACACCTATTAATTTGACGGATTTTGTTCATGACCCTGACCACCCTACACATACTTTAAAATTTTCTGTGCAAGGAGCAAAACAGTTAAAAGCTTCAATCAACGCTAAAAAACAATTGCTTGTTAGCACTCCTAACTTGTATTGGAATGGAGAAGAAAAGCTAAATTTAATTGTAGAAGACCCAGAAGGGGGAAGAGCGACCCAGCAAATTACCTTTACTGTGACTCCCGTGAATGACTCTCCTGTAATTAAAAGATTAGTTGGACAAAAAATAAAAGAAAAAGAAAAGTTCTCTATTTTAGATCTTACAAAACTGGCTACAGATCCAGACAACCGACCCAATGAACTCAGCTGGTCTGTCAGTGGAAACAAAGACCTAAAAGTAGACATTAAGGCTGGTAGAGCAGCTATAAGTATTCCTAATAAATATTGGTACGGTAAAGAAACTATCACATTTACTGTGAAAGACCCAGCTGGAGCTAGTGCTTCTGCTAAGGCAACCTTTGAAGTGACCCCTGTCAATGACCCTCCCAAACTTCAAAGTGTAAGTCTGCAAACTATTGATGAAAAGAAAAGTTTTGCTCCTATAGATTTTTCTAAATTAGTACGCGATCCAGACAACAAAATAGAAGAGCTTTCTTGGACAATAGACAATGGTCTCCCCCCAGGAAAAAATAAACGCGGTAGAGCCACAAGAGCCATAGCTCCAACAGTTAAACACCAACTTATCTTTAATATATCTGATAAAGGTGTATTAACCGCCAAAACTCCAAATGTTTATTGGAACGGTTCTGATTCTGTGATTGTGAATGTCTTTGACCCTAGTGGAGAAAAAGCATCTACAAAAGTAAATTTTATAGTCAAATCAATAAACGATGCCCCTGTGGTTAAAATGATTGAAAGTCAAGAAGTGCCTCAAGGCAAACTCTTCAAACCCATTAAACTTGATAATTATGTCACTGATCCCGATCATAAAAAACATGAGTTAAAATGGACTGTGACCGGTGGTCGAAATTTAATGGTTCAAGTCACCCCTGGGCGTGAAGCTATCATTAAGGCTAAAAATCCTAACTGGTCTGGAGAAGAAACTCTTGTATTCACAGCGAGAGACCCAGAAGGTGCTACAGACAAATCAGTGACCAGATTCATTGTAAAGCATGTGAACGCTGCTCCTATTATAAAAAATCTTCCTAATTACACAATCAAAGAAGATGAAAATAAAGGAGTACTCGCAGTTATTCGATTGAATCAAATAGCAAGAGACAGAGATCATAGTTTTAACCAACTAAAATGGACTTTCAAAGGGAATAAATTTTTAACTGTAAAACACGATCCCGTAAGAAACACTGTTACAATTGCCCAACCTTACGAGCATTGGAATGGAGCTGCAGAAATCATCACCTTTACTGTGACCGATCCAGAAGGTGCCTCTGCCTCTACTAAGGCTAAATTCACAGTCATTCCTGTGAACGACCCTCCTGTGGCCAAAGCTCAAGTTTATCAAACTAAAGAAGGTGAAAAATTAATCGTAGATGCTGCAAATGGATTGATGAATGGAGCCAGTGACCCAGATAATGAGAAGCCTGTGGCAGTGACCTTGGTACGCAAGCCACAAAATGGAACTGTGAACATCAATGCAAGCAATGGAGCTTTTGTATACATACCCAATAAAGGTTTTTATGGAATTGATGAGTTTACTTTTAAACTTCGAGATAAAGGTGGTTTATTCTCTAAACCAGAAACAGCCGAAATCAATGTCAGTTTTAAAGTAAAAGACCTTCGAAACAAGCCTGCTCCTCAAAAAGCAAGCCCCGCTCCAGCTTCCGCTCCTGCTAAAATCGAGCCTAAAAAAGCCGCTCCAAAGAAAGCCGCTCCTAAAAAGAGAAGGAAAAAGAACAATTAAATCTTAAATAGCACTGTTTTACAGTGCTATTTTTTTTAATAAAAATAATGCTAGAACCTAAAAGTAGAGTTTGAGGTAAAATCAACTCAAATACAAAGCTCAGTCCATATAAACCAATGGTTTTTAACTCTTTATTTTTATATATAAAAGATTGGAAATCATTAAAATTTTCCGCATTGATATATAAAACCATTTCCACAAGGTTTGTATGTTAGTTCCATTAAATTGGTGTAAAAAACACCAAATCGCTTTAGTCCCTTCCAATAATTCTCAAACTATTCTAGCAACAACTGCGCCGCACAATGAATTCTTAAAAGCCATTGTCGAATCAGAAATAGACCAACGCGTACAAGTTGTCACTTATCATGAAAAAGAGATTGAAAAGTTTTATACTGAGAATAAACTGGTATCAAACTCCAATCCAATAAACACTCAAAAGAGTAAAAAAAATGATTGGGAATCACAGCCTACTATAGAACTGGTTGAACAAATTATTGATTCAGCTGTCATCGAAGGAGTTTCTGACATCCATTTGGAACCTCAAGAAAATATACTCTCGATTCGATTTAGAAAAGATGGTATTCTTCTGCCTCATTTAGAGCTCCCGTATTGGTTGCACGAAAAAATAACACTTCGACTCAAAGTTTTAGCACAACTGGATATTTCAGAAAAACGACTCCCTTTAGATGGTCGATTTAATTTTAAATCCAAATCCAAGCAAATTCACATTCGCATAAGTACACTACCTACTCGTTATGGAGAAAAAGTCGTTTTGCGTTTGTTATTAAAAAACAACTTTAATTTTTCTTTGTTTCATTTGAAAATGCCAGAGGATATACTGCAAAAAATAAAAGAAATTATCTATAAACCTCAGGGCATATTTTTCGTCACAGGCCCCACTGGGAGTGGAAAAACCACCACTATTTATGCAGCTTTACAAGAAATCATACAAAGACAAATCAATGTAACTACACTGGAAGACCCAATAGAATACGATCTTATAGGAGCAAATCAAGTCTTGATGCTAAACAAAGCAGGTTTAGATTTTTCTGTAGCCCTTCGATCTATTTTACGACAAGATCCAGATGTTATTTTTATTGGTGAAATAAGAGATTCAGAAACTGCAAAAATTGCAATACAAGCCGCCCAAACAGGACATTTAGTACTCAGTACTCTTCACACCAACGATGCTGCTTCTGCCATAGATCGACTCAAAGATTTAGGGGTCTCCCCGCACCTAATATCTGAGTCTTTGCTAGGAATATTAGCCCAAAGATTGGTCCGAAAGTCTTGCTTGTGGTGCCAAAGTAAAGGTTGTCCAAAGTGTAAAGGTGTGGGCTATCAAGGGCGTTTTGCTCTTTTTGAACTTTTAGTTCCAGATTCAGAGTTCAAAGATTGCTTGTTTACCAAAAACACTAGTAGTGAAATTTTAAAACGCATGAGATATTTAAAGTTAAGAGATTATGGTGAGCAAGCTTTGGAAAAAGGTGAAACTAGCCTTTTAGAATTGAAGCGGGTTTTAGGCTAATTTATATTTAGTGTGTCTTGGGGCGGAGCGGTCAATGCTTTTAGAGAATCCACTAATAAACTATCCCTTTTAGGGAACATATTTTGGTAAATCACAGTCCTTCTTTTGTTCATAAAAACACTTTTACGCATATGTGGAGAGTGGTTCCCTGGACTTGCCAGCATCGCCGCTAAATTGATAGATTGGTCTAGAGTCAGTTGAGAGCATCTTTTTTTATAATATTCTTTTGATGCCGCTTCACAGCCAAAAATATTTTTTCCCCATTGGGCATAATTAATATAAAGCTCCAAAATTCGATCTTTTCCTAGCTCTTTTTCCATCAAAATAGAATAAATCAATTCTTTGAGTTTTCTATCCCAAGACCGCTCCCCTGTTAAAAACAAATTTTTTGCCAATTGTTGAGTTATAGTGCTTCCTCCAAATTTAGTGCTTCCCCTTTGACGATTAGTCTCCAAAGCTTCGGCAATAGCACGAACATCAAAACCAGGATGAAAATAAAAACCGGCGTCTTCGCTTGCTATCACCGCTTTTTGAAGGTGCTTAGAAATACTATCTAAAGGGACAAATTGATGTTCTAATGAAGCATTTGGGTTTGAATCCAAAAGAGCCTGCATATAACGAGATTTCTCTGGAGAGTCATATTTAAGAGAAACAACACTCTGATAAAGTCCATAAGAATAGTCAAAAGCTTTGTATAAAAGATAAGAAGCCACAATAGAAAAAACAGCGGCATACAAAAACAATGAGAGCAATACAGCACGAACAGTGTAATTTAAAATATAATAAATCCATTTGAATGACACCATTAAAAACTTTTTATAGTTCAGTGCCTTTATTTTAACCTTGAGTGAACCAATCATTGACATCTTGCCCCTCTTTCATTTTAAAACGCTCATCATGAATTCCATACCCAAACTCCACACTTTGAATCCCTGCAGCATCAAAAACTTTTTGCATGTATTTTGTAGCTTCTTTTCCTGGCTCGTCTTGATCAAAAGAAAGAACAATCTTTTTTTCTTTAAAATAAGGAAGCCACTGGAGTTTAAAAGCCTTGACCCCTGGAATCCCCACTGCGTCCATATTTCTACCAAGCAAAGTCAAAGTATCAATCACTCCTTCACACAAATAAATCCACCCGGGTTTTTGATTTAACAAACGCACATTATAAGGGTGAGGGATTTCTCCTTTTAAGTTGAGTTCTTTTGGAAAAACAGCAGAATCAATGGCTCTGGCTTGAAAAAACAATGCTCTGTGATTTTGATCGTAATAAGGAAATATTAAGGGGTGCTTGTAATAACGCAAGTTACCTTTATCATTGTAAAGTCCTGTTTGCTTAAGTAAATCTAAGCCAAATTCTTGAATGAGTTTTTGATTCAATTCACCATAATTGGAGATATAACGAATTTTCATTGAATCCCATGAAACTTTATAAATTCGGCGTTTTGATAAATATCGAGCAGCTGGAGTATTTTCGACAGGAATCAAGTAAGATAAAAATGCCTCTATCACTTGATTTTTAAGCTCCGTATCCACATCGGGTTCTTTTTTGGACTGGAATAAGTCTTCGTGTGCTTCTGTTTTTAAGAAAACTTTAGTGTCCACTCCACTTGTCAAAGAAAACTCGGTCTTTAACCAATTTAAAGCTTCAAAAAAAGTACAGGCACGGGCTTTTTGCACCAATTCAATGACATCTCCACGCATATCCGCACAAACCCAACAATTAAAATATCCCCTACTTTCTGAAATAGAAACTGATGGCGTTCGGTCTCCATTTGCATGCCTAGTAGGATACAAGCAACGAAACTTCCCGCCCTTAACTTGTATTCCAAGGGTTCTAGCCACTTCTGTAATAGATAAAGTCGCTTTTAATTGTTGAATATCGCCTTTAATATCATTCATCTTTCTAAATTGATTGTATGAGTCATCTTAATATACAAGAAAATTTTCCTTTAAGGACATTAAATTCCTATAAAGTCGGTGGAAATGCTCTTTATTATTGTAAAATAAAAAACACAGAAGATTATTCTATGCTTCTAAAACTAGCTCAAGAAAAGAATAGAACAGTGTTTATATTAGGAAGAGGCACTAATATTGTAATTTCGGATAAAGGTTTAGATGCTTTTGTAGTAAAACTATCCGATACTTTTGCAAAGCTATCCATCACCGATATAGATGCAGAACATTCCATTTTAAAAGCAGGAGCAGCCGCCTCTTTGGCTCAAGTGTCTAGATTTTCCATAGAAAACTCTCTAGAAGGGATGCACCTCTTGTCTGGGATACCGGGAACTCTGGGTGGAGCTATTTATATGAATGCAGGGGCCTATGGTCAAGAAATAGCAAAGCATTTAATAGAAGTCACAAGCCTAGACTCCCAAGGAAACAGCATCACAAGAGAAGCAAAAGCACTTGATTTCTCTTATCGACACTCCAAATTCAAAACCAATTCCGAATGCATTATAGAAGCCTCATTTTTATTAAAAAAAGCCCCAAAAGAACTTTTATTATCCGAAAACAAAATAATAATGCAAAAGCGTAGAAATTCTCAGCCACTAGAATATCCAAACGCAGGCTCTGTATTTAAAAGGCCTACAAACGGCTTTGCAGGAGAACTCATAGAAAAATCAGGATTAAAAGGGCTGAGCATTGGTGGAGCACAGGTTTCTACCAAGCACGCCAATTTCATCATTAATACAGGAACAGCAACAGCTCAAGACATCTATGATCTCACTCAAAGGATTATCCACACAGTCCATGAAAAAACAGGAATACGACTAGAACCAGAAGTCTTATTTTTGGGAGACTTTAGTGCTTGAGCAATATAAATCTTCTATAATTTCTCCATCTAATACTATTGCTTAGCAGTTGAAAAGTATCACTTACAAATTTGGTTGTCAAACAAAAAAAAGTCAAAATGACATCTTGACTCTTTGCAAATTCACTCTAAGATGCCATTTTCTTAGAAAAAAATTTCACATAAAAATAATAGGATACAGCCGCCAAACTGGCCCCTAAAAAATCTGCAATCACATCATAAATAGAAGCATTTCGTCCTGGAACAAAATACTGGTGAAACTCATCACTAATTCCAAACAAGGTGGACAATGCTATCACTAAAAGCACTGTTTTAATTGGCTTGATTTTCCAAGTTGGGGGCTTAAACCAAAACGCAAAAGAAACACCTAAGGCTGCAAAAGCTATCATATGAAAGACTTTATCGATTCCAATAGGAAAACTAGGGAGATTGGAGCCAGAAGTTCCAGACAAGTTAAAAATAATAGCCATATTGATAAAAGCTGGTGAATACCTAAAAACAGGATAACGGTCAAAGAACTTTTCTAAAATCATAATTAAGAACGAGGTGTTTTAGGGATATTTCTTTCTTGCCATACTGCATCTTTTAAAGCTCGATCTGCCTCTATAGCCCAATCGGAATAAGGAAAGTCTTTTAGAACTTCTTTATAAAACTCTACTGCCGAACGAAAGTCTCGCCTTTCTCTATAAATATTTGCAATTTGAAGCAAAGCAAAAGGGTGCATTTCTTTTAAGGTTTTTTGACTCAAAAGATTTTTATAGATACTCAAAGCCTCAGAATATTTTTTCTGTAAAAAAAACTGATTGGCTTGTTCTATCATAGAAAGAGTGTCGGTAGCGGGAGTTTTTTCAGAAGTCACAGATGCCTTTAAGTCTTTTGAAGAATCCTTTGGAGCCACTTCATTTACTTTATCGGTAAGCTCTGCGTAGCGTTCATTGGCTTCTTCTAAAAACTGGCGATTTTGAGAAGCATTCACATAAGATTTTAGAGCAGCAATTTCTTTAGTCCTTTTATTTTGTTTTTTATAAATAAGGCTCAAATAATAATAAGATTCCACTCCAGATTCTGGATAATCAATAGCTTTTTCAAAGTTAATTTCTGCATCTCTAAGAGCATTCCATTGGTAGCGACACAAACCAGCATAAAAATAAACACCTAAATGACCGGGTTGTTGCCTTAAAAGATCCCTCCAAACTGGTTCGGCTTCTTTGCATTTATTTTGACTCACCAAATCTTTGATTTGCAAGAAAAGCGGATGGGTATAAGAAAACCTAGAAAGAGTCTTTGGATCTTGAACTTGGACTCGTTCTGTGGGTGCACTTTCTGTTGTTATTGTTTTAACATTTTCTTTAGGTTTTTCTATTTCTTGTGGTGCAGAACTAGCGGGGGTGGGAGCACTTTCTGGTTTAACTTCTAAAACCTCAGCACTTTCAACTGTGTCTTGCACTTCTGGCTCTGGAGGTCTATTGGCGGGGTCTTTGTCTCGCTCTGCTTGAGCTAACTTATGGTTGTTTAACCGTTCATAGACAAGGGCTGCCCCCTCGTAAGCGGCACTCATAGTAGGTTCGTAGCGATACGCCAACCGATAATTCGCCAAAGCCTTGCTATAGTCATTTTTTTTAATATAAACTTCTGCTGCAGCAAAATAAGCATTGGCGTTATTAGGTTCTGTGGCAAGTACAGCTCGGTATTCACCAATAGCTTTATCTAGCTCGCCCGCCGCAATAAATCTCGATGCTTGTTGAAAACGAGGGTCCGTGTTAGCCCACAGCATCCCCATAAGCAAAAAAACAAAAATAACTATAGTATTCAATCGCATACATAAATTATAGAATATTTCAAAAAAACAATCCACTTAAAAAAACAAAAATCATTAAAAAACATAGAATTAATGAAGTTTCAGAAACGCCTGGTTTTTTATTCAAAAAGTTTCCATTGCATTCAACATTTAATACTCTTATTTCTCGAAAACATATCCAGACACAATCAATAAAACTCTGGAGCAATAGTGATCACCACTTCCACACCGTGAAGTCCATGAAAGCCTACACTAGTTCTAAAAAAGAACATGCTAGGGCTTCTAATACGAACACCTAAGCCCCAAGATTGTCGCAAAGAAGACTTTTTCCAATGATCCAAATGATCCGTAAATATTGCATACTCATTGAAAAACACTCCATCGACATAACGATCCACAGGCCATCTATATTCTAAAGATAAGCCCATAATACTAGGTGCAGCCAAAGACGAAGAATAACCCCTCAAAGGAAACCTAGAATTTAAAACAGGAAAAGCCATGTGAGGAGCCCCTCCTTTTTCTGCTTCTAGCATATGTTTCAATCGATACTGCACCGCAATCACCTTTCGATTAAAAAGCATTCCCATCACCTTTTCTGGATTCCACAAGCGGATACTCTCGTCCCAAGTAAAATCCACAAACTTTTTTCGAAGATCTCTAATCTCTTGTGTATTCAGTTGGTATCGCTTCGAGGTACCCAACATAAAATAATGCTGGAACACAAATTCAAATATAGAGAAATTGTGATTTTTCTTGCTTTTTTCTGGCACTTCGAAGGCTAAGTTTTTATAATCAGATATAAAAAAGTGGCTGTAACTCCAAATAATTCTAGTGCCTTTAGTGGGAATAAAAGGAAAGTCTAAATTATCGTATTGAATTTGGGCTTTGACTTTATTAGTAAAAAAATCTTGATAAACACCTCGATCATAGACAGAATAACTAGGATGTTCTATTAAAACAGAGTCTTGTGTGTCTGGTATGTCACTATTATGATAGCTTTGATCTAAAAAAAGGCCAAAACTCCATTTCTGCAAACCTGGAATGACTCGACTCAAACGGGCTTCGACATACATAGAAGTATCCGTTTGAACAAAAGACTCATAAGTCATGGGGATAATAAAAGAATCATCTCTATTAGCGTGTACTCCAAATTTTAAACCAAATAAAAAACGCGTATTCAAAAAACGACCTTTAGAATATCGTATATTCGTTCGGATGTCGCTATTGGCATACAAAGACGCATTCACCACCAAATAATCTTCTGGAAAAAACACACGGCGATGTCGATAAGTACCACCTATTTGAGTAGTGGTTCCTGGTTTTAGGTTAAAAGTCGGATAAGCAAAAATATTTTTTGACTCTCCAAAAGAAAAGAAATTGATCCCTTTATCAATGACTCTATGCTCAAAAGCATAGCGTAATGGAGCACTTAAAGGATAGATTGCCACATTTAAAAGGGGTTGGAATACTTTTGAAAAAGGCCAAATTAAAACCTCTAGCAAGGGAGAATGGCTTTGTTCTTGAGTTTCTACCTTTGGATCTGAAATAAGCTCTTCTTTTGGCGTTGCAAAAGCCATTGTTGCAAAAAAACAGAAATAGCAAAAAGCTCTAAGCATAAAAAATGGAGTTTTAAAGCCATTAAAGTGATTATTTAGCATATCAAGACCTTCATACAAGCTCTAATTTAATAAATTAATAGGCATGTTCTCACTTTTATCTAGAATTTTAAAACGAAGTCACCAATATCCAGTAGCAGTCGTGCTTCTTTCTTTATTTATTTCTAGCCTTTCACTCCTTCCTATCTCTCATTTAAAGTGGGACTTACAACTTATCGATGCGCTTCCAGATTTTTCACTAGCAAAACAAACAAACGAAAAATTTGAAAAAGAATTTGGTGGAGTGGGCACTTTAACCCTTGTCAGTCATGCCAAAGACAGCCTTAAAAACAACCTATTCATACAAAAAATAGTTTCAGAAATAAAAAAAAGTCCCTTAGTCAATTATGTAGAATACAAAGGAGATTCTGCATTTTATACCAGCAACCAATTTTTATACATTCACTACGATGACTTAAAAACAATCCAAGATAGAATCAAAAACTTCAAAAAAGAACTAATCCTTCAAGAAAATCCTTTTTGGGTAGATTTAGTAGAAGAAGATGATGAACCTTTAAAAACTAGCCTTTCTTTTCAAGACATCGAAGCAAAATACCTAAAAAAAATAAAAAACTCTTACCAAAGCTCCGATGGACTCATCAAAATTGTGGATATTTATCCAAAACATCAAATCACTGACTTAAAAAAATCCAGAGCCATTCTAAGAGAAATAAATAATATTGTACAAAAAGAAATTTTGGATTCAATTTCGGTGTATTATACAGGAGAAGTTTATCATGTGACGCAAACTGGAAAAACCTTGCTGCCTGAATCAAAGAAAATGGGTTATATCACAGCCTTTTTAATTGCTTTTTTACTCATCATTCATTTTTACCGACAGCCTCAACTGATCATCGCTTCTGCTTTTCCCATTGTATTTTCTATGCTTTGGACTTTGTCTATAGCTTATTTTTTATATGGAAGGATCAATCTTTTCACTCTCTTGCTTGCCCTCATTTTACCAGGACACGCTTGCCAACAAATCATTCACTTACTAAAAAGATACGCAGAAGAAAGACAACAAAATTTAAGCCCGACCTTAAGCCTAGAAAGTGCTATTTTAGGGATTGGCCCTGCTACAGCAGCATCTAGCTTTATCAGTGCAGCCACCTTTTTATCTATTTCTTTAATCCCACTGGCAGGGCTTCAAGAGCTTGGCATTCTCGCGTGCATTGGTATCTTAATCAACTGGATCTTAGCCAATACGCTACTCCCCTCTATTTTAATCTTATTTCAAAGAAAAAAGCACTTCTCTATTTTAAAACCTAAACTTTTTCAAGTCCACTTCAAAGCGTTTAGACTCCCTAAAATGAACCCTTTTTTCGCTCTATTCTTTATTTTTGCAATCACTTTAACTTTGCTTGCTTTTATAGAAGTGCCTCGTTTTGAATATGATTTTAGTAAAACAGAAAACCTATCCCAAGAAGTTTTTGTGGACTCCTTATTGTACGAGACTTCTTATCCTTATTATGAACCTGCGATTATAGTTTTCGATAAAAATTCTGAATCAGAAGTCTTTTACGATGAGTATTTAAAATTAAAAAACAACTATGAAACCATCTCTTCTGTGATCACTTTTGCCAATTTACTCCCTTCTCAACAAGAGAAAAAGATCCAAATTTTACAAGAAATTCGAGAAGAACTCACTCCAGAATTATTAGAATACACCAAAGCTTCTGATTCTTTAAATATGATCGCTTTATTCAACTCTTGGACACTTTCTGAACTCAATCCAAACGATTTACCTCTCAATATTCGTCATAAATTTGAATCCAGTGACGGTAGCCTTGGCAAATTTGCCTTTGTATTCCCTAAAGAATCTCCTTATGACGGGCTTTTTTGCAGACGATTTAAAAAAGAATTAAGCGAAATAAAAAAACCAAATGGTGAAACTTACTCCATGACCGGAACCCCCATTATTCGAGCCGAAATATTAAATTTAACACTCCCCTATATCCACCGCTCTATAATTACCGCTGTCATTTTGATATTATTTCTCACTTTAATCTTATACAACAAATTATCCTACACTCTGTTTGTTTTAATAGCTCCTACAGTCTCTTTTATTTGGCTTTTGATAGCCATACACTTTTTAGGTATTAAACTATCTGCTTATAGTGCTATAGCCTTTCCTATATTAATCGCCTTGAGTGTCGACGCTTCGATTCAGTTTTGGAACTCTTATTTTGAATACAAAAAAACAAGTGCTGCATTTATAATGAACAAAATTGGACTTTCTATATTTATTGCCCAATTAGCCACCTTGATTGGGACCTATGGTTTATTACTATCTTCTCATAATGGATTAAAAAGCATTGGGAGCATCTCTTTGCTTGGATTATTATTTATCATTGTAGCACATTTTATATTTTTCCCTTTACTAGCAGCCTCTTTAGATTTATACCGTCAAAAAAAACGAAACTCAAATGAAAACACTTTCTCATAGAACATTAAATATTGCCCCTTCTTTAACCGTTGCCATCGATACTTTAGCCAAACAACTCCTTGCCGAAGGAAAAGACATTGTGAGTTTGGGTGCAGGAGAACCCGACTTGGACACCCCCGAAAATGTGTGCAAAGCAGGGATCCAAGCAATATTAGACAAAGAACTTCGATACACAGCCCCCACAGGTATTCTAAAACTAAGAGAAGCGGTCTGTGCCAAACTCAAACGAGACAACAACTTGTCTTATAGTCCAGAACAAATCATTATGACCAGTGGAGCCAAGCATGCGGTGTTTAATTCATTGGCGGTACTGATAAACCCTGGTGATGAAATACTCATCCCAAGCCCTTATTGGGTCACTTATCCCGAACTAGTCCAGTGGATGGGAGGCACTCCTGTTTTTATAAAAGCAAGTGCAAAAAATCAATTTAAAATATCTCCAACAGACCTAGAAAAAGCAATCACCCCCAAAACCAAAGCAATCATTTTTAACAACCCCTGCAACCCTACCGGGGCTGTTTACTCTAAAAACGAACTAGATGCACTCACCCAGATTATCACAAAACAAGACTTGTATTGCATCTCTGACGAGGTCTACGAACACTTTGTCTATGACGGGGATTTCACCTCTATAGCCAGCTTAAAAGGCATGCAAGAAAGGACCATTTTAATCAATGGAGTCTCTAAATCTCATAGCATGACTGGATGGCGTTTGGGCTACAAAGCAGCTCCCATAGAAATTGCAAAACTCATCACCAAAATCCAAAGCCAATCCATACACCACCCCTCTAACATAGCTCAATATGCCGCCATAGAAGCATTAAACAACTTAGACTTTGTGCACTCCATGAAAAACGCATTTTTAAAAAGACGCTCTTATATGATCCACAGACTTCGCACCATTCCAAACATTCAAATCGACACCCCACCAGGAGCCTTTTACCTATTTGCAAGCGTCGATAAACTATACGGAAAACAAAGTCCATCTGGTCACACCATCTCTAACTCTTCTGACTTTTGCAAATACCTCTTAGAAGAAGAAGGCTTGGCCATTGTGCCCGGACTTGCCTTTGGAGACGATTCGTGCGTACGATTCTCTTATGCAGCCAGTGAAGAAACACTCCAAAAAGCATGCGATCGCTTTGAAAAAGGCGTATTGAACTTAAAAGACAAATAAAAGAAAAAGCCCTCCAACACACAAAAATCCAGCAATGGCTCCCAATCAATCTTCCATAAAACCGAGGACTATTTAGTATACTCGTCTGTGTTTTTTTCAAAAGCAAAAATTTAAATCCCCAACACTTTTCACAAGAAAAACGCATAACCACATCAAAACACTCATCACTGCTGAGAGTTTTCCAACGATAAATTCAAAAACAAACTCGACTTGTTCAACCTAAACAAAGCTCTTTTTATAATGAAGTCTCACACACGCCTGGCTTTTTCAGGAGAAAAATAAAAAGCCTCTTTTCATCTTTGCGAATCCTCCCAAGTTTCTGGCACGATTCTCGCAAAGCAAACTCCTATTTTCAAGCATGCATTTCGCACTGTGTTTCGGGCATCCATTTCGCATAGATTGCACGGGCTAAAGCCTTCAAAATGCGGTGAGAGGCAAGAAAAAACTCATCTACTCTTCATGGCGAGCAAAGCTCTCTAAATGAATATCAAAAACTATTTGGAAGATAGAAAGAAGGAGAAAAAATGATAGGTCAAGCGAAACAATGTTTATTTCGGTGAAAGTTGCCAGGGATTTCGGCGGATGCCTGCCACCTGAATGTTATGACAACAGATTAAATGGGTGGCAGGTTTTGACTGAAATAGCCAAAAACAATTCTAATAACTAAACTTACATTTAAATACCGACGATTTTAGTGTTTCGTCGGTAAATTAGTGGTGATATTAATGGAAACAAAAAAACTTAAAATGGCATTTGCCGATAATTGTGGGATTCTTAAGACCTCACAGCTAACTAAGCTTAAAGTCGATTCTCGTAAAATAAATAGTCTACTTAAAAATGGAGTTATTGAAAGAATAGCAACTGGCTATTACTGTCTAAATTCAGACACTATAAGCGAAGCAGCTATTATTTCACGTCTTTTTGCTGACGGAGTCCTGTGGCTTAATACTTCACTTTTCTATTATGGTTATAGTGACAGAACCCCCACGGAGTGGGATATTATCATAAGTAAAAATGCCTCACCTTCTAGGTTTGATATAGACTATCCGCATATAAAACCTTTTTTTGTAACACCCGGCCGCCTATCTTATGGTG
>JAAYJH010000039.1 GCA_012523035.1 Fibrobacter sp.
CCTAGCTCCCAATCTTTGAGGGTGATACGGCGACCCAATAAAACCACAAATATTTCCATTAGCATTTCACAGTCATAAACAGCCCTATGCATATTGGTACTGTTTATTTTCATGGATATTAGGCCATTTTTTTTGAAGTTATTGGCAATGTCTCCAAGCTTATGGTTTTCGAGTTCGGGTAAAATACTTCGAGCAATGCGATAGCTATCTATAATGGGACTTCCAGGCACCAACTGTGGATTGTTCTCGTAGGCCAGCTTTAAAAAGCCTGTGTCAAACGGAGCATTGTGAGCCACCATAATAGCATCTTGACCCACAAAAGAAGTGAATTTTCGCAAAACGCTTGCAATATCAGGGGCCTTTTCGACCATTTCGTCGGTGATTTGATTGACCTTGGTGGCTTCGGCTGGGATGAGCATGTTGGGTTTCACTAAACTTTGAAACTCGGATAGTTTTTGAGGTACGATTTTTCCGTTTTCTTGTTTTACTGTGAACTTTACAGCACCAACCTCAATAATTTCGTTTGTATTTTTACTCAACCCTGTAGTTTCTAGATCAAAAGCTATGAATTTTGAGAATAGCATAAAATCTCCAAATGATGAACAATAGTATATAAAACGCTAAAACAGCTTTATTTAACAATTTAAAGTTTGCTTGCTACCCATGAGGTTAAGCAAAAGGCATTACTGAAACTTTAATTTTAGTAAATGGAAGTGGAATAAAAAAGCGATCCCAAGTTTTTAATCGAAAAAACCAAGAATATTCTACTCGAAGTTGCCATGCAGGAGCTCCCGTGTTTTGGAATAGCCATAATGTTCCAGGCTTTGATCGAAGTGCAGGCCCCTTAGGTCCATCCATAGCCATTCCAACAAAGGCTCCTCCTATTAATGCTCGTTTTAAATGGCGAAGTGCAGTGAAACCTTTGGAATCTGAACCTCTAAAGACTATGTAGCCTAGTTTTTTTGCAACAGCACTCAATAAATCCCCATCCCTGCTTTGTGAAATCAAGACTTGCACTCCTAGTCCTTTAAATGCTGCCGTGCAGGCCATCAAATCTTGGTGCCATAAGGCCAGCACTCCTGGTTCAAAGTCTGGGGCTAAATCCAAATTTACTCGTAAGGATTTCAACCAGCAAACTAATGTTTTAGCGAGTATTTTTGATTTTAGACTCTCTTTTCTTATTCTCATCTTGTAAAATCTATAAAATTTAGTTATTATTGGGTTAAATTTTGGCGACGTACCCAAGTTGGTAAGGGACGGCTCTGCAAAAGCCTTATTCCTCGGTTCGAGTCCGAGCGTCGCCTCTTAAAAGCGGACATTGTTCCGCTATTTTTCTTTTAAAGACTTTTTGAGAGGAGCATCCAAAACAGCTTAGAGTATTCAATCACAGCATTTTTACCCCAAGGCACTTCAAATATTTTTTTGAATCCTATTCAATGAATGTACCCTTCAATTTTACATGTTTTTAGCAAAAAATCAAATGCAGCAAAAGAATATTCAATATATTTTATAAAAAAGCAAAATTAAAATAAAACTAAAAAGCCTTCCATGCTGAGTTTATAAAATGCTTTATTTAGAAAACAGATGCTCAAAAAAAGTGACCGAAAAACTCGGCCACATTCTCAAGTTTTCAATTGAAAAGCTTTAAATTTTAGTTGCTCTTCTTTTTCTTTTTAGGCTTTACAATTTTAGCATCTTTGACAGAGGCATTTGCCATGTTTTTAGAAAGAGGTGCAGCACAGTCTTTATTTTTGTTGATAATAGCATATTGCCCTATGCCCCATAGGTTAGAAACTATCCAATACAACACAAGCCCAGACGGCATCACAGCACTAAACACAAACATCATTCCGGGCATCATCCAAGTCATCATTTTGCGTTGGGCGGGGTCAGTCATACTTGCCATAGACTGTTTTGTTTGAAAATAGGTAGTGATCACCATTACAATGGGGAGTATCGAAAGTCCAGAAGGCATTATAAATGGAATAGAAATTCCACTCCAAATCACATCGGATTTAGAGAGGTCCGAAATCCAGCCTATAAAGGGCATCCCTCGAAGCTCTATGGCTCTTCCTAAAGTGATAAAAAGACCAATGAAAATTGGAAATTGAAGTAACATGGGCAAACAACCACCGGTGCAAGAAGCCATTGGATTTATATTATTTTTGGCATATAGCTCCATAATAGCGGCTTGTTTCTTTTGTGGTTCAGAACGATATTTGATATTGATAGCATCTAGTTCTGGTTTTAATTTTCCCATTTCTTTGGTCGATCGAAGCTGCTTAATCGTGAGGGGGGTGGTGAGCAAACGAACCAAAATAGTCAATAAAATAATGGCTACCCCATAGTTTGGAATAATTCCATAAAACACTTTTAACAAGCTTAGGAGCAAGCCACACAGAGCCACAAACCAGGTGTCTGCCCCGATCCATTGCCAACCGCTCACAATGATTTTTTCATAAGATTTATCTAAAGACTTTATTCTAGACCATTCTAAAGGGAGCACTTGAAAATCAAAGTCTACCGTACTTGAACCTTTTAGATAATCACTAATAGCCAGCGTATAAGTCCCTGGATTTCTATCTGCTTTTGAACCTTTTAGAGGCTCTGCAATCAGTGTAGCTTCTGAAGCCTCGGGAAATTCTATAGTCATGGCAATATATTTGCGACGAAGCCCCGCCCAAAGGAGTTTCCCTTCATTGACATTGAATTTAGTTTTTTCTTGGACTGTTTTTCGCTCTACACTGTATGTATTATTAAAAACCACTTCACTGAAGAAATAATTACCCCCTATATTTTTACCCTTTGGGAAAGCTTCTGTTTCACGCATGCCTCCATTCCAGTATAGCTCGTAATCATTGGGGCTAAAACCCTCGAATCGATTAGACTGCTTAATTTTTGAACCTGTTTTAGAGAATTGATAAGAACGAATCACTTTGTTTTGGTTGGGGTCCGTATAAACAAATTCTACAGTAGTGTCTTGAGCTACCAGTATTTTTTCTGGAGTTTTTGAATCGAGTGCAAATAAAACTCCTCCTAAATGAATTTTGTCTAATTTCAGCTCCATCAATCCAGCAGCAGTGTCTTCTACCAATTCGGGGAACTCACCATCTTCATCGGCTAGGGTTTTCACCACAATGCTTGAAATTTTAGCTCCACGATTAGAAAGTTTCACTGTAAATAAATCAGTTTCCACGCTAACACTCTGCTCTACAATAGGCTTTTGAACAGGGGCCTCGGGGCTTTCTGCACCTATTGAGGAATCGGTCAAATCACTAACGACAGAAATTTCTGTAGGAGCAAGGTCTGGGGTCGAGGCCACCAAACTTGGGGCGTTTGAATCCAAAGAAGGCAACTGCAAGGAGCTGGTAGACGACTCTTTTTCCACAGTTTTTTCTGGAACCACTGGTGCAGGTTTGTGTTTGGGCATGGTGGACATCCACCAAATCATAATAATTGCTATTAATAAAGAGCCAATAAGAGTATTTTTGTTCATGATTGATCCTTGCGAGGAGGAACGGGGTCGTGTCCACCTTTACAAAACGGGTTACAGCGCAATATCCTAAAAACTGCAAGATAGAAACCTTTTAGGATTCCGTGATTTTCAATTGCCTCAATTGCATAAAAAGAGCATGTAGGGTAAAACCGGCACACGCCTCGAAAAAAGGGCAAATGCAAATATTGATAGATTCGAATAGGTAAAATCAAGCTTTTTCGCACTATAAAACGAAACTTGTCAAAAAAACAAAGGAATCTTCCTTTCTTATTCATGCAGACTCCATAGAATCCAATAGTTTCTTCTGCAATTTGCTTAGCAATTTATTTGCCGAATCTCTTAAAGCTATAGATGTCATGGTACTAAAGTCTTCTTTCACATACACAACAGCCCAAACAGGCAAAGCCAAGTGAGGAGCCGCATCAAAAAACACAGGTCGCAAAATCCTTCTGCATCGATTTCGATACACCGCATTCCCTTGTTTTTTTTTCACAATAAAAGAAAAACGACAAACACCATCTGGACTTTCCAACCACTTCATCGATAAAGATGGAGCTCTAAGGAATTTACCACTGACAGCAATTTGTCGAAATTGAGCAGGCGAATTTAGCCTATAAGACTGAAGCGAGGCAATAAAGCCGACCTATTTTTTATAAATGGTATCGCTTACAGTGAGGCGTTTACGGCCTTTTGCACGACGGCGATTAATAACAGCACGCCCCCAGCGGTCTTCCATACGGGTACGGAAACCATGCTTGTTGACGCGTTTTCGATTGTGGGGTTGGAATGTTCTTTTCATGATAATTAACCTTTAAAACTGCAATTCAAAGCTCAAATTTAACAACTTTTCTATTTTCATCAAGGTAAAAACATCGAAATTGATAGATATTCATCTTTAAAACAGTTTTTTCTCTAAAAACACCTTCAAACGAATCATTCAAAAACCATTTAAAGCTCTGGCAGATCCTCTGGAATACAAATAGGATTGTGCGGGTCTGTCGCACACAAATCATCATCCACAGAGCCAGAACTAGGGCTTCCTTTACCGCAAGCTCCCAAAAAAAGGCTCAAAAACATCAAAAAAATAAGTTTTTTCATAAAAATCTCCTAGATAAAATCCACACAAAATGGAGGCATTCACATCCATTGCAAAGCACGCCAGCAACACTAATATAGAATAGCACTAATCTAATAAAAAAAATCAGCTCTAAAAAACACTATATTCACAACAAAACGCCAAAACTTTCCTTATATCCATCAAAAAACAGCTCAAAATCTTGAAAACGCCTTGTTTTAGGCAATAATTTACAACTACCGAGCTCATCTAGATAAAGTTATAGTAAACATTTTATACTCCAAGGACTCCTTCAAACTAAATAAAAGCCAAAACTTTTGCACTCTATTTTTGAGCCAAACATGACAATTATTATTGATGTGTCTTACCGGTTAAACCCTTAAAAATTTTCAAGCCAGGCGTTTCTGAAACTTCAATAAAAAAGTGATGCATTTAAAGCTAGTTGTAATAGTTTCACAGCAATGTTCTTGTGTTTTTTGAATAAATCTCAATTTTCAGGAGCCACACTTGGCTTGCACTCTATTAGAGTTTTTATTGCGGTTCCACTTTGTTTTCGATGCAAGTTTCCTCTATTTTTTCGCCCACAAAATCCACTAAATTTAGTTTACCTTGAATCAACGAGGTTTTAATTTCTCTCGATGATTTCTTAATCTTGTATTCCAAAGCCAAAGCCTCGGATTTGCTCGTGAGTTCAAAAACTTTTAATATTTTTTGAGGCTTAAAAACTTTGGTAAAATGAGCTCCTTTTTTATTTTGATGCTCTTTAAAACGCCGTTCCACATCGGTCGTGTATCCCGTATAAATTCTATCGCCATAACACTCTAACATATAAACAAAATGAGCCATTGGACTAATTTAGATTTTTAAGAGCAAAAACCAAATTTAAAACCACATGTTTATTCAAAAACATTCATTGAGAAAAGCGAAGTCGAGGAAAGGATTGTTTGAAAATCGGTGATTAGAGATTGTATTTGAACGCTTTTTTAGAAGAGCTTTTCTAAACTCCATCTCGAATGAAATGCACAATGACGCTGGGATGCGGGTGTGAAATTTGAGATGCCGTGCTTCGAAATTCAGAGGGAATACAGTGCAAAAATTGCAACACTAAGCATGTCGAAGTGCGTGCCAGAAGTGTGAT
Organism: Fibrobacter sp.; assembly: GCA_012523035.1. Lineage (GTDB taxonomy): Bacteria > Fibrobacterota > Fibrobacteria > Fibrobacterales > Fibrobacteraceae > JAAYJH01. The sequence continues at coordinate 5,710 of JAAYJH010000039.1, forward strand.
GCAAAAATTGTGCCAGAAATGTGATGTTGAGGCCGTGAAAATACCTCGCGAAAATTGCAACACTAAGCCTGTCGAAGTGCGTGCCAAAAGTGTGATGCAAAAATTGTGCCAGAAATGTGATGTTGAGGCCGTGAAAATACCTCGCGAAAATTGCTACACTGAGCCTGTCGAAGTGCGTGCCAAAAGTGTGATGCAAAAATTGTGCCAGAAATGTGATGTTGAGGCCGTGAAAATACCTCGCGAAAATTGCTACACTGAGCCTGTCGAAGTGCGTGCCAGAAAATAAAGAACTTGTATTTTTGAGGAAGATCATCTAATTAAAAATCTTGTAAAGACAGATGTTTTGAATGATGATAAGCACCTAAAAGAAAAACTCCCTTTTTATGGGGAGTTTTAGTTTAATGAGTTAAATCTCTATTTTATTTCACACGAGAAAACACCTTTATTTCCCTCGCTTGCTTCGCAGTTTGGATAGGCAGAACAATC
>JAAYJH010000040.1 GCA_012523035.1 Fibrobacter sp.
GCTTTTGAAAGAGAAAGCGTGGGCTGGATGAATTTAACAGAATTGTCCACAGATAAAGAAGAGTTTTCACTGCCTGCAATCGATAAAATGAAGGCCTATTCTATCACTAATCCAAAAGATGTCAACGAATATTTTATAGTAGAATATAGGCCGCCAACAAATTTTGATTCTGGAATCGAAGAGACTGGTGTTTTAGTTTGGTATATCCACTACAATAATCAAATTTGGGCAAATAACAATCCCAATAAAGATCCCCTCCACCCTAGAGTTAATGTCCAAAAAGTTTTACTTGGAAATAAAAAACCTGTTGATTTTTATGCTCCTTTTGAGTTTGTCGATAAAACTTCTGCCTTAGTTTCTGGTGTGCACTATTTTATAAAGGACAACGAAGAATCTGTATGTTTTACTAATGATAATCAGCTACAAATAGAAAAATGCAGCAGTGACATGAAAGCGAGCAGCTCTTCTACACTAACAGAGCCTCCTTCTCTAAGCTCTAGTTCTGCTGATACGCCTACCTATATTGTAGAGACTCTTTCAAAATATAAAACCACAATTAGAACACACAAAAACAAAGTTACTCTTTATACCGAAGTCCCTGGAAATAAAAGTTTGGAACTTTTTGACTTGCAAGGAAATTTAATTCTCAAAAAAGAATTTCAAAATACAGAAGTTCAGATTTTTGTCCCACAAAAAAACACCTATGTTTTACGATTATCGGTTCATGGCCGTGCTATTGAACAAAAAATTTGGATCTCTAAATAAGCTTTTATTCAAAGTCATACATACTATCATAAGTACTTTCTAAAATTTCTTCTTCTTTGCTTTTTATAATGTCTTCTGCAGTGCTTTCTTTGCTCTTTGTCATTGATTCATAATACTGCTTTGACAAGCGTTCAATATGTTGCTCATTTTGTGCGATACGATTGCGAAGTCGTTTGAGCTCTTCATCGGTGATTTCAACTCGGGTTTGTAAGCGTTTATCGGCTTCTTTTCCCCAAGGAGTGTCCCCGTGTTTAGTGCGTAATTTTTTAAAAACAATAGCGGCACTGTCTTTTGTATTTGGATTCATTTGATAATAAATACCTTTCATAAATAAAGCTTGAATGCCAGAACGGGTCTCTGGAAATTCTGTGTAAATAGAGTCATAAAGATACATAGCATTTCGATACGCCGAGTCCACAAGGTCCATCTCTTCTAAAGGCAAAGCCTCGGCTGCAAACCATAAACTTTCGGCTTGCAAAAATCGTTCGTATGCTAAATCTTCTTTTGTTTTGATGGTCACTCGCATGCCCAGGTTTTTTTGTGCCTGTTTTGCATATTCGGTGTCAGGGTATTCTTTTATAATCTTTAGATAAATTTCTTCGGCTGCATCTGCATCATTTTTAAACTCATCATAGATAAATGCCTTTGCATAAGTTGCCCGTAAGACTTTTAAAGTGTCTTCTGATTTTTCAATCATGGTTTCTAGCCTTTGTAAAGCGCTGTCTAACTCGCTCAACTTAAATAGAAACAACTCAGCAATTTGAAACTCATTGTCAAAAAACCTAGTCACTGCGGCAGCAGAGGTGTCTGCAGCAATGCTCTTATTATCGCTTTGTAAAACCAACATCCGTCTCAACGCATCTCTTCTTTCTCGACTATCTCTTCCCCAAGAGCTCCCCGGTTTTGCTATAAAACTACTATCGTAATAATCCATAGCCTTTTGATATTGTCGTGTTCGAACTTGTTCATCATCTCCTAAGTGAAAATAAGCCCGTGAGGCCTGGTCCGTTTTAGCGTAATCTTTGGTCACCATTTCAAATGCTAAGCGAGCTTTTTGAATTTCTCCTCCCAACTTTAGGAGCTCCGCATAACGCACCATAAAATCTGACCGTCTAGTGGCAAAATCTTTGTTCAATATCAATGCTTCGTATTCTTTAGAGGCTTCTATGTATTGTTTTTGTTCTGCTAAACACTCGGCGGCTTGAATTTTTGCTGTCAATAAATCCCTTTCATTTAAATTTTCTATTTCTTTGGCTGTATAATGTTCTCTCGATTTCACCCAATTTTCTACTTTATAATACAAACCTGCTATACGAAAGTGTACTTTTCCTCGCATATAAGGAGTGGCTAGCGAGTCTTTTAAAATATTTTCTAAAGCAGCAATGGCCTCTGTCGGAGATTCCGATTTTTCTTCTAATAGAGCTAATAAATTTTGGCCTTCGTAATAATAAGGATGCTTGGTCCCTTTTTCTAAAACAGGTTCTAAAGCAAAACGACTGATATTATACTCGCCATTTTTATACAGACTATAAGCTCTCTGGTATTCTACTGTTGGCATAGAATCATGATCAGAAAAATAGCGTTCAAATTCGTCGTATTTTACAATTGCCTTGGCCCACTCTTGCTTGTGTCTAAAAGATTCCGCAATTAAAAAAACGGCTTGAGCGGTTCTTTTTTTGTTTTTTGGAAAGCGTTCTAAGACTCGAGACCCCTTTTCTATCACTCGATCGTATTTTTTTCTTTCTTCTGCATCGAGATAAGTCTCTTCTTCTTGAGCTGTGTCTATACGAGCTTCTCTTAAATCTTTTGCTTCGTCAAAGGCTCGTTCTGCATTAAACATATGGTTTAAATAGGCACAACAAGTGCAAGCTTGCATCTGCCACAGAAAAGCCAAACCGACCAAAAGGAATAAAAACTTTAGGTGAGTCCGGTGTTTTTTGAAAAAAACTCTAAATGCCATAGCTCTAAAATACAAAAAATCAAACTCAGTGCTTGCTAGTATAAGGTTAAATAAGTCAAATAATCGCAAAGTCTCATATTATCCGAAATCTCGTTTTTATCAAAGCGAATCATACGGATTTTATTGGGCTCCCCAATAATGCGGGCTAAAATTTCAAAATTATCCACAGTTTCCCACACCACTGCGTCTATAACGGTGTCTCCACATTCGGCCTCTCCTGTAGCACTCCCTATCCCAGAAATTCTAGAATTGTGTTTTAAAAAACGATTGTAAATATCAGGAGAACCACCAGAATAATTTGGAGTTGTCGAAGAATCTACGACCAAAACATGCACTCCATAATAACGCTTCATTTTATTAAACAAAACCGTATATTGATGCAAATAGGGGGCTTGGTAAAAAGATTCTTGCCAAATATTAGGTGAAATTTCTGTGAAATTAGAAATGTCATAACTCTTAAAAAAAGTATCTTTGGATTCTCCGTAACGCACCAAATAATGCCCTAACATCGTCGTATAATCGTGCTTTTTTGAAGGCCCAGAAACCCGCATGCTATCTGCCACTCTATTCAATGTTTCTGTGAGTTCACCATCATCTTTTGAATAAGTAGGCCTGTTTTTTGATTCCTGTATTCTCAATTGAATATCTGGATATTCTGGGTCGTGGTGTGCTATCTCTTGAAACTGTTGCTTGGCCTTTTCGAAAAGCCGTCCTTTTAAATAAGCTAAACCCAAAGCTTCTCTTAAAGGCAAATTCTCTGGATAAGTGCTTACCAAAGGCTCTAAAATTTCATAGGCGACTTGAGCTTTGTCTTGAGGAGTCATATAAACGCCATTTTCTGGACTGGGAGATGTTTTTTGACCCAAAGTCGCTAGAGCCTGTTCCGCCTCTTCATAATTAGGTCGAAGAGCTAGAATGCGTAAATAAGTCTTTTCGGCAAGATCAAAAGCCCCTTTATATTCATACAAATAACCTTGTAAAAGTAGTAACACAGTGTTTCCTGGAAAACGACTCAAGGCATATTCTAAAACAGCAGCAGCACTATCCAAATCACCAGATTGATGGTATATCATTGAAAGTTGTTCATAAGCTTTTTGAGAGGAGGCTTGGCTTAAAGAAATCGCCATTTTTGCTTCACTCTTTGCTTGGGAATAGCGTTTATCTTCTTCTAAAAGTTTAGCATACCATAATCGAAAATCTAAAAATGACGGGGCTTTTTCACACGACTTTCTAGCTAAATCAAGAGCAAAAGACAAATTCCCTATAGAATACGCTTCTCTGCTTTCTAAATAAAAGTTCAATGATGGATTCAATTCTTTTGTTTTAATAGATTGTATCAATGGTTTTATTTTATCTTCTAATTGAACTTTATGAACTTGTTCTTGCTTCCAAAAATTGTGCAATAAACCCCACTCCGCTAATATCAAATCTGGATAAGAAATCAAAAGTGCTTCGAAGACTTCTTGAGATTGCAGATAAAAACCTCTATACATTAATTCAAAAGCTCGATCCAAATCTTCTTTGGCAGAAAAAGAAAGGCTAGACAAGCCTTTGTTTAAATGAGGTGGCTTTCCTTTTTCTACAGAGTTTTCTTTTGAACCAAATGGAACACTTTCTAGTTTTAAATTTACGGGACCAAAATGTTGATAAAGCATAGTAGCCCAATAAAACAAAAATGCTCCTACGATGAAGATTAAAAAATACTTCGCTGCTAATTGGGCTGTTTTGGGGTTTGCCATTCTAAACACCTTTAAACTAAAGTGTCAAAAAATCAGACAATTTATCTTTATTTTCCTTGTTTTTTTGTAGTTTTCTAAGGGTTTTATTTTTGATTTGACGCACTCGTTCACGACTCAGCTTTAAATCTTCTCCAATGTCTTTAAGAGTTGTATCTTCAATTGCATCCAAACCATAAAACATTTTTAGAATCTCTTCTTCTCTAGAAGGTAAGGACGATAATGTTTCTTGGATTAATTTGCGTCGTTCTTCACTCTCCAGTTCATCGTCTTGATTTCCTTCTGCACCAAGCACATCCATCAAAGTACTCACAGAATCTCCCCCAACAGCATTGTCTTCACCAATAGGAGCGTCCAAAGAAATATCCACTATTTTTTCCATCACTTCCACAATATCGCGTTCTTGAGAGGCAAATTCTTCCATAGCAATAGTAGCCTCGTAATCTCCACCATTTTGAACCAACATGCGCTTGAATTTATTCACCAAAGCCAGCTTGTTGGGAGGGATTCGTACGGCACCTACTTGTTCAAAAAGAGCCTTTTGAATAGATTGTCGAATCCACCACACTGCATAACTAATAAACTTCACTTGTCTATCAATATCAAATCGCTTAGCTGCTTTAAATAAACCTAAATTCCCTTCGTTAATTAAATCCAACAAAGAAAGCCCGCGTCCTTGGTATTTTCTAGCCACACTCACCACAAAGCGAAGATTCCCTTGAATGAGCCGCTGCATAGCTGTATTTCTCGTCGCCTCAGATTCATTATTTTTAATGATCATCAACAATGCCATTTCTTCATTAGCTGTCAGGGTTGGATGTTTATTTAAATCACGAAAATAAAGCGATTCATTAAAGTCACTCATAAAAAGCACCTATATATTCAAAATTTCCCGTTTCTTGGAAAGATAATTAAAAGATACCATTAAAAATAAAATTGTTAAAGGCTTTTTAAAGATTTTAAGCTTTTTGGAGCCGATTTGTAAATAAAAAAACCAATTAACGCAAAACTTCTAAAGGAGCATTCTAGTATTAAAACTTCAAATCACTTTTTATTTTCGCTAAAATCTTTTAGCAATCGATACGGATAAATACCACTCGCGTGCCCATCGGTCCATGTGATGCCTACTGCATAGCGGCCTATAGAACGCAAAGTTTCTATCAAAATATCTTTGGGAACCGAGCTTGGATCTAAAATTGGTTTTCCAGAAAACTCATCCACACACAATGCACAGGGGCAGGCCAAACGCAAATCTCTAAGGGCTATTTCCGAGCAAGAACCATCATTCCAGTCAAAGCGTATCTCATTTTTTTCGGTTTTTGAAATTTTTGTAGGCTGTAAAATCATAATTCACTCCAATTATAGGTGTAATTTGTCAATGCAGACTCATTGCTCAAAGCAATCGCCGAAAGTCCACACACCACCTGATCTGCAATTTTAACAAACTCTGCTGCAGACACGCTATTAGGGTGTGCAAGCACAGCTGGAGCACCTAGGTCTCCGGAATCTGCAATAAAAGGCTCTAAAGGCACTTGCCCCAAGAGAGGCACACCATATAATTTAGTCATCTTTTCTCCACCACCAGACCTAAAAATAAAATGTCGTTTATCACAAGAATCACACACAAAATAACTCATATTCTCGACCACACCAAGTACCGCCACTCCCACCGAATCAAACATGGCCACCCCTTTTCTACAATCAGCCAAAGCCACCTCTTGAGGAGTAGTCACCACCACAGCACCAGAAAGCGGGCAGTTTTGGGTAAGGGTGAGCTGGATATCCCCTGTTCCTGGAGGAAAATCCACCAATAAATAATCCAATTCGCCCCAGCGAACTCGGTGCAAAAAATTTTGAATCATTTGACTAGCCATAGGCCCACGCCAAATAGTGGCTTTATTTGAATCCGAAAACATACTCATCGAAACTACAGCGATTCCACCTTTGGTCAGCACAGGAGAAATCGTTTGATCTGAATGTACTTGAGGCGCTTCTTCTATTCCAAACATCAATCCCATCGAAGGGCCATAAATATCGGCATCTAAAATCCCAACTTTTACTCCAGACAAACTCAGAGCCATCGCTAGGTTGGCTGTGACAGTGGATTTACCCACTCCTCCTTTACCAGAAGAAACCCCCACAATGTGTGAAACATCTTTGAGCATCGAGTTTTTGGCCAGATCCATTTTTGGTTTGGTTGTTTTACCAGAGATAGTCACTTCAACTGACTTTGCTCCTATATTTTTGAGGATACTTTCGGCCTCTTTTTTAAATTTATCTTTAATGGGACAAGCCGGTGTCGTTAATACCAAATCAAAAGACACATCTTTTTCTTTTGAAATTTTTAAGTTTTGAACAAAACCTAACTCGACAATGTTTCTCCCCAAATCGGGATCCATAATGGCTTCTAAAGCCTTTAAAATTTCTTGCTCTTTCATAATCTTAAATTAGTAAAAAGCAATAAAAAAGACTAGGTCAAAGAAAACTTAGGCATCTTCAGCAAATGAGTCATGCAACTAGGCCATTCATTTTGATAATGAGAAACTAAAATCAAAGTGCTCCGTATTGACAAAGAATCCAATAAATCTAAAATTCGCTCTCTATATTGAAGGGCCATTCCCTGAAAAGGCTCGTCTAAAATCAAGACTCTAGGCTTTTTAATAGCCGCTCGCAAAATCAAAAGCACCCTTTTTTCTATGGGATTAAGCTCAGAAAACAAGACCTTTGGATTTTTAAAACCCATTTTTGAACATAAACTTTGCACTTGATTTCGCTCTTCATAGGTCGCCTGTTTCAAATGTCCAAAAGGCAACACAAAACCAGAAAGCAATAAATCAAAAACACTCCAGTCACTCTGAAAATGCAAGGCCATTTCTGGAGAAAAAAAGCCCAATTGCTCCTTGTGCTCCCAGATATTTAAGGATTTTCCTGGCACTTTCCCCAACAACTTCACTCGATTTTTGTAAATCTGAGGATGATCAGCCGAAAGCAGTGACAACAAAGTGCTTTTACCAGCCCCATTTTCGCCCATAACCACCCAATGCTGGCCTTCATAAACTTTCCAAGTTAAATTTTGAATCACCGGAGTTTTCCCAAAAGAGACACCAATATCTTCCAAATCAAAAAGCACGCTCCCCTTATTATTTGGCTCTTTTAGCTTTACAAACTCATAATTTACGGGCAATATTCTTGGCTTCGAATCCTTGGCCTCTAACTTTTGGGCTAAACAAGGCTTAAATTTTCCATCTACACACTCAAAAGCTGGCAAGTTTAGAATTATTTCTTCCACTCTTGGCGTACGGATCAGAAACTTCAAAGCATAATGACTCATTTTCAGCACAGATTCCCTTAAAATGGGCCGAAAATAAAAATCCAATCCTCCAAAAAGATCATCAAAATACACCCACTCTGGCTTTTCCATCCACATTCGCATCAAAAGAACCCTCCTTAACTCGCCGTTAGACAAGCTAAGCAAACTTCTATCCAAAATCTTTGGAGTCAAAAAGGCCAATTCCAAAGCTTCCTCTAGCATTTCTGGGTGAGTTTTAGCCAAAGCCTCGTCATCCACCCACAAATCACTTTGCAAAAAAAACTTAGAATCCAATAAAAAATTTTTCACCAAAATAGCTTCTTTATTTTCTAAACTGATCAAGCGTTGCTGCCAAAAGGGAGCCACTGTCCTCTGGATTTTTTGTTGGACCTGCTCTGACACCACGGAGACTCTTGATTTTTGCTTTAAAAACTTCCAAATCGATGAATCTAAAGCCCCTTCTGGATCCAAAATTTGAACCTGAGAATGCTCTTCAAATAAAGCCTCTATTTGTTTTAAATACACAATAACTCCAAAAATAAATACATACAAAAAATACAAATTTACATTTCTTTTGGTATGGTGATAATTAGAAGCGCCTTGCCCCATCATTGAAGCACAGCCTCCTGGATATCAAAAGTGCACCCTAAACGAATAGATTTCCTTCTAATGCTTTTCTAATCTGATCTTTTTTTTTATCTTAATCACCATGAATCCTATATTACACAATGCTCTTCAAAATCAACGCATTTCTAGTGAAGAAGCCCTATATTTGCTTCAAGAAGTACCTTGGACCGAACTAGCCCAAGCCGCTCACCAAAAACGCATGCAAATGCACCCCGAAAACAAAGTAGGCTACACCGCCTATAGGATCATCAATTACACCAATATTTGCAATATTTTTTGTTCTTTTTGTTCTTTTTACAGACACAAAAGCAGTCCAGAAGCCTATATCCTCTCCAAAGAACAAATTCAAGAAAAAGCTTTAGAAGTCCGAGAAATGGGCGTGGACCAAATCTTTTTACAAGGCGGTGTGCACCCCGATATCCCTCTAAATTATTACACCGAAGTCTTAGAAATGCTCACTCAAAAATTAGGCTTTAGTGTCAGAGGATTTTCTCCTGTCGAACTAGTTTATATAGCCAAAGCGAACCGGTTAAGCACCTCTGAATTGCTCGACATATTCAAAGACGCCGGGCTTTCTTCTGTGCCAGGTGCTGGAGCCGAAATCTTAAGCGACAATATGAGAGAAAGGCTCAGTCCCAAAAAACTCCGTGCACAGGAATGGGCAGAAACCATGAGCACCTGTCACCAAAAAGGCTTAAAAGGCAGTGCCAACATAGTCTTTGGAAGCAACGAAAGCCCCCAAGATATTATAGAACACTTAGAAATCATTCGTCAAATTCAAGATGAAACTCACGGTTTCTTAAGTTTTGTGGCTTGGACATTTCAACCCCAAACCCCATACTTCCCCATTCGACATGTTAAAGCAAAAGAATATTTAAAAATCATAGCCTTGAGTCGCTTGTTTTTTGATAACATCCAACATATAGAAGTCTCTTTACTAGGCATGGGACTCACCCTTGGAGAACTTGGATTGCATAGCGGTGCCAACGACATCAATAGCATTGTCATCGAGGAGAATGTGCTCGTTTCACAAGGCTTAAAAACCATCCAAGAAGCAGAAGATTTCATTCAAAATGCAGGTTTCACCCCTTATTATCGCTCCTTAAACTTTAATTGATCATCCTTTTACTCACTTTTTATGAATCTTAAACACAGTTATGACGATTTGTACAAATAAAAAAATTAAATTAAAAGATATGAAACGATCCATACTCCTCTGTTTATTTTTATTTTCATTTATTTTTGCAAGACCTTCTATCGAATTTGACCGTGATCGAATTGAATCTGGTTCTGACTTCGAGCTTCGTTTGGTAGTTCCTACTCAAGAACTCCAATCCGATAGAGAAGTCCCTTCACTCAAAACCACCAACGGTTTTATATTAAACTCTATAGATAGTGTGGACACCAAAATCCAAAGGGATTTCTTTTCTAGTTTTTTTGGGTCCAGCACGCCCATCCCCGTTCGAAAATACATTTTTAAACTCAAAGCCCCATCAAAAACAGGCTCACAAATCATTGGAAGCTTGCACTGGACCATTGCAGGCCAAGAACACACCCTTTCTCCTGAACTCCCTGTAACATTAGAACGCCCTTACAGTGCTCCTGGACTTACAGTTTCTCTAAGTCCAAGCAAAAAAACTCTCTACGAAGGCGAGCAGTTTTTTGTAACTTTTAAAATCAACACCTTCGAAAACTTTCATGGAAATATCTCTTTTGCAGGGGCAGACCTTGGGAATGATTTTATCGTGCACCGTGCCGACCTCAAAGATTTTAAGCTAAACCCCTCCAACCCCTTTGACTCTAAGATGGAAGGTAGCACCACCTTTGCGTGGCTCTCTCCTGTAAAATCGGGTGACTTAAAAATCCCTCCTTTACAAATAAACTACACCAAAGTGGGCGAGCCAAAAATCGTAGAAAAAACTCAATCCAAAGGCAACTTCACCTCTAGTTTTAGATCTGTGGTTCAAGAACCCATAGAAAGCATTGCTAAATCTTCTCCCATTCAACTCCAAGTGCTCCCCTTGCCAAACAAACTCAAACCCACCGATTTCACTGGAATGGTAGGAGACTATTCTTTTAGTGCAGATTTCGATAAACACCATTTAAAAATTGGAGAAGCCCTGACTTTGAACATTCAAATTAAAGGAGATGGCAAACCAGGCACAATCACTGACCCTATTTTGCCCGACTTTTCTGATTTTCGTTCTGTCCCTCCAGAAAATTCTATCACCAAAAGGATCCAAAAAAACAAAGTCATCACTTCTAAAAACATCAAGATATTTTTATACCCCAAAAAGCAAGGGCTTTTTAAGATTTCTCCTATTTCTTATAACTGGTTCAACCCAAACAAACGAGCTTATGAATCTGTAACCGCAGGCCCTTGGGAAATCGAAGTCGAAAAAGGAAATGAAGCAATCATCCACTCTCCCATTATGAGCTCCACTCCAACCGCCTCTAAAAAAGAAATCGAGGAACTAGGGCAAGACATTCGTTTTATTCGTACAGACAACATAGCCATTAAAACTTATACCTTATTTTACAAATCATGGGTATTTTGGCTATTACTTTTCAGCCCTTTTCTATTTTATTTTATTGCCTCCTCTTTCATATTAAAGCATCGAAAAAAGATTAGCAATAAAGCTCTTATTCGAAAATCCCAAGCCAACAAAAATCTAAATCTGAACCTTAAAAAAGCAAATGAGCTGATCCACCAAGACTCGGACTCCAAAGATTTTTACGCCTCACTCGAAAAAACTCTCATTACTTATATAAACGATTTAACCAATCTTGAGTTTCAAGGCATGACACTTTTACAAGTTCGAACAGAACTTTTGCAATTCAACTTAGACGAAACTTTAGTCGATCAAGTACAGAACGCTTTAGAGAGCTACTCTACCGCTCGTTTCTCTCACACTAGTGCTCTAGACTTAGACCACAAAAAGCAGGCTTTAAAATCCTTAAAAACTCTTTGCTCGAACCTGGAGCTTTTAAAATGACTTCAAAATTTCTTCTTGATAAAATGTTTTTAGGTGTTTCTATTTTATTTCTTTTGAACACCACTCCTTTGTTTGCTCATCAAAAATGTGAAATTGAACACCAAAAAGCAGTGCATTACTATCAAAACAATGAGTATGAACAAGCAGCAAATCAATGGAAAATCTGCATAGACAAAGGAATTGTACAAGCTGATTTGTTTTACAATTTAGGGAATGCTTATTTTAAAATGAATCAAATAGGTTATGCTATTTTGTACTATAGTTCCGCCCTTCGATTAGACCCTGGAAACGAAGACTACAGCTACAACTTAAAATACGCCCAAGGCTTTACCAAAGATAAAATTGATGCTTCCAGTGAAGAAAACCCTATTTTAAATACAATCTACAAGATCCACCACTTCTTTTCTCTCCAAACGGGTTTATACGCCATCATTGGACTTTTATGGTTGATTTCTTTTTTGGCCGTAGCCAAGCTCTATTCCAAAAACCCAACATTTAAAAATCTTTCTATCGCTTCTATCTTCACTCTAAGCATTATTTTAGCCATGTTTTTATTGAGTGTCTCTTACAAAGTCTTTGTCTTAGAAACCGAACACAAGGGTGTAGTACTCACTTCAAGTACTAATGTCACAAGCACTCCACAAGTGCAAAGCCAAACTCTATACGAGCTTTCCGAAGGGACCACTTTTGATATTGTTTCTTTTCATCAGGGCTGGGTACAAATTCAACTCGGTGATAAAATCAAAGGTTTTGTTAAAGAAAGCGAAATAGGTGTTATCCATGAGTTTTGATTTTTCTAGTATCCCTTGGATAGGGGCTTTTGCCAGTTTAGTGGCTGGTAGTGCCACGGTTCTTGGTGCCTTGGGTGTTTTTGTGATGCCCAAAAAAAGTCCTCTTTTAGAAGATGTTTTTATGAGTTTTGCTGCTGGGATTATGCTAGCAGCTTCTTTTTTTAGTTTAATACTTACAGGCCTTGAAGCTGCAAAAGATTCTGGCTTTTCTGATTTAATGGGTGTTTCTACTGTTATTTTTGGGATTCTGGCTGGAGCCTCTTTTGTTTGGATTTTAAATTATTTTATTCCTCACGAGCATTTTAATATGGGCAAAGAAGGAGTGATGGATTCTTTAAAACTCAAAAGGATTTGGCTTTTTGTGATTGCCATCGCCATCCATAACTTTCCAGAAGGCATGGCAGTCGGTGTTGGGTTTGCTGGAAACAATACGGCTAATGGGACTTCTTTGGCTCTAGGCATTTCCCTTCAAAATGTACCAGAAGGCTTTGCGGTTGCAGTCGCTCTCCTTGCCGTAGGTTATTCTCGTCTTTTTTCTTTTGGCATAGCTTCTATCACAGGTTTATTAGAGCCTTTAGGTGGACTTGTTGGAGTATTGACCTTAGGTGTTTCTCAAAACTTTTACCCTTTTATTTTGGGTTTTGCAGGAGGAGCTATGTTATTTATAATTTCAGATGAAATCATTCCAGAAACTCATCAAAAGACACATGCCACTGTCTCCACTTTTTCTCTTTTAATTGGTTTTGTACTTATGATGTTTTTTGATGTTTTGTTTGGCTAAATCATTAAATCTTGAATCGTATTATTTTATAGTATTCATTCAAAACTCTTGTTTTTATAAGCTGTCTTTTTTTTGTAAAAACATTATTTTTATTAATTGCTAAAATTAGAGTCTATATGTTTCAAAAAACCTTAATTTTACTTGCTTTTTTATCTTTTTTTGCTTTTTCTGCAGACACTTTAGAAATCTTTGCATTAAGAGTAGAATTCAAAGAGGAAATTCCAGATAATTCTCTTACTACTGGGACAGGCCTTTTTGATTCTGACCCCGATGCAGCCAAAAAAAATTACAGCCTAGACCCGCAAGGCAGGCGTGCTAGTGCTCTGTACTGGAACAAACACTTTGAATTTGCCAAACAATACTATAAACGAGTGAGTCAAGGCAAACTGATTTTAAAATATCGAGTCTTTCCAGAATCTGGCTCAGCATATAAATTAGACAAACATATTATTGACTATAACCGCACCAACAAAAAAAAGAACGAAAAAACCGCCGAGTACGACGAAGCTCGAAGCCGTGACTACATGAGCTTTATTTGGGATGCCATTCAAAAAGCCCATTCCGACGCAAAATCCCCTTTTAATGAGCCCGCTCCTCAAAACACAAACACCCAAAGAGCTTATATGATTATCCATGCAGGCTCTAGCCGATTGCTAGACGGAGGCACTATGGGCACTAATGGGGCGAACACACCTGGAGATTTTATAGATGTCTTTGTGTCTAGTGACTTTTGGGAATACTTGCCCGATTCTTTGGCTCAAAAGAAACACACTCAAGGCATTGTTTTAAACACAAGCTCTATAGACACTCTGAAAGAGGTCATGGTGGTCAGTGAAACGGCATCGCAAGACGGCTTAAACTGGGGAATCAATGGTATTATCGTCAATCAAATCGGACGATTTTTAGGGATGCCAAACACTTACGATGTTGTGAAAGGGATTTCAAGGTTAGGCTATTTCGATCTAATGGATTTTGCAGGCTACAATGCCGGGAATGGATTTTTCCCAGTGCTCCCTAGTGCTTGGCTTCGTATTTATATGGGGTGGGCAGAGGCAATAGAAGTGCAGCCTTCTCAAAAAAACTTAAAATTTGAACTCGCTGCCGCTGGTTCTGGGCTTGGAGTAGAGATTTTAAAAATCCCTTTGACCAATACAGAGTATTTGCTAATAGAAAATCGCCAGAGATCGTGGAACAAAGAAGGGACCGTAGATGTTTTAATAGAAGACGCAGAAACAGACAATGCTAAAATAAAAACTCACACTATTCCTATCGACAGCTTGTCTTTACTTTTTGAAGATAGTGTGTGCGTTAAAAACAAATGCACTCCAAACAAGAAAAAAGCTTCTGGAATTATTGTCGGCACCAGCTCTTTTGATGCCGCTCTTCCGGCAAGTGGTATAGTGGTATGGAAAGTTAACGAATGGTATCTTAAAGAAAGTCTTCCGTATGGTGTGGCTAATTTTTGGGGTGGAGACACCTTTAGAGACCATCAATTTGGTATTTCTTTAGTAGAAGCCGATGGTATTTTAAGTATTGGTAAAACTTTTAAAAATGCCCTTGGCCAAGATGCCTATGATTATGGATCTGGTACAGACCTTTTGCCACACATTCGTTTTACTAAAGACTCTGCATTAGACACTGTGAGTTCCATTTTACCCAAAGCTTATGCCAATACAGCCACTACTATGGGGGGGCTCTCTGGCATAGAAATTCATGCGAAACCCAAATCTGCTTACCGAAAAGAACGATCA
This sequence comes from Fibrobacter sp., assembly GCA_012523035.1. Lineage (GTDB taxonomy): Bacteria > Fibrobacterota > Fibrobacteria > Fibrobacterales > Fibrobacteraceae > JAAYJH01. Next base: position 14,718 of record JAAYJH010000040.1, read on the forward strand.
GAAAACACTTTTATGGGAGACAGTGTTCTAAACTTTGCCTCTCTTAGCATGGAAGTAGAAATTTCTTTTGGTGAAAACAAAATCCCTAAGTCTCAATTCCCTAAAAACATAGGTATCAAAACTAAATCCAACGCGGTGGTGAGCGTAGATTACCCATCTTCTTCTTTAAAATCAAAAGAAAAAGCCCTTGTATTTGCTTCTGAAAATGGTACTTTACAAATATTATCTGCTCACGGAGAAGCATTAATAGAGTCTGACACTTCTGTTTTTGGTGATCATGGTCTCAGTGTCAAAGGCTCCACTCCAGAACAAGCTTTGTACCGTTTAGGAGCTCCCAAAGATTCTTTGATAGGCATAGCTTCTAGTGAACACTTTATTGTTTCTAGCTACCCTTCTGGAGTTTTAGTGACCGAATTAGAGCCCTTATTAGATCAAGTCACTTATAAACAACGCTTTCTTAAAATCCCCAAATTAAAAACAGTCCCTCTCCTGTCTGGAGACACTCTATGGGTGGCCTCTAACTCTAAATTATATGCACTGACATTTAAAAAAGGCCTTCAAGTCATTGATTCTACCAAACTCCAAGGAACTGCAACACACCAAATAGCCCTTTGTAAAGCAAGTGGTACAACCATGATCGCCATAGCAAGCGAAGATGCCTTTTTAGAACTTTACACTCCACAAAACAAATCTTTATACAAAGCCTCTTTTAGTCAAAAAAAATCTAACGAATTTCTAAGCACTAAAGAACAAGTTTTTAGTATAGCTTGTTCTGATTTTAAAAGAGACGGGACAGCTCAAATCTGGTTACTAGGCAGTCTCGGCTATGGACGCATGATCCAAGCAGATTCTTCTCTCAAAGCCGCTTCCACTCCTAGACAATTCAAACGAGGCTTCACTTCTGGAGCAGAAATATACCACGAATATTCTGCTCCAGCCATTGCAGATATAGATGATGACGGGTATCCTGATGTGGTTTTTTTAGGCCATAATTTGCTCTATGCTTTAAACAAAGATGGAGTGCCTCTCCAAGGCTTTCCTTCTAAAATTTCTAACGGGATTCCTGAATATTCCTTCCAGAGCGATCCACTTATTTTAAACTATTTCAACAAAGATAAGCCAGGGATTTTAATAGGAACTCCAAACGGGTTACTCAAAGCCTTTGACCACCAAGGAAAGCAAATCAAAGATGGATTCCCTTTAGCAAGTGGTTCTTTTGAATACACAGACTCACTTTATCCTATGACAATCATACTTGGTGATTTTATTGATTCTTTGCCAAAACCAATTGTTTATTCTTTTCACAAAGAATTTGTTTCTGGCTTTCAAATTCCAGAAGTAAAAACTAAACCTAAAAACTCTGTCCTTGCTTGGTCTTCACCTGGTCAATCCAACGAAAGAAACTACTATTTCGATGCCAATCAATTAAAGAAACCAAGTCTCAAAATAGCCTCTGAAAGTATCGAAGATTTTTATTTGTACCCCAACCCTATAAAAAATGGAATTGCAAAATCTAGATTTACACTGGGCATGGATGCTTCTTCAGCAAGCTTAGATATTTACGATATTTCTGGACACAAGGTCTTTAGCAAATCCTTAAAAAAGCCTTATAGCGGGAAAAATCAAATCGATCACATAGACTTGAGTTCTTTGGGAAGCGACATTTACACCGTAGTTTTAAAAGTCAAATTTAAATCTGGAAAAGAGAAACAAAAAACTTATCGAATTGGAGTGCTTCGTTAAAAATGAATGCCTTGTACAAAACATGTTTATCTAAGAATAAAACAACAATCTTCTTTTTGTTGTTTTTATTTTTATTAAACGCTTGCACACACACCACAAAGTCCGATTCAAAAGATGATTACCTTGACAATGATCCTCATTTAAAAGGCTCTAGCGAAAGGCCGATTTCTTCTTCGAGTTTTGCAGAAACTACAAAATCCCCCACAGACTCTCTTTTTTGGAAGGATCGTTGGGTTTATATCCCTTTTGAAGAAGGCTTTGAACTCTTATCTACCGAAGTCACTCAAGAAATGTATTCCTCTATCATGGACACACTTCCATTTCAAAAAGATATTCACGACTCACTCCCTGTAATCTCTGTTTCGTGGTACGACGCCGCTCTTTTTTGCAATGCCTTGTCCAAAATTTTAGGTTTAGACTCTGTTTATGAGTATTCAAGTATTGGGCCCAAAAACACTTTACTTCAATTGAAAATAAATCAAAATAACGGTGTTTATTTACCCAGTTTAAATCAATGGTTATACGCTTTAAATGGAAAGTCCGATACCGATTTGGACTCTACTACAGAAGATAACCTTAGAGTTTATGCTCATTTTGGAGGGAGCAACTCTGGCCCCATACAGGTGGCTCAAAAACAAGCAAATCACTGGAATTTATATGATATGTTTGGAAATGTAGAAGAATGGGTGGCCTATTGTGATGGCAAGCCAGTCCCGACCAATGCCTCTACCTGCATGGTCAAAGGTGGTTCTTGGGCTAGCCCTAGCCATCAATTGAAAAGTGATTTTGAAAAACGGCAAGTTCCTGATACTCGCTCCGATACCATTGGATTTAGAGTAGCAAAAAATGTTACTAAATAACACTATGCAAAATAAATCTCCCAGAAACAAAACCATTGCGTTGAGCCCTACCGAAGAAAAAAAATGGAGCCGTCTATTAAAAGAAAAAATAGATTACTCTAATTTAGAGCAAATAAAAAACAAAGTTTTATTAGGTGATTCCATAAAAATCATTCAAAATTTACCCTCAGAATCGATAGACTTGCTTTTGACAGACCCACCCTATAACATGACCAAATATTATGCAGGCACTAGATTTTCTAAAACAAATTCTATAGAATACGAAACCTGGCTAAGGTCTTGGATAGAACCCATCACTCGACTTTTGAAAACAAATGCGTCTATATACATTTGTACCGAATGGCAATCTTCTAGCAGCGTAGAGAAGGTTTTAAGAGACTACTTTTTTATACAAAACAGAATCACTTGGGAAAGAGAAAAGGGTCGGGCAGCCAAGCAAAACTGGAAAAACGCCTCTGAAGACATTTGGTTTTGCACCGTTTCCAAAGATTATACTTTTAATAATCAAGCTGTCCAGCTCAAAAAAAAGGTGATCGCTCCCTATAAAACAGCAGAGGGTAAGCCCAAAGACTGGCAAAAAGAAGGAGACCAAAAATACCGTCTCACCGCCCCTTCTAACCTGTGGACAGACATTTCTGTTCCATTTTGGTCTATGAAAGAAAATACAGAACACCCCACTCAAAAGCCAGAAAAGTTAATAGCCAAACTCATACTAGCAAGCTCTAATCCTGGCGACTTGATCTTGGATCCTTTTTTAGGTTCTGGCACCACCGCCACAGTCGCTCACAAATTGAATCGGAACTATATTGGCATAGAAAAAGAACTTTATTATGCTCAGTTAAGCCTTAAACGCATAGAAATGGCTTCAAAAGACTCCCAGATTCAAGGTTTTAGAGATGGGTGTTTTTGGGAGAGGAATAGCAAGTAAGTCTACATTCAATTAGTTCTTGAAGCTATGGAGTCAAACTTTTATAAGTATTTGGGACATGGAGCTTCCAAATCCCTTCTCCCCATTTTGCATCATTTTGAACTCGTTTGACTTGAATTTCTAAAATTTTTTTAGCATCTCTAAAATAAACTAATTGAGAGGGGAGTCTTTTTCTTTGAAAGTCTCGATAATCCTTAAAATCTAATCGTTCTATAAGTCCACCTAAACCCACCTGAGATAAAGAACTAACTTCTTTTGTGTCTTTATTTTGCTCAAAATACATAGACCTTCCGTATTTGTCTTTTGCCACTCTTCGTTCCACACCCTCTATATTTTTAATTTCTACTTCACTGTGCTCTGGCAAAAACTCTCCATAAAAAATATTTGTCAATTGATGTATATCAATCAAAGGGAGCTCTATATTCCCAACTATACCCACAAAAGGACCTCGCCCTTTTAAGAATCTTTTTTCTGTTGGAAAAGTCATAGTCCACTCATTGTCACTCCACAATAAAGAGGCAACTCCTATCCCTAAGGGCCCCATTAACTCTAAACGGTATCGAGTGCCTTTTTGTACAAATAAAACTCCACTAAACTCTTGTTTTTTTTTCTGATCATCTTCGAAACTTAGAGTCATCTTCACTCTTAAACTATCATATTTAGATACTGTTTCTTTGGACTCTTCATTGTTCATCTTTAAGATTTTTGGGCTGGCACAAGAAGCCAATGCCAATACACTCAAAGCTAAAAAAACAAAGAACAATTTTGTGTTTTTAGGGAATGAGTTTCCTTTTTGATCACTGCAATACATATTAGGGTTTTTCTATGAGATTCAAATTTTTAGCGTTAAATTCTTCTATCTTTTTATGAATCAAACTCATTTTCTCTTTCAATCCCATTTTTTTGGCTATAGCCATATAGTGTTCCCAATACACAACATCATCTATATGATACTCCCCAGAAAACAATAAATTTTCCATGATTTTTAATGCTTCCGGATATTTTCCTAGCCGATACAAAGCCCAAGCTTTTGAATCTAGATAAGCCTGTTCTTTAGGTTTATAATATAAAGCAGAATCTATATAACGGTCTCCCATCTGTACTTCTTTTGAGTTGCGATTCAAATCGACCAACATATAACCTAAATAATTTAAAGCTTGATGGTGTTTAGGGTCTATATCCAAGAGTTTATTGAAAAAAATCACTGCTTTATCTATGAGTTCCATTCGCTCATAATTCACCGCCATATCAAAAAGGATGCTCACATTATTTGAATCCGATAAACGCAAGTTTTCTAAAAAAGAAGCGGCCTTTTTCCTCGCTTCTTTTGCTGTGTAAATCGAAACAGAATCTTTTTTCTTTTTTTCTAAATAATAAGCTTGATGCATTAGAGCACTAGCATACATAGTTTGAATCACTTGATACTTTCGATTAGCGTTCATGCGCATTTGGGCTAATGCAGTAGATGATTTCACTTTTTTAGTGATTTCTACTGAAGGCTTCCAGTCACTCCAATAACCTAAAAGTGAATCATAAATGTCATAAGCTTTTTGGTGTCTTCCATAGATATAATAAACAAAAGCTTGATTTGGCAAATAATTTTCTGGATCTAATTTTGCAGCTTTTTCTATTTCTGAAATTGCCGTTGAAGTGTCTTTTTCTGTCTGAGCAATAGAACTTAAATCGGCATGAGCAGAGGCCGCATAATTCTTGTGTTTGGTGAGCTTTTTAAGGTGCGCTTTAGCACTATCTATTTGTTTTAAATCCAACTCTATCAATGCTATAAAATTGAGAATTTTTACAGAAGGCACCTTCAAATCAAAGTAAGCTGTTTTCAAATAATTTAAAGACTTTTCTAAGGAACCTTGTAAAATATAAACTCTTGCTTTTATTAAAATAGCAGTAGAATCTTTGGAGTCCTGCTTCAACACTTGATCTACTTGTTCTAGAGCTTCTTTATATCGTTTATTTTGAAGGAGTAACTCTCCTCTCAAATTGGCGTACTTTGTATCGCCGTGAATTTCGTAGGCTTTTTCTAATAAATCTATCAAAGCAGAGTCTTGACGAGAATTAGTCAAGAGTTGTATTTGCTTATCTAGAATCGATTTAACATAATTTACTTGCGGCAACAAAACATCGTACACTTTAATCAATTCATCATATTTTTGGATGGATTCTAACAACATGCTATATTCATAAAGAATCATAAAATCTCGTTCATCTGCACTCATAGCTTTTTTAAAATAAACTTTGGCAGAGTCTATTTTTTTATTACGCATGTACAAAGAGGCAAGTAAACTGATATACGAAGTTTTTAAGTTTTTAGATATCCCTTTTCCTTCTTCTGCAATTTTTAAAGCCTTAGTAAAATCCCCTAATTCTGCATATTTAGAGGCTAACAAAAAATACAAATAAGCACTAGTAGGGTCTGCTTTTTGAGCTTCCTCTAATAAGATCAGAGTCACCTCTTGGTTAGTAGAGTCTCTTTGCCCTAAAACTTGAAGGAATAAAGTGTGAGATACATCTAGATCTTTGTAAACTGGAGGCGTAGTTTCTTCATTCAAAGTGTTGGCTTCAATATTTTGGACTTGATCTTTAGTATTGGTGTTCTGAAGTTCATTTTTTTGAATAGGCTTTGAAGCACTACAAGCTAAAACAACTAGTAGAAAAAACACAAGGTATAAAACAAACGAGAATTTACGCATAGGCGACCTTAATCTACAATTTTAAAGTCGATTCGAGTACCTGCTGAAAGATAATCTCCTGCTTTTGGAGCATGTTCTAAAACCACTCCAGGAGCTTCTCCTTCTTGTGGTACTCGTGTGATTTTACCGCTTACAAAACCCAACTCTTCTAATTTTGGAAATACTTCTTCTAAAGCTAAACCCTCAAAATCAGGCAAGAGTCTTTTACCTTTGGTGGCCCCAGCAGAAATAACCACATTCACAGTGTCTCCCACCCGCAAAAAAGTGTCTGCCATAGGCTCCGTTCGAATCACTACTCCTATAGGGATATTGAGGTGAGCCCCTTTCAGGATTTTCCCTTGAACCAATCCAGCTCTATTCAAAGAAATCTCGGCTTGTTTTTGGCTTTTTCCTCTTAAATCGGGCACAGCTATTTCTCGAACCCCTTTGCTCAATGTCAAAAGCACAGTACGGCCTTTTTTTGCTTTTCTACCAGCCACTGGAGTTTGCCCTAATATGTGCCCTATAGGGACTTCGTTACTATACCTCTCTTCTGCTAGAATTTCAAAATTAAACTTCGCTTTTTTTAGAGTTTGAGCTGCTTCTTCTTGATGCAATTCCAACACATTGGGCACCTCTAGCTCGCTAGTAAAATTCCCTGCTATAATAGGCATCACCAGTTGATCTACTAGCAATACTCCCAATAAAACAAGGACGAAACTAAAAAGAAAAGCTTGCATGACTGTGCTTTTCATTAAATTACTAAAGGCGCTTCTAATTTTCATCATATCCACTTAAATTTTATTTTCTAAAACATCTTCATCTAAAATTACAAGTTCTTTACCCACCACTGAAATCACACCCTTTTTCACTAGGCTAGAAAAAACTCGACTGACCGTTTCTCTTGTGGTACCTGTCATCTCTGCAAATTGCTGTTGCGTAGGGCGATTCCTAATGACCACACTCATGCCACCTTCTTCGTTGTGCACCCTCACACCTTTTTCTTGAACCAGATTTTGAATGGTGCCCACCACCCTAGAAAACGCCGACATTGTCGAGAGTGAACCAATGTGTCTATTTGCCTTACGCAACCTAGAGCTCATCTCTATCAAAAGAGAAATCGATAGCTCAGGGGTTTCTTGAAGCAAGGTCAAAAAAACTTCTCGACGAATGATCAAAAGTGTAGCATCGGTCACCGCTTTCACAGAAGCAGAACGAGGCTCTCCATCGATTAAAGACATTTCTCCAAAAAAATCGCCCTTGCCTAGTAAAGATAAAATGGTTTCTTTGGCATCTGAATCGGTCATATAAACCTTGACCTCTCCATCTGCTATCAAATACAAGGCTTGTAAAGAATCATCTTTTTCTAAAATAATAGTCTCTTCTTTAAAATACTCTTTTTTTTCAACCAACGAAGCCAATTGATGGAGTTGGGCTTCGCTTAGTCTTGAAAAAAGGTCTATGCCTTTTAGTAATTTAACAGCATTTAGATCCATAAAAACCTCTTAGTTCAAATCTACCACCATTGTTTGATCTCTTTTAGGGCCCACAGAAACAATCCCTATTTTGACCCCAACCAATTCTGACAAACGAATCAAATAATCTTGAGCCAACTTAGGCAATTCATCCCATGAACGGCATCCAGAAATATCACTACCCCATCCAGGTAGCGTTTCGTAAACAGGCATACAACGGCCCACTTTAGACAGTTGATTGGGGATCAAGTCCACTTTTTTACCATCGCACTCATAGTGCGTGCACACTTTAATTTCATCAAAAGTAGCGAGGACATCTAGCTTTGTAATTGCCAAGTGAGTCAATCCATTGACAATGGCCGCTTTTCTTGCTACGGGTGCATCGAACCAACCGCAGCGTCTATTGCGTCCAGTGGTGGCTCCAAATTCATTTCCAATGCGTCGAAGTTCTTCTCCTAATTCATCGTTCAATTCTGTAGGGAAAGGCCCGTTACCCACCCTAGTGGTGTATGCCTTCACTACACCAAAAACTTGATCTATAGCCTTAGGACCGACACCCGCTCCACAACTAGCATAACCAGCGACAGTGTTGCTCGAAGTCACAAAAGGATAAGTGCCCTGGTCCACATCTAAAATGGTCCCTTGAGCCCCTTCAAAGATCAATTTCTTGCCTTCTTTTAAACTATGAAACAAATACTCACTCACATCGGCCACATAAGGGGCTATTTTTTTCCCTAAGTCCAAATAATCACGAATAACTTTTTCTGGATCTATTGGAGGAGCATTAAACATTTTTTCAAATTCTTTGTTGTGAATTTTTGCCATATTTTCTATTCTGGGGCGTAACTCTTTTTCATCTAACAAATCGCCCACACGAACACCGATTCGATTCACTTTATCACTATAACAAGGGCCAATACCACGACCAGTAGTTCCTATAGCTTTTTCTCCAGCTTTTTCTTCTTTTAACTTATCTACGGTTGTGTGCCACGGCAATACCACATGAGCATTATTTGCAATCAGCAAACGACCTTCTGGATTTAATTTCTTTTGCCGAATATCTTCTATTTCTAAAAGAGTTTGTATAGGATCTAGCACCACACCATTACCAATCACGCACATTTTATCTTTGTGCATAATACCCGATGGGATCAAATGAAACACAAACTTTTGATCACCCACCTCCACAGTATGACCAGCATTAGCTCCGCCCTGAAAACGCACAATCACATCTGCGTCTAAAGTTAAAAAATCTACTATTTTTGCTTTACCTTCGTCGCCCCATTGAGAGCCAATAACAACACGATTCGACATAACACCTTCATTCAAAAAAATAAAAACTCACAAGGTACTTCCTTGTAGCCTTTTTCGTCTAAAAGTTAGAAAAAAAGAAACAAAAAGCGACACTAAAAAGAGAGAAGAGGCAGTTTTATATTAATAATCGTGAAAAGATTCAAAAACACCTTCTTTTTACGACTATGAATCGATTCTAAGAGCAAAATAATTTTATTCGATTCTATGATCCCCTCTAAACATCCTTAAATCACTAGGTGTTTTATGGATAGTATTTGAATTCCGTTCGCTAGGCTAATTTCATGTTTTTAACTCTTTGAAAAAGCCCCTATAATTCAGAGTTTTATAGATGATTTAGCTCGATATAATTTGAAATAGACTTAAAAATCAATACAAAAGTTCAAGCGATTATTAAAATTTTTAAAATTGACTCGAAAGAGAGACATGAAGGTACTCGAAACACGACATATTCACGCTTTTTAGGCATGTTTTTTTAATGGAACTCGAGAAATTTTTAAGCATAAAAGCTTTGCTTTTGTGCGACGCATAGAAGCTCTTGAGGTGCGGTCTTTTTGTTGAAAATAAAAAAATATTTGCACCAAACAAAGATTCCTGTAAGAAAGAGAGCAAGTTCACGCCATGATGTAAATAGATTCTTTAAAAACACACCTTTCAAAATCGCTTCAAAAGAGCGCTTCGATTGTTTTTAGAGAAGTTAAAATAAATATAAAGCTCAGAAATTATAAGACAGAACAAAAAACGCCGTATGTTTGTAGGACACTTTTTACAGGATTGGTGTTGTATGCCATTGGTTCCATGATTCACTTGAAAAAGCAATATGTCGCCAAGCCTTTCCAAACACTTATAACGCACATTTTTGCTGATTTATTACGCTTCACTCGCTATGAAGATGAAAGAGAGGTTTTGCTGTAAAAAACCAGGCGTGTGTGAGACTTCAAAATCCTTCTGTTTTTTTAGAAGACTAGATTTGAGAAGTTTTTTTGGCTAGATCTGTCTAAAGGACTTTTAGCAGATTGCCTTATAATGTGAAATGTTCGTAAACTCTATAAAAAATGCTTCCTAAGAAGCATTTATAATAGAATTAAGTCTTAAAACTAGTAAAAACTTACCAGCGGAAATGTGCAAAAGCTCTGTTTGCTTCTGCCATTTTGTGGACTTCGTTTTTCTTACGAACTGCGTTACCTTCTCCATTTTTTGCTGCTACAAGCTCTGCAGCCAAACGAGAAGCCATATTAGACTCTGTGCGTTTGCGAGCAGCATCGAGAAGCCAACGAAGGGCTAAGGCTTTAGCTCGATCTGGAGCCACTTCCATAGGGACTTGATAGTTTGCTCCACCTACACGGCGAGACTTTACTTCAAGTCGCGGCTTGATATTGTCTAAACAAACTTCAAATTTTTCGAGGGTGCTTTCTTTACCCTCTACTTTTTTATTGAGTTCATCTAGAGCTGTGTAAACGATTTGCTCGGCTACTGTTTTCTTGCCTTTTTTGAGAACAACACCCATAAGCTCTGTAACAAGAGTGGACTTGTAGCGAGGGTCTGGAAGTATTATACGATTTAAAGCCTTTCTTCTTCTGGACATATTTTACCTTATTTTTTAGCGTCTGATTTTCTTTTTACGCCGTATTTGGAACGACCATTCTGACGATTATTAACAGCTTGAGTGTCTAATGTACCGCGAATGATGTGATAACGAACACCTGGAACATCTTTTACACGCCCACCACGAATCAACACGATGGAGTGTTCTTGTAAATTATGCCCCTCACCTGGAATGTATGCGGTGACTTCCATTTTATTGGATAAGCGTACACGGGCAATCTTTCGAAGCGCTGAATTTGGCTTTTTAGGAGTGCTTGTGTAAACACGCGTACATACACCACGCTTTTGTGGACAAGATTTCAGAGCTGGCGAAGCAGTTCTGTTACTAAGTTTGGCACGCCCTTTACGGACAAGTTGTTGAATTGTTGGCACTATTATCTCCTAGAATTTGGAGTGCAAATATAAATTAATATCAGATAATTTCAAGTACATATTTAAAATTACCCACCAAAAAACTCATCTTCACCACTGTGAACATCAGTTTCTAACATTTGAATCACTAAGTCATCATCTGATTCTTCTGTCTCTTGTAGAGCCTTTGCCTGATCTTCTTCGGCATCGGCATCCACCACCACTAAGTTTCTTAAATGATGTGAACCTGTTCCGCTTGGGATCAATCGACCAGTAATGACATTTTCTTTAAGTCCACTAAGAGCATCCACTCGACCTTCAATAGCAGCACGAGTGAGCACTTTGGTGGTTTCTTGGAAAGATGCTGCAGAAATAAAGCTATCCGTTGCAAGAGCAGCTTTGGTAATACCCAACAACATTGGAGTAAATTCAGCTGGTTTTTTATTTTGTGCTATAAGAGCTTCATTTTCTGTACGAAGGCGTGCTTTTGACACTTCTTCTTCCGCAAGAAATTCTGAATCACCAGGATTAGAAATTTTAACTTTACGCATCATTTGTCGTACGATACACTCAATGTGTTTATCTGCAATAGCCACACCTTGAAGTCTGTACACTGTTTGAATTTCGTTGACTAAGTGTCGTTGGACTTCTTCTGGGCCTAAAACCTTAAGAATATCGTGCAAATTCACGCTGCCTTCACAAATTTTTTGACCTCGACGCACTCGGTCTCCTTCGTGGACAGCTAAATGACGCCCTCTTGAAACTAAAACAGTCTCTTCTATTTCACGAGTTATTTCCGTTCCATCACTGTTTTTAACAACTACAGTGTCTTTTATAATCACTTTTTGATTGTTTCTTTCTTCTCCACCATATGAAACGATTCCGTCAATAGGTGCAATCACCGCCGTGTTCTTAGGAATTCGAGCTTCAAATAACTCTTGAACGCGTGGTAAACCTCCAGTAATGTCTCGAGTTTTACCTACTGCTCTTGGGAGTTTAGCCAATGTTTGGCCTACACTCACTTGAGCTTTATCCATTACAGAAAGAACAGCTCCATCTGGAAGCATAAAATGACCGATTTTCTCGCCCTTTTTATCTAGAACACTGATTGCAGGTCGTCGTTTTCCTCGTTTATCACTAATAATAGTCCAAGTTTCGATATCAGTAACTTCATCTTTTTCAACACGATAAGTAATGTTTTCAAAAAGATCTATAAACTGGGCTTCGCCTTCTACACTAGAAATAATTGGGCTACTATAAGCGTCCCATTCAAAAAGAACATCGCCTTGCTGGACTTTATCTTGATTTTTGACATGGATATTAGCACCATAAGGGACTTGGAAGCGACCTTTGTTGATACCAAAAGTATCAAAAATCACCAACTCACCCATACGGCTCACCACAATGCGTTCCCCTTTGTTTTCTACCACATCGACCATTTCTAATTCGACATGACCATCGACTATAGCCTTTTTATTGTTTTCTACAGTAAGACGACTAGAAGCACCACCAATATGGAAAGTTCGAAGAGTCAACTGGGTTCCAGGCTCACCAATGGATTGAGCGGCGAGCACTCCAACGGCTTCTCCCATATCTACTGGACGCCCCGAAGATAACATACGACCATAACACTTGGCACACACCCCTTGAGGTGCGTCACAAGTCAGCACAGAACGCATTTTAACATGCTCTATACCCACAGCCGTAATCTTTGGTAAATCTCGTTCTTCAATTAAACTCCCTGAAGCAACAATGATTTCATCGCTAATAGGATGTTTAATGTCTTCACAAGGGACACGACCCAATAAGCGATCTTCTAATGGGATCACAGTATCATCACCATCTTTAAACGCCGAAATATCGATGCCTTCTGTGGTTCCACAATCTGGAATAGTCACCACAAGCTCTTGAGCCACATCCACTAATCGACGAGTCAAGTATCCCGCATCAGCAGTTTTAAGAGCGGTATCTGCCAATCCCTTTCGAGCTCCATGAGAAGAAATAAAATACTCCATCTCATTAAGACCTTCACGGAAACACGAGGTGATAGGGTTTTCAATCACTTCTTGTCCGCCCAGCTGTTTAGTTGGTTTTTGCATTAAACCACGCATACCAGACAACTGTTTAATTTGCTCGCGACTTCCACGAGCACCAGAATCAGCCATCATATATACAGGGTTAAAGCCCTCTTTGTCTCTTGATAACAATTCCCACTGTTGATCGGCTACATCCTTGGTTGTTTTTGACCATACATCCACAATTTGGTTGTATCGCTCACCATCAGTAATCACACCTTCTTCGTATAATTCACGAATAGTTGATACTTTTTCTGTGGCTTGGTCTAATAAATCTTGCTTTTCTTCTGGTATAACCATTTCGGCAATAGCCACAGAAGCTCCCGATCGGGTAGCCCAATGATAACCTAAATCTTTTAGCTGATCTAAAAACTCTACAGTGAGGCGATTTCCGGTTTTACGATACAAATCATCCACAGATTTAGCAATTACTTTTTTACTAAAAAGATCATTGGCATAACCTAATACATCTGGAACGATATCATTCAAGAAAACGCGTCCTACAGTGGTTTTAATCAAGGTGGATTCTAAGACTTTAACTAAACGGACCTTTTCACCCTTTTTAGCTACAAATTGCATCTCACCCTTATCATCAGCAAAATCTCTTTCACAAAGAGTGTCTTTTTCAAATGAAGTATAATATACTTGAGAGCCTTTCTCCAACTTCAAATAAACATTCGCATTTAAATCTACGAAACCATTTTCAAAGGCCCTAATGGCTTCTGCTTTATCTGAAAATCTCATGCCCTCGCCCTTTCGATTGAGACCAGATTTGGTCAGATAATAAAGACCAAGCACAATATCTTGGCTAGGCACCGCAATAGGCTGGCCCGATGCTGGGTGCAAAATATTGTTAGAAGAAAGCATTAAAACACGGCATTCTAATTGAGTTTCAAAAGAAAGCGGTAAATGCACAGCCATTTGGTCACCATCAAAGTCTGCGTTAAACGCGGCACAAACTAAAGGATGCAAGCGAATTGCATTTCCTTCAATAAGTTTAGGGTAGAAAGCCTGAATACCTAATCGGTGTAGAGTTGGAGCACGGTTTAACATCACAGGATGGTCTTCTGTTATTTGCTCTAAAATGTCCCATACCTCGGGGCGTTCAGCATCTACAAATTTCTTTGCCGCTTTTAGAGTGTAAACTAAACCTTGTTCTTCAAGTCGTTGGATAATAAAAGGTTTATAAAGCTCTAAAGCCATGCTTTTTGGAAGTCCGCATTCGTGCATTTGTAGCTCTGGACCCACCACAATAACAGAACGACCAGAATAATCCACTCGTTTACCTAAAAGGTTCAAACGGAAACGACCTTGTTTACCCTTCAACAACTCTGAGATAGATTTTAAAGGCCTATTATTTCCTGTCCTAGCCACTCGACGACTTGTATCTAACAATTGATCCACAGCTTCCTGAAGCATTCGCTTCTCGTTAGATAAAATCACATTGGGGGCTCTTATATCGATGAGTTTTTTGAGACGATTGTTTCTGTTTATCACTCTACGATAAAGCTCATTTAAATCCGAAGTTGCAAAACGACCGCCATCTAATGGCACCAAAGGCCTAAGTTCTGGAGGGATCACAGGAAGCACATCTAAAATCATCCATTCAGGTTGATTGGGGATTAGACGGAATTCTTTTGGATATAATTCTACAAATTGATCAAAAACATCTATAAATAAATCAGTTTCTAAGTTTCCTTTGTAGTTGGCTTTAAATTCGCTTACCGCTGCTGCAATGTCTCGAACCCAAGGCATTTCACTGCGCGAAAAAGCCTCTGGATTTTCATAATATTCACGAAAAGACTCTAACTGAGATTTTCTGAAAGCTTCTACTATTTGTAATCGCTTAAAGGCTTCATCTCTTTTAGTTTTAGATTTAGCTACAGCTAAAATACGAAGTTCATCGGACAATTCCTTTAGATTCAATCTAGACAAAAGGAGCTTCAGAGCAGATGCACCCATTTTTGCATCAAATGTACGGCCTTCGTTTTCTAAGTCCACATATTTAAACTCATCTATAAGCTCATTTACAGTCAAGTCCGTGTCACCTGGATCGATAACGATATACTTTTCATGATAAATTATATTTTCTAGTGATTTGGTGTCAATCCCTAAAAGACCACCAATCACGCTAGGTAAGTTGCGAACAAACCAAGTGTGAGTTAAAGGAATTGCTAGGTCAATATGTCCCATCCTTTCACGACGAACTTTGGAATGAGTCACTTCTACACCGCATCGATCACAAATCACACCTTTGTATCGAATTCTTTTAAATTTTCCACAATTACATTCCCAGTTTTTAACAGGACCAAAGATTTTTTCACAAAAAAGCCCATCTTTTTCTGGTTTAAATGAACGATAATTAATGGTTTCTGGTTTTATAACCTCTCCAAAAGACCAATGACGAATCAAATCTGGAGATGCTAAGTGGATGGAGATATTGCCAGTATTTTCAGAATATTTAAACAGTTCTTCGGACATATTATATTTCTCCTCTTGTTTTCATATCTAAGCCTAAGGCGTGAATTTCACGAAGCATCACACGGAAAGACTCAGGAACACCAGGTGGCTCTGTATTTTTACCTTTTACTATTGCACTATAAATTTTGGACCTACCTGCTACATCATCCGATTTAACAGTCAGAAGCTCTTGAAGTGTATAGGCTGCTCCATAAGCTTCCAATGCCCACACTTCCATTTCTCCAAATCGTTGTCCACCAAATTGACTTTTTCCACCTAAAGGTTGTTGAGTCACCAGTGCGTACGATCCAATAGAACGAGCATGTATTTTATTATCCACTAAGTGATCTAGTTTCAAGTAATACATATAACCAATCGTCACTGGATTCAAAAAAGCTTCTCCTGTACGACCATCATAAAGTTTGGCTTTACCAATCACTTTATTTTCGTCGGCATTCATTTCATAATCCACAATGGGTTCTTTTGCATATGCTTCTTTTAATTCTGATACGATCTCGTCAAAAGATGCTCCATCAAAAACAGGAGTTTCTACCTTAAAGCCTAAGACTTTTGCAGCCCAGCTTAAATGAACTTCTAATACTTGACCAATGTTCATACGAGAAGGTACACCTAATGGATTTAACAAAATCTGTAAAGGACGACCGTCTTCTGTAAAAGGCATATCTTCTACTGGGACTATTTTGGATACTACACCCTTGTTACCATGACGACCCGCCATTTTATCACCTATAGATAAACGGCGTTTTGTGGCGATGTAAACCTTAACCGTTTGTAAAACTCCTGGTTTAAGCTCATCTCCTTTGGTCACTTTATCAATTTCTTTTTCCATATTGTGCGTTAAATCTTCCAATGCGTTTCTCGCTGCATCTACTAATTTAATCGCTTTATCTTGAAGCTCTTGACTGTCTTGTGTAAAAGTCGATTTCAAAGAAATATCTGTAATATCAATATAAGCAAAAGTCTGTTCTGTAATGGTCTGATTTTCTGGAACCAACTTTTCATTGGTTTCATAACTTAAAATTTTGCCCGTTGTCTTTCCACCTAATATTCTAAATAAATGTTCTCGACTGGTGTTTTTAATACGGTCCATTTCAAGCTGAAAGCGCTCACGAATTTCGTAGATTTTCTCTTGATCTTGTTCTTTACTTTTTTTGTTTGAACGGTCTTTTCTACTGAATACGCGTGTGTCTACAACCACTCCTTTCATACCTGGAGGAGCCTTTAAAGAAGAGTCACGAACATCTCCGGCTTTTTCACCAAATATAGCTCGTAACAATCTCTCTTCTGGAGAAAGTTCCGTCTCTCCTTTTGGAGTGACTTTACCTACCAAAATATCTTCTGATTTAACTTCAGCTCCAATACGAATGATGCCATTTTCATCTAAATCTTTAACGGCTTCTTCTCCTACATTAGGAACTTCTCGAGTTAATTCTTCTGGTCCTCGTTTTGTGTCTCGCACCTCTAATTCATACTCTTCAATATGTATAGAAGTAAAGGTGTCGTTGATCACCAGTTCTTCTGATATAATCACAGCGTCTTCGTAGTTATAACCATTCCAAGGTAAAAAACCAATTAAAACATTCTTTCCTAGTGCAAGTTCTCCATTTTCGGTAGAGACGCCGTCAGCTAGAATATCTCCAGCTTGAACATAATCTCCTACGGTGACTATGGGTTTTTGATTAATGCAAGAATTTTGGTTCGATCGTTCAAACTTACGAAGTGTATAAATATCTATAGGATCTTGTGTTAAAAACTCAAAATTTTCTCCTAAACCTTCTAGTGGATAAAACTGATCATCAATCAATTTACCATGTTCTACTTCGATTCGGGTAGCATCTACAAAAGTCACTAAACCAGAGTGTTTAGCCACAACGACCGTTCCAGAATCTATCGCAGCTTTGCGTTCTAAACCTGTTCCAACTATTGGAGATTCTGAGCGCAACAAAGGCACAGCTTGGCGTTGCATATTAGAACCCATCAAAGCACGGTTTGCATCATCATGTTCCAAGAAAGGAATTAGGCCTGCAGCTACAGAAACAATTTGCATAGGTGCTATATCCATCAAATCCACTCTAGGAGTTTCCTTATCGTCTATAGCGATTCTCTCTTTATTTAAAAGATGAGGGTATTCACTTTGGGCTCTAACCACCACAAATTCTTCTGTGAAACGACTTTCATCGTTTAAATTAGTACTAGCAGGTGCCACTTGGTATGCATCTTCTTCGTCTGCAGTCAAATAAACCACAAAGCTAGAAACTATTTGCTCTACATCGTTAGAAGCTTGAACATAATCTGCTTTACCATTAAAGTCTTCTATAATGGTTCCATTTTTAACAAAAGTAGAAGTGTCCCCCACTTTAAATTCAAAAACTTTATTTGCAAAAGAGTTAAAGAGGTCTCTTTGACGATGGTCTAGTTTTAAGCGGACACGATCTTTTTGCCTTTCACTTAAATCCTCTAAAACAAATAAATGAGGTTCTCGAACAAAACTTTTGAACAAAGTAAAATGCCACTTTTCTTCTGGGAAGAAAACCTCTTCGCCCTTTGAATTTTTAAAAGCTAAAAGACCAACAATACGATATGGAGTTTCTATAAAACCAAAATGATTCACTATAGCAAAAGTGGACAAAGAGCTAATCAAACCAATATTTGGACCTTCAGGGGTTTCGATAGGACATAAACGGCCATAATGAGTATAATGCACATCACGAACTTCATAAGAGGCTCTTTCACGAGAAAGTCCGCCAGGTCCAAGAGCCGAAAGACGGCGTTTGTGAGTGAGTTCGGCTAAAGGATTCATTTGGTCCATAAATTGAGACAATTGACCAGAACCAAAGAAAGCTTGAACCACAGAACTAACCATTCGAGTGTTTACTAAATCTCGAGGAGTAATGGCATCTGCGTCTCTAGGTGAAGTGAATAAATTTTCACGAATCACGCGACTCATTCTACTCAAACCAATAGACATTTGATTGGCTAGCAATTCTCCAACAGAGCGAGTACGACGATTGCCTAAATGGTCAATGTCATCTAAGGAATAATATTCAGCATCGTCATAGAGTCCAACCATATAAATTATAATGGCAAGAAAATCCTCTTCTGTCATGGTCATGGTGCCTAGACTTGGTTTTGATTTTTTATTTTCTATGATGATTTTTTCGGTTATCGAGTTGTAAACCTTAGCATTTAAACGATAGCGACCCACTTCGCCCAAATCGTAGCGACGATCTTCAAAAAACAACTCTGCAAAAAACGCTTCAGCAGTCGCTAAGTTGGGGGCTTCTTCTTGAGAACGATGGGTAATCAAATAAATTTGTTTTAAGGCTTCTTCTTTGTTTTTACACTTATCTACATTCAAAGTGTTATGAATCAAAAGACTATCTTCTTCTTGAGCAATCAATGAAACTTCATTGACTCCACTCTCTAAAAGCCTTTCAATATTTTTGTCATCAATAACAGTGTTAGCCTCTAATATAAGTTCTCCAGATTCATGATCTATTATATCTTTGCGTATAATACGATGCATCAAATGATCTGGATCCACTTTTGTTATTTCAATGACTTCGCTATTTTTATAAAATAAATCTAGAATTTCTTCTGTGGTTTCAAAACCAATACAACGCAATAAAACAGATGCTGGAATTTTCTTTTTTCTATCAATTACAAAATAAAGAGCATCTGCATTAGTTAAAAACTCTACCCATACACCACGATGAGGAATGATCCTGCTCTTAAAATCGGAACGACCATTTGGAAGGATTTCTTCATCAAAACTCACACCAGGAGAACGATGCAACTGAGACACCACCACTCGTTCAGCACCATTGATTATAAAAGTGCCATTGTCCGTCATGATAGGTAAATCACAAATAAAAACATTGTTTTTTATTTCTTCTTTTAATCGCGTATCTTCTCCGTCTTTTTCGAAACGATGCAAAGATAAGTTCGCATATAGAGGAATAGAGTAAGTCAAACCTCTTTCTCTTGATTCCGCGACACCGTACTTAGGCACTCCAAAATTATAGCCCTCATACTTTAAGGAATTTAGCTCCTTAATATCAGTAATAGGAAAAATATCCTGAAAGACTCTCTCTAACCCTACATTCAAGCGATCTTGAATAGGCGTATTCTTTTGAAGAAATTGTTCATAAGAAGCTTTTTGAACCTCTATTAAATATGGTAGTTCAAGCTTGAACTTATTGGAGGAATAACTTTTTCTCTCCGTCATTGGAATACCTCATTTTGTGAAAAACTCGTAGAATTTATTCTAAAAAACAATGGAATAAAAAAACATGAATTGGAATGACAACATAAGGGAAAATAGGGCTTTGAAAGTTTTAAAGTGTTCATATTTCTCTTCTTATTTTGCATTTGAATCATTCATATTTTGCTATAAAATCTAAATAAACCCCAATAGCCCGCACAAAAGTGCAGGCTATTTGAGTAAAATCAGAAAGTAAATGTCATTACTTAAGAGCTACCTTTGCTCCAAGATCTTCTAATTCCTTTTTAAGTTTTTCAGCTTCTTCTTTAGAAACTGCTTCTTTTACTAGACTATCTGGTTTCTCAACTAGATCTTTAGCGTCTTTAAGACCAAGACCTGTGATAGTACGAACAGCTTTAAGAACGGCCATTTTTTGAGCCCCGTGTTCTACTAAAACAACATCGAATTCAGTTTTTTCGTCTGCTGCAGCACCTTCTGAAGGAGCAGCGGCCACAACTGCGACGCCACTAGCAGCTTCAATGCCGTGAGTTTCTTTAAGATAGTCAGCTAATTCTTTAGCTTCGAGTAGGGATAGGCCCACAATTTGATCGCCTAATGCCTTTATATCTGTTGCCATGATTTGTTTCTCCGATTATTCCGTTTAAATGATTTCGTGTTAGTGTGTTTAAGATTCTGAAGAGTTTGGAGATTCTTCTGAACCCTTTTCAAGTTTTTCTTGAAGAGCTTTGATTTGTCCAGCAATAGTTGAACCAGGACTTAGTGCAATCATCACAAGCTGTGCGATCATTCCAAGGCGGTCTGGCATTTTTGAAAGATTAACAATTTCTGAACCAGGTAAAAGTTCTCCATCTAAGAAGATGCTCTTGCTCACAAGGAAACCAGGATTTGCTTTGTGAAAAGCTTCGATTTCACGAGCAGGTAACAATGGATCTTCGGCTAAACCGACCATCACAGATGTTGCACCTACAAGAACATCATCAAGACCAGTAATGTTGAGTTTTTCAAAAACACGCTTTAACATTGTGTTTTTTATTGCTCTATAATAAACGCCTTTTTTTCTTAATTCAAGACGAAGAGCATTATCTTTCTCAACAGTAATACCTTGATAGTTTAACAAATAAACCGCAGTGGCATCTTTGAATGACTCAACGATGGCGTCCACAGTCTGTTGTTTTTTTTCTACAGATTTCATGGTTTCACTCCTATCGTGTCAAGCTTAAATCTAGTTTAATGCTTGGGGTCATTGTCGCCGTCAAAGTGAGACTTTTAATATAAGTTCCCTTTGAAGTTTGAGGCTTTGCTTTGATCACTGAATCTACTACCGATTTAATGTTGTCGATAAGTTGTTCTTCAGCAAAAGAAAGCTTTCCAACTGGCGTGTGAATATTTGCACCTTTATCAACGCGGTACTGAATTTTACCCGCTTTGAGTTCTTTAACAGTTTGAGCAACATTAAGAGTCACTGTACCTGCTTTAGGACTCGGCATCAATCCACGAGGGCCCAGTATTTTCGCCACTCTACTAATCACCGGCATCATGTCGGGAGTAGCAATAACGGCATCAAATTCTAGCCATCCTCCTTGGATTTTCTGCACCAAGTCTTCGCCACCGGCGTCGATAGCACCCGCTTCCTTGGCTGCCTCAAGATTATTATCTTTACAGAAGACAAGTACACGGACATCGCGCCCAGTGCCATGCGGCAACACAACTGTGCCACGAACCACTTGGTCGGAATGTTTGGGGTCCACACCAAGATTAAAATGAACTTCGACCGTTTGATCGAATTTAATCTCGGATTTTTTTAGTATTTGAATAGCTTCAGCTAAATCGTATTGTTGATTACGATTGATTGCTTTCGCTAGATTTTTGTATTTTTTTCCTCTGAACATGGTGTTTCCTGTCAGACACTATAACGGTGAATTACCTGCCTCTTAGCTAACAACTTCTACGCCCATAGAACGAGCTGTGCCCGCTACCATACGCTGTGCTGCTTCGAGGTCGATTGTGTTTAGATCCGGCATCTTTTGCTCTGCAATAGCCCGGACTTGATCTTGAGTGATAGAACCAACTTTTTTACGATTGGGCTCACCCGAAGCTTTATCTATGCCAACAGCCTTTTTAATTAAAACAGGTACTGGCGGTACTTTTGTAATAAAAGTAAAACTTTTATCTGCAAAAACGGTAATCACTACTGGAATTACCATTCCTTTTGCATCTTGAGTTTTAGCATTAAACTGTTTGCAAAACTCCATAATATTAACACCCTTTTGACCAAGGGCAGGACCTACTGGAGGTGATGGATTAGCTGCACCACCTGGTATTTGTAGCTTAATATAACCTGTAATTTTCTTTGCCACTTTATTTCTCCATTTCAAGCCTATACAATTAAGAACTTGGTTCGACTTGGTTAAAAGCAAGCTCAACTGGTGTGGAACGACCAAAAACTGAAACCATTACTTTGATTTTAGATTTATCTGCCATTACTTCATTAATTGAGCCCTCAAAATCCTTAAAAGGACCTTCTTTTATACGGACTTGATCTCCAATAGTATATGGAATAATCTCGTCTTCTATTAAATCATCTGACTCTATACCTAAAATGCGATCCACTTCACTTTTTCGCAAAGGAACAGGAGTTTTATTTAAACGACTAACACCACTAAAATGTGTGACACCGGGAATAGAAGCCACAATATGCTGGGTGAGCTCATCTAAGATCATCTCTACAATAACATAAGATGGGTATAAATTATAAACCTTAGTTCTTGCTTTTCTCTTGCCAGAAGAACTTACTTTTACAGTTTTTTGTGGCACCAAGATACGACCAAACTTATCTTGGATTTCTTCGCGTTCTATCATTAGTTCAAGATGCTGTTTAATTTTATTTTCTTGCCCTGCAAAAGTGTGGACTGCAAACCACTGCATTTTTACATCTTGCATATTGTTATCCACGACCTATAAAACGTTCTACTAGCCAAGACAAACCGAAGTCAAGTCCAGCAATATAAGAACCCATAATTAAGCTAAAAATAATGACGACCATAGTAGAACCTTTTAACTCTTCCCAAGTTGGCCAAGTTACTTTTTTTAGTTCTTGAATCACTTCTTTAATATATTGCTGAAATTTTCTCATATCTTAACTCCGAAGAAGCAGGTCAGGAGGGAATCGAACCCCCAACCGACGGTTTTGGAGACCGTTACTCTACCAATTGAGCTACTGACCTAAAACTCCTTATTTAGTTTCCTTGTGCATAGTGTGCTTACGACAAAATGGACAATACTTTTTGTGCTCCACCCTAGATGGATGAAGTCGTTTGTTTTTATCTGTATCGTAATTTCGTTGTTTGCACTCTGTGCATTCTAATGTGATAAGTTCCCTTGCCATTTATATATACTCTCTTAATTAAGAATTTCTGTTACGGAACCAGCACCAACAGTTCGTCCACCTTCACGGATAGCAAAGCGGAGTTGCTTGTCCATGGCGATAGGAGCGATGAGCTCTACAGTA
>JAAYJH010000041.1 GCA_012523035.1 Fibrobacter sp.
ACTCAATCGTTTTTTGGTCGTATAACCAAAGAGGGGTGCCAAAATTCTCGACACCCTGCTTTAATATTTGAAACGGAATACTATGCTTAGACATTTTTGATTTTGTTATCGCCTTCATCCCAATTCACTGAGTCACACACAAATTTATACTCGTAAACACCTGGTTCCAAAGAAAGCGTAATGGACCACAATCCATCTTTTCCTTTTTTAAGTTTATTTTTGGTAGGATTCCACTCATTAAAGCAACCTGCAATAGAAACCGTAGTCGCTAAAGGAGCATCGATACTAAAAACAACTTTTTCTTTAGCATCTTTTTTTGCAACTGTTTTTTTTGCAGTCGTCTTAGTCACTTTAGTTGCGGCTGCTTTAGCAGTTTTAGTCGCAGCACTTGCAGTTTTAGCCACTTTCTTCACAGTTTTTTGAGTACTTTCGACAGCTTTTTTGGCAGCAGTCTTGGCTACTTTAGTCGTAGCAGCCTTTGCCGTTTTGGTTAACTTAGATTTTTTTACAGTCATTTTTTACTCCTTCTCATATAAAATAGAAATCTCAAAAGAATTTAATGCAATCTTTCCCCTATAAAAAAAAGAAAAGAGCCAATAAATGCAAAAAAAAACCTCTTTTTAGAAACTTCTTATAAATAATTATAATAAAAAGATGGCAAACTGACTATATTTAATTCATGAATTTAACACAAATCATAGCCCCAAGCGTATTGAACGCCAACTTTTTAGAATTAGGAAAAAACCTCCAAGCTATCGAACAAGGTGGTGCAGAACTCATCCATCTGGATATCATGGACGGTCACTTTGTCCCCAACATTAGTTTTGGGCCTACTATAGCTCAAAACATAAAAAAAGGCACCTCACTCCCACTCGACTGTCATCTTATGATTTCAAATCCCGAAAATTATGTCGAAGCCTTTGCCAAGGCGGGTGCTCATTACATCTGCATACACGCCGAAACCACTAATCACTTAGATCGTTTGCTCCATCGCATCGAAGAACTAGGCTGTATCCCTGCTGTATCTATAAACCCCGCCACTCCTATTGAAAGTATTCGCCATAGTTTAGACATAGTTCAAATGGTGCTCATCATGTCTGTGAACCCTGGTTTTGGTGGTCAAAAACTCATTCCCTACACCTTAGACAAAATCAAAAATCTACGAGACCAAAAACCCGAACTCAACATCCAAATCGACGGCGGCATCAAACTGGACAACATCCAAGAAGCTCAAAACGCTGGAGCCAACATTTTTGTAGTCGGCAGTGCCATCTTTGAAAGTCCGGACCCTCAAGCCACCTGTCAAAAATTTGTAGAAAAAATCAAAAATCCATCTTCTATAGATTAGGGTAGTCAGAAGCGCCTATACTACAATAAAAGCCACAAGTTAAAACTCATAGAACACAAAAAATCGAATCTTGACTAAGCTCTTTTAAAGAGCTTTTATCAAAACTTAGTGCGAATCGTTATACCTTGCATTTACAAAATTCAATGCCTTAATGAGTTTATTCAATGCAATAAAAGGTCCTACAATTATAAAAGAGCCTAAAATTTCCCATAATAAAATATTAGCTCCATCTATATTTGCTCCAGCATTTTTTAAGCGATCAGAAATATGATATAACCAAATAAAGTTATAAATACCAAGTGTAACAAGAGAAAGAAGTCCGGTAATAATAAGACCGTTAGTTTTCTTCCCATCTCCAGCACAAGTTAAGTTCACTTCTCTAGCCGCTGTATAGATGAAATAGCATACATAAAAGCCAAAAGTTACGATACTAAGTAAAATAACAGAAGCAAGAGATCTTTATGAATTTAGTTTCTCCATTTTTATTCCTTTTGTGAGTGATTACTAGACAATAATATTTCCATTAGAATCTTCTGGCTTTGTTAGAGCTATAATACCTTCAATAAACCCCACAACACCTGGAATAAAAGTCCAACAAAAAAGAAGGTAAAAAATTCCCATTCCAATTTTACCCGAGTAAAACTTATGTATTCCGAACGAGCCTAAAAAAACACCGAATAAAGCGTATGCCAGTTTATTTACTACCTTTCCATCAATAGTTTTTGGATTCATAGTTTCTTTTTTACATACTATGACTTTATCGTTTTCTTCGAAAATTTCTACTTTGTCACCAATTTTTGGGATAAAGTTACAATCACTTTTTGAAACTTCTTTCAGTTTTCCAGAATCCATACCTATGGAAACCATTTCATCTGATATAGCAATAATTTTCGACATCATCTAATCCTAAGAATAATATTCTATAAATTTCGGTTATGAAACTTTTTTGTTTTTTGCTCGATGGCTGTTTTTTATCCATTCCTCTTTGTGTACTTCTGGAATATCATCCAAAAGTTTAAGGGTATGTGCTTCTTCTGTCTTGTCTAAAACTTCTTCTGGAGTTCCAGCATTGACAATTTTACCTTCGTGCATGATAAAAATTCTATCGCTCACATAGTTAGCAAGACCAATGTCATGGGTAACGAAAACAATGGTCATGTGCAACTCTTTTTTGAGCTTCATCAAGTAATCCAAAATATTGGCTCTAACACAAGCATCTACCATTGAAGTGGGTTCATCGGCAATCAAAACTTTTGGCCTTAAAGCAAAAATTCGAGCTAAAAGCATTCGCTGCATTTGACCGCCAGAGAGTTCAAAAGAGTATTTGCCTTCAATGTCTTTTGGAGTTACATTCACCGCCAAAAGGCCTTCGTCCACTCTTCTTTTAATCTCTTCTTTAGATGGTTTTTTCTTAAAAATGTTAAAGGCATCTTCTAGCTGAGAGCGAATGGTGAAAAACTGATTAAAACAGCTAAATGGGTCTTGAAATACTGATTGTACCTCGCCCCAATGGCGTTTTAGGTTGCTAATCTTTCTACCGTTGTAGAGAAAAACACCTTTGCTCGCAGGATAAAGCCCTAGCATAATCTTTGCTAGCACACTCTTTCCACAACCAGAACCACCCACTATAGATATGATTTCGCCATCATAAATGTCAAAGGACACATCGTTTACTGCAGTGACTTGATTTTTACCTGCACCAAAAGTTTTGCTTACATTTTTTGCAGAAAACACAATAGATTCATTACTCAGCATAATCACACCTCACTTCGCGACCAGCTACTATTCTTAAGTTTTGTTTATTCTTTTTACATTCTGGACGAGCTATGGAACAACGATCTGCAAAACGACAACCAATAATAGGTTTGTCTAAGCTAGGCGGCGCTCCTTCAATGGCCACAGGCTTGCGCGTCCTTTGGGCTTTTTCTGTGCTAAGCATGGCCCCCATCAAAGCCTTTGTGTAAGGATGACGAGGGTCTTTAACCACTTGCTCTGCTGTCCCCATTTCTACAAACTCTCCTGCATACATAATGGCTATATTGTCTGCCACATGATACAATAAAGGGAGTTCATGAGTGATAAAAATCATGGTGGAGAATACACCTTTATCCAGCAGATCAAATATCATAGAAATCACTTCTTTTTGCGTACTCACATCGAGTGCCGAAGTTGGTTCGTCGGCTATCACCATTTGTGGGTTCAAAAGAGTGGAAATCCCTATAACTGAGCGTTGCCTTTCTCCGGCCGTCAATTGGATAGGAAATGAGTTCAAAACTCTATCTGTATCCATTCCAAATAAATCAAAACGAGTCCTTAAACGCTGGTAAATTTCTTGTGCATTCATATGAACACCAGAACTTTGATGGGCAGCAATCACATCGGCGGCTATGTCTTTGATTTTACGAACTGGATTCAAAGCGTTAAAAGCTCCTTGAGGGATCATCGACACCTTTTGTGCAAGCACATTGGCTCGAATGTCTTCAACAGTGCGATTCATCAAAGATTCACCTGCTACTCGTACATCTCCGCTTGTGGGGTATAAAGGAGGAATACACATCCCCATCAGTCCACTCACTAAGGTGGATTTACCGCAGCCAGATTCACCAGCAATTCCTAAAATTTCACCTTGCTTCATTTTAAAAGACACATCTGTAACAGCGTGTGTTTTGTCTCCAAAACGACCTAAATAATGGAGGCTAAGATTTTCTACTTCAAAGATACTTTTAGACATACAACACCTTACCCTTATTTGCGAAGTCTTGGGTTAAAGACACCTTCCATGGAAGTGTTAATTAGATATAAAGAAAACACAGTCAGTGTAATAATCAAAGTGGCAGGAAGAAATGCAATCCAAAGTCCATCAGAAAGCGCTCCGTTATCTTTTGCTTGATTCAAAATGATTCCCAAAGAAGTAGAATCTAAAGGACCAAGACCAATCATAGAAATAGAAGCCTCTGAAAGAATACCAGAAGAAACCTGCATGATAAACACCATAAATACATAAGACAACAAATAAGGAAGCACATGTTTGATCACAATGGTAAGTGAACTTGCCCCATTGATCTTTGCTAAAGCGATGTGATCTCGACTTCGAAGCGACGAAGCTTGTGCCCGAACAGCACGAGCAGACCAGCTCCATGTAGTGAGTCCAATAATCAAGCCTATCAGTGTCAATGAACGACCATCTTTTACAGCAGAACTAATCAACACCAAAATCACAAACGAAGGGATGACTATAAATAAGTTGGTTCCCATATTGAGAAGTTCATCTATCCATCCACCGCGGAATCCGCCGAACAACCCAATAAAAACACCTAGCGTAGTAGCAATGATACCTGCCACAAAACCGACATATAAAGAAGAGCGAAGCCCACTGATTAGTAGAGACATATAATCTCGCCCCAAGTGATCGGTCCCCAAAATATGACTAGCACTAGAAGGAGCATAAGCTCCGGCCACTACATCTCTAGCGTTGGTATCTACATTGTATAACAAAGGACCAAAAAAAGCTATCAACAGCGTTAGAATAAAGATAGAGATTCCCACCACAAACATGGGGGATTTTAATAGATTTTTTAATAATTTAACCATGATTATTTATCTCCCATTTGTAAGCCAGCTTTTACGCGTGGGTCAAAAAGTGCAATAAGGACATCCACTCCAAAGTTTGCGATAAGTACACAAATAGAAATCATTAGAGTACAGCCTTGAATAGTGGCGTAGTCATTTTGCTGAATAGCGGTGAGCATAGCCATACCCAAACCTGGATAAGAGAAAATCATCTCTGTGATCAACGCTCCTCCGACCATGGTACCCAAAGATTGAGCAAGACCTGTCAATTGAGGGAGCATCGCATTTCTAAATATATAACCTATGATTCGACCTTCTCGAAGCCCTAACCATTTGGCGTATTTCATATAATCTGTGCCAAGCTCATAAATACTCATCGATCGCATGCCTGTCGCTTGCCCACTGAGCAGGATAGGGAATACAGAGAAAAATGGAAGCACATAATAAAAACCCAAAGATTTAAAGAAATCCCATGAAAAGCTGGGCACCTTTTCTGGACCATAGGCCCCCATTGCTGGGAACCAACCTAGAGTAATGGAGAACAAAGCCACCAAAAGCATACCAAAGACAAAGAAAGGTACCCCATTTAAGAACATGGCTAATGGGAAGAACACCTTGTCAAAAATACCGCGTTTGTAAGCCGCAAAAGCACCTAATAAGTTACCAATTATCCATCCCAAAAGAATTGTTGGAAGTTGGATAGCCAAAGTCCACGGAAGACTTTCTTTAATAATTTCAATCACTGGTTTAGGGTATTGGCTATAGGACAAACCAAAATCACCCTTAAACACATTTTTTATATAGACGAAAAACTGTTTTAAGCCAGAAGCAAGTTCTGGATCTTTGGAATAAACCGGAACTTCTTTTTTAAGGGTGTCTTGAATTTCGACAGCCACCTCTTGAAGCACAGCTTTCCCGTCGTTATCTAACACAGGATTTCCTTCTGAGTCAAGGACAGGCTGGGTCTCTGTTTTAGCTTTGCCATCGGCATCTAAAACGGGTTTGCTTTGAACCACAGGGTTCCCCTCTTCATCGAGTATCACTTGCATCTCTGTGAGAGGCAAACCTTTTTCATCGAGTGCTTGAGGGTATTTGACTGTGCCATCTGCATTGAGTTCTGCCATACCAAAAGAGATCAAAAGAGATTCTTTCTTCTTCTTGGCTTCGTCTGGGGAGAGGCCTTGAGCAGCCTTACCCATGATAATATCGACTGGATTGTTTTCACCTAAACGAGGCAAGGTAAAGTTAATGGCCACTGCTACAATAAAGGTTAAAAAATACCAGAATCCTTTTTGCAGGACATAGCGGAGGGTGGGATACTGTTTAAGCATTTATATCGAGTCCTTATTTTGAAAGCTGGAGATTCCAAAGAATTTTTGTGCCAGATGCAATCCAAGGCAACTGAGGAGGAGCGTAAGGATTTTCGGCTGTTGGCCAATTAGTCCAAACACGATCACTAAACTCATAAAACTGTTCTGGTAAATAAGTTAAAGGGATCGCAGGTTGATCTTCCATAAAAATTTGATTCAATTGACGGTAAGCCGCTTTAATCTCATCTCGATCTGTCATTAGAGGAATGGCTTTGATCAAACTATCTACTTCGGGGCGATATTCTGGAGTTCCGGGCTCGTTGTATCGTCCTATATTATTACCCGCCCAATCTCCAATTGGACGCCAATCTAAAGAAGACATAACGGCTTCAAAACGACTCCATGGTAAAGAGGGTGAAACATCGGCCACTGGCTTATGCATAATCAAGTCAAAATTTCCTGTACCCATAGCAGGCCAGTATTGCCCGTCATCTACAAAACCTTCTCGTACATCTATCCCTACTTTACGCATCCCTTCTACTGCAATAGTGACTATAGCAGTCCAGTCTGTCCAGCCAGCTGGGCATGTAATATAGAGTGTGGGTAGTTTTTCACCTTTTGCGTTTTCAAGATGAGACAATGAGCCATTTCTATTAAAAACAGAGCGAACTCCTGCTTCTGAAAGCATCTTTTTTACTTCTTCTGCTTTTTGTTCTTCGCTCAAGGAAAAATCCAAACCATACTTCGCATTGTCTTCGTAGTGGATATAATCTTTTTCAAGTGCAGTGGGCATAATCAAGCCAGAAGTGATATCGGAAGTATAATTTGAAACCGCAAACATTTTTATAGCGGCATAGTCGATTGCAGTGGCTAAAGCTCTGCGGAACACTTTATTGTTCAAAGGCTCTTTTGTGGTATTGACTACCAACATAGGCATGGCACCAGGTACAAAATAAGGTGGCTCATCAAACCAAGTTTTTACACCTGCTGGCTTTTTGTGCCAAATACGAGGTACAAAACTCATAGAAGCATCTAAAGAGGCTTCGCGAAGTGCAATGGTGCTATGCTCGTTACTTTTGTAAATAGGGTGGACGATATATTTTGGAGCAGGGAGCTTTCCACCGTGAAGGGCTTCATTACCCCAGTAATCGTCTCGGCGTTTTAAGATGATTTTTGTGGATGAATAATCACTTAAATTATAAGGACCAGAAACGACAGGATTTTTGTCCATTTTCATTTTCTTTACTTCGTCTAAAGAATTGCCATTTTCGGCTAAAAGTTTAGAAAATATGTGTTCTGGAACAATTCGAATGGCTTGAAGTGCATCTTTAACGCTCAGAGGATTATTTCTTTTTTTCTTGTCGATTATGAAAGAGACCCTTTCGTTGAGCACCGTCTTTTCTCCACTCACCGAGTCTTCAACAAAAACAGTGTCTACATTTACGCCTGTAATTTGTTCTGTGACAAAACTAGTGACAGCACCAGAAAAATTAAAACCTAATTCAAAGATGAACTTCACATCTTTAGAAGTAACGGGAACTCCATCACTCCAACGCGCTTTTGGATTAATATCTACTACAATACTATCGTTATTGGACAAAGAGTCTACAAGACTTCCTAATAAAGGCTCAAAATCACCATTAAGCGTATTATAAGTGATTAACGGTTCATAGATTAAGTTAAAGCGTCCACCCACTGGCCATGCAGCTTGCCAACTTTCGGCTAATGGGTTAAATGTTGCAGGAGAACCCCATTGCTGTCCAGAAAGATAGAGAGTTTCTTGACGAGGTAAAGATGCCTCAGAAGTGTCTTGTTGGTCACAGCTCACTAAAAAGGCTAGCAGCCCAGAAAATACGAAAGCCGTGCGAACAAACTGTTTAATACCTACCATTGTATCCTCTTTAAGAAATACGAAGAATTTAAGTGAATTCAAAACTAATATAATTTAATCAAATTGAAAATGCACAATAATTTCTAAAAAGATATAAAAAACTCTAGAAAAAACTAAAATCCTTTAGTTTTAAGCTTTTATTTTACTTTATAGTTTTTATTGACATGTCCTTCATTTATAAGGAAGAGATAGGGTAGAAAAAGGCTAGGCGCTTCTAACTACCCCAAAAAAACAAAAGGAGTTCACTACAGATAGTAAACTCCAATGGCTTGTTTCAATTATTTTTGTGGGTTTTTTGCGTATACTGCGTTCTTGCCAAGCTCTTCTTCGATACGAAGCAAGCGATTGTATTTGCAAACTCTGTCGGTGCGAGACAATGAACCCGTCTTGATTTGACCAGCGGCTGTTCCAACAGCAAGGTCTGCAATAAAGGTGTCTTCGGTTTCGCCAGAGCGATGAGAAATGATTGCAGCGTAGTTTTTCTCTTGAGCTCTTTTGATTGCCGCTAAAGTTTCAGATACTGTGCCCACTTGATTGACTTTGATCAAAATAGCATTGGCAATACCAGCTTCGATACCTTCTTCAAAAATAGTAGGGTTAGTGACAAACAAATCATCGCCCACTAAGTTTACTGAATCACCGAGTTTATCGGTCAATACCTTCCAACCTTTCCAGTCATTTTCATCTAAACCATCTTCGATAGAGAAAATTGGGAATTTTTTGCATAGGCGTTCGTAATAGGCCACCATTTGCTTGCTTGTATAAGTTTTTCCTGTGGATTTTTTGAAAGTGTAAGTATTGTCTTCGCTATCTCTGTCATTGCCTTTAGTGTCACAAAATTCAGAAGAAGCCACATCTAAAGCGATTTGAATGTCTTTACCAAAATCGTAACCAGCTGCTTCGGTCGCTTTACCGAGCATAGTCAAAGCTTTTTCAAGGCTCATTACACCTTTAATGGTAAAGCCGTATTTTGCTTTTGGATCTTTTTTTAGAGCAACACCTGGAGCAAAACCACCTTCGTCTCCTACAGTAGTGTCAAAACCACCTTCTTCCAAAAGATTTTTGAGAGCGTGGAAAATTTCGGTCACCATTTGAAGGCCCTTAGAAAAAGAGCTTGCCCCGACTGGAGCAATCATAAATTCTTGAAAATCAATAGGTGCAGAACTGTGAGCACCACCATTGATTACATTACACATTGGACAAGGCAATGAAACTTTTTTTGTGCCGTGCAATTGTGCAATATATTGATAAAGTGGAATGCCAGCATCTTTTGCAGCAGCATCACAAACCGCCATAGAAACGCCCAAAATAGCATTGGCACCCAGTTTCTTTTTGAGCATGCGGTTTCCGTCAAGTTCAATCATTGCTTCATCTATTTCTAACTGCTTAGAAACATCCATGCCTACAATTTTGGGAGCAATCTTTGTATTGACATTTTTAACGGCCTTAGTGGTCCCTTTCCCTAAATATACTTTTGCGTTTCCATCGCGAAGTTCGCAAGCTTCTCTTTCACCAGTAGAAGCACCGCTTGGAACAGCGGCATAACCTTGAATGCCATTGGCCAAAGTCACATCCACCTCTAGTGTTGGATTGCCGCGAGAATCTAAAATTTGACGAGCTACAATAGCTTTGATTTTTGAAGCCATGTTTTAACCTTTTTGTTAGTAGTGAGTGTTAATTCTGTGAATAAGACTAATATAAAAAACTTTCTTTATATTGTATCCTAAAAATCAAAAATTTTAACATTATTGGGTTGATAATCAGAAGCGCCTATACTAAAAAGAGCTAAAATCACCTTTAAACTTTTTAAACCTAAATAAACATCTCTTTTTTATTCATATTTTCAAAACACTTTTAAATCAGGGCCTATATATAAGTTTATATTCTTTGAAATAGAAGGTGAACCGAAAGTCAAAGTTTTAGCATTAAATTCTCTTGACGACACTTAAATAGGCATTATTATAATAACATGTTTTTCGCGAAATTTCTTATGCTTTTAATTTTACTTTTTAAGTTTCGGTGAAAAAAAAATCAAGATCCATATACACCCAATCTAGTCCTGTTGAATCAAGGATTAAAACAACTCTAAAGACGGTCTTCATTCTATTTTGAAAATCATAAAATCTTTGCCGTTACTTAAAATGGTATTATAAAACAATGATTTGCTTTATAACGGGTACTCCTAAGCAAGGTCATTCTTTTTTATGCCATAAAAAAACCTCTAAATTTATTTTAGAGGTTCATTTGAATTTTATTTTTTCTTAGGTTTATAATCTTTCTCGGGATAAAAGACAAGCCCAGTAGTCACTAACAAAGAAACTAATGGTTGCGTGTGATCCTGGCTTAAATCGTAAACTGCAATGCCAGCAAAACGATCTTTTAACTGAGAAGCAATGGCCTTCATAGTGGGGATACCTACGAAAACAATAGATTCTGTGGGTCCAACAGCTACTTCAGATTTAGAATTTTCATCAAAGGTCACTTTATAAGAATCATCTTTAAATACTCGATCCATTAAATCTTTATAAGGAATATACCCTTCGTTTCCACTCCCTCTCCCTTGATGGGCTGTTCCTAAACCCTTGGCACCCATAAAAGTTTTAGCATAAAGTGGAACAATAGGGACTATTTTTGAAGAAGACACTCCCAAGTCGGTCAATAATTGTAAACCCTTGGAAACATCTTTAGCACCGGTATTAGCTTTCAACACCGATTCTTCTTCTGACATTTGGTCTTTAATAAAAGCAGTGATGTAGTCAACTTTATTTAAAAGATCTGGATCATATACTTCTACGCCATCCATAGGATAAGTAGTCAAAGAAAGCGTGGTAGATTTTTTTGATTCTAACAAAGTTTCTACTATTTTTTGGAAGTTTTCTTTGTTTTCTTCATCTAAACCTTGCCAGTCTAACTCTACTCCCGCTAAGGAATACTTTTCAATCCAAGATTGGATGTTTTGAGTGAAATTAGATAAATTCGCATCTTCTGTTGCAATGGACTTAAAAGCTTCTTCTGTATCGTAGCCACCTATGACTATAATCAAATTGACTTTATTTTCTTTGGACAATTTTGCCAAAGATTCAAAGTTCACTTCGTCACTGGGGTCTGTAAAAGCAATATTACCATCTTCTGTCGGAGAGATTCCAACATAATTAATATCAGTTAATAAATTATAACGAACATCATTTGGTGTAAATTGAGAGTATTGCACCCAATAAGGATAAAAGCCTATAATTTTTGCTGGAGCAGCCCATAGAGATGCAACTAAAACAATGCTTAGTGAAAATAAAATAGTTTTAAATTTCATACTTTTACCTATTCCTTACTTGATAAGATAATTTATTTTAGAGTTCTTATCTTGACAGTAGCGATTGGGGCGAAAATCGGGAATATCCTTAGCGTTTACTTTCGCTTGATTAAGGTTTTGTTTAACAGTTTTTTTGTCGTCTTTGGTGCAGTATCTATAGGCCCTGCCGTTTAATTCACCAAACATGGAATAATGTAAACTTACCAAAGAATAATCCACATTTTTTAGCTCTTCTTTCACGATATTTAAATCATCATTAGGTTTTTTATTGAGTGAATTATAGGGTGTAAAAAAATCTTTATAAATATCGACTTTAATGGTATCTTTTATAGAGTCTGCTTGGGAAATAAACAAATCCCAAGCTTCATCATTAGTTTTATAACCTAATAAATCAAACAACTCTTTAATTACAGAAGTGTCAGTCAAAAAAGCACTTAAATCAGCTATAGAATCAGCAGCACTATAAGCTCCTTTATCTTTTAGTTTTTGATTAGACTCTTTGATTTTGGTCTCTACCTGAAAAGATACTACATCTGGATTAATTAAAGCATAATCCGTTACATTAAAATCACTAGGTAAAGCTGTTTCTATCGCATTATCTACTGCCATAGAAGAACATGCCATCATGATGCTCACCGGAATAAGCCACACTAAATATTTAATTTTTTTCATAGTTGCTATCTCCATTAGAAGTTCACCTTTAGACCAGCCATAATGATAAACTTATCAATATCCAAATCATTTTTTTTGCCAATCATGTCTAAGTAAGTAATAGAATTGTTTAAGACACCGCCTTGCAAGCTAAGGGATGAATTAGGAGCAATTTTATATTTAAGCCCACCCAAGGCGAAGAGTTCTTGAGTTTTTTGAACCGTTGCAGTAGTGACAAAGACCTCTGCATTTGGATCGTCTGGTGAAGGATATAATCCACCAAATGAAACTGGATCTTTTCCAAAATCTTTATTTAATATTTGAAGTCCTGCTAAAACACTCCATTTAGAAAGAAAACCGATATCTACCCCAGCATTTAATCGAGTTGTTTTTAATTCAGATTTAGATTCTTTAGCTTCTTCTGCAGAAAATGCAATATTTAAATCATTATGAAGAGCAAAAATCTCATCAACATTAGCCTTTAATCCAACTGCTATGGTAGTATAATCGATATCTATACTCTGTCGTTCTATTTTTGAAAAACGAGCATTGAGTTCAAACCATTTTTTATAGTCTGCATCTAAAGAAACTAAGACACCTTGACGATCTGGAGTAGCTAAACCAAGCGGAAGAGCCATATTCACAGATGGGTCTAAATCATCTACTAAAAACTCTAAGCGTTTCCAAGTATTTGCATTGTAAGCATTTTTATAAAAATGACCAAGCTTATAGTTGTTATACAAGCGAGACAAAACAAACCTACTATCAGAAGTACCATCGGATTCTAGAGTAGTGGAAGCATTAATTGTCATTAAATTTTGTCTATTGAGAACATTAGAGTTGTAAATTGAAAAATAAAGATTCTCTAGATTTCCGCTACGAAAAGAAGCGATTACACCGTCTAATAATTGGTTATCATAAAATGCGTCGGCATTTAAGATAGAGATGTTCCTTTGATAAAGAGGGGTAGATGCCATTTCTGCCCAAAAATTACTGTCATTTTGTAGGTAGGTAGCTTTTAAGTCTAAATTGAATCCAAATAGGTCTGCCTTCACAAAAGGTGTGACATAAAAAGCATTGCCATCCTCTTTTAACAAGGTTTTGAGCTTCCAATCTTTTGAAGTGCTTTCTGTTTTTTGAACATAAAAACTGCTTTCGCCTTCATAGCTATTGATACGACTGATTCCTTCTATCAAGGAATAATGAGTCTTTGTTTTTTGAGTCAAAGAATCTGCTCTATAACGCCAATTAGACATAGCGAACTCTCCATCCACTCCAAACGAAATAGGAAGAGAAACAAGATTTTTTGAATCGAAACCAGCATCTACAGTGAAAACTTTATTGAAGTCATAAAAATAGGCTGCTAGAGGATTAGGGCCTGCCACTGCACGAGTGGAACGAATGCGATCAAATGTATTGACATAGTTTAAACCCAAATGAGCTCCATAAGCTTCTAAACCAGTACGACCACCTGCAAAATAACGGTCAGACCAATCAAAATCAAAGAAGACTTGGTCGTATTTTTTTGCTGTCGCTCTTAGGCGAGCACCTGTAGCTTGAGCATAAATGTTATCTAAGACTCCGAGTTTACCACTATTGTAGTGAACATTTAAACCCTGCAATAAGCGGTTATTAGTAGTGTCTAAATTCCTATCTGCTAAAGCATCTACTCTATGTTCTTTAAAAATGGTAGGTTCTTGTAAAATTTCGGATTGAGGAGTAAACAAAGTCAATGGCGTGTCTGAAACTCTCAGAAAGCCGAAATTAAAATCCACTATTTTATTTAAAATTTTACCATCGTAAGAAAACCAACGACCAATCACTGGGTTAATCCCTTCTTCTTGCGCTTGATGCCAATCTTTATGAAGAGTAAGCTCTACTCGAGCATTAGTCTCTTTGCTTGGACGAGCATCTAAACGAAGCTTTAGATGGGTGTAAGCCTGGTTGTCTCTAGTTGGACTATTAGGGCTTAAGGGGTCAGAGGTTAATTTAGATGAAACAAAGCCTGCGGTGGCAGTACCTCCGAGTCGTAAACCCATAACACTATTATCTATAGAGTCTAGTTTCTGAATCATGACTTCTTGTTTTTGCACAAGAGAGTCTGTTGTAGCAAAAGCAGTCACAGCAAAAAATAGAAGGACTATTTTAAAAACCATTGTGTGCATATTCTTTTTCAATTTCATAACCTATACCTCTTAAAATCCTACATTAATAGAAGCTTCTATCAAGTATTGGGTGTAGCTGTGCTTATAAGAACCTGTTTCGTCGGAATCCGCAACATAATAACTCGGTAGATTTTTATATTCTGTCGAGCTACTTGTATTGTATGTATTTTTGACGCCTATTTGCCCTACACTCATATTCAACCAAGCATTTTCAGAAAATCCGTAGTCTATACCAGCCATCCATTGCGTTTGGGTTCCCTTTAAGAGCGGCACATCATGACCAGGGCTAGTGACAGCTCTAAAACTGGCAGCGATGTCATTCATTTCTGTATTTATTAACTGAAATCCACCGCTAAGAGCTAAACGAGGAAGGAATGGAATGTATAAACCTGCGTTGATAAAATCTGTATTTAGGTTGGAATTTCCTACACTAATAAACTCCACTTTTCGTTGTGCGTGTTTATAACTACCAGAAATTGCAAGTTCAGAAAACGGTGTTTTAGAAAGTGCATTCACCCCTTTTAATGGTAAAACTTTGGCACCACCGCCATATTCTACATAAGAGGCTTTATCAAATGAAGCCATTGGTTTCACTTGACGATAAATGCTATATAAACCTTGAGCTTCAGCAAAATCACTCCAATTCACCTTCAGAGTTGCGGTTCCACCTTGTCTATTTGCTGTTGCAAATCCATTGGGTAAAGCCAACTGTAAAGCGGGATCTGATAGAGATTCTAATAAAGCTAATTCAGATTTTGTATATACGGTGGAAGTCCATGAGTTTTTATTAAATGGAGCTATATTGTAACTCTTTGTTTGACCGGATCCAATAGCATTGTCATCAGTCCCCAATGTAGTAGCTACAGGGGTAAATTTTGGACTAAAGTAGTATAAGGCTCCAAATGAACTGTAAAGAGGTGCATTTACACCGTATTTAATGTTATGCCCATCTTTGTCGGTATTTAATATGCGTCTTGCAAAAAACTGCGGAGATTGTGCTAGATTATTGAACCAAAGGCTATCATTTCGAATGACATTACTTTGAAGTGCGAGACTCCAAGAGGAGTTAATCTTATAGCCAGCATCTAGCGATACCAATAAAGCCGTTCCTCTTTCGTCTTCTTTTTTTAATTCAATAACTCCATTTTCAAAAGCTTTAAGGTTTAATTTTTCAACTTGATCGTT
This sequence comes from Fibrobacter sp., assembly GCA_012523035.1. GTDB lineage: Bacteria > Fibrobacterota > Fibrobacteria > Fibrobacterales > Fibrobacteraceae > JAAYJH01. Next base: position 15,428 of record JAAYJH010000041.1, read on the forward strand.
ATCTGTAGCAAATTCTACCACAGTATTGAGTGTGAGCTTGTCACTATTTAAGATTTTAGCGACATCAACACCAGCACGAGCACTCATCACAGATGTTTTTTGTTCACTGAGATCAAAAGGATTGACTGGAGTGAATTGAAAGTCATCGTTATCATCCTTATGATAGGTATAGGTGAAACTTTTTTTGTCGTCAAAAATGTACATCCATGTGAAACCAATCAACAAGTTCTTATCTAAAGGTAGAAGTTCTATGTTACTGGACAATAAAAACTTATCCATATTGGATGCCAGAGAAGCACCAGGAATGTCTTTTTCGGTGGGGATAAGATTTTGGTCTGGATTAGGAAGGATATTACCAACAGCTCCAGTAAAATCTAAAACTTGAACTCGACGCAAACGCGCAGCAAGAGCTTCTGCTCTTAGCTCACCCACACTTTTATTAAAATAGTGTCTAAACTGAAGGTTAGCACCTTGTAATAAGCGTTGATTCCCGTCTAACATAGATTGCTCTTGAGCCATTTGGCGTTTTTGAGCAAAAACTAATGGTTCGTACATGACATCTATGCCTGGTGTATAAAGAGTCAAAGGAGAGTACTGTTGACGGAAATTACCCACTACCCAATAAAAACTCGAAGCAATATTTCCTTCAATATTTAACCAAGGAGTTGAAATACTCTTGGATGGCGAAGCAAAATAGTTTTGCATCCCTGCTTGCATTCGAAGTATTGCATTGACACGAACCGGTTCCCAAGGGCGAAATGTAAAAGCTAAATCCGCATTGACAAATTGCATCCGTTCTGTGTCTGGCATTCTATTGATTCCGTCTAAATCTTGTTTAGAAGAAAATGTGGAATTCAAAAGCACCGCACGAATATCACCTCCAACTTGTAAACCTCTTTTGGCTTCTATAGAGTCCACTTTTTGTTCGAGGAGACTTGTGCTTGCCGAAACCGAAAGAGCGATCAAGAGGATAGAAACTAAAAACTTACGAGCCATTCGTGCACCTTTAATTTTTTGTATAGTCAAATTCATATTCATTGTGTACCTCATTAAAACCACATTTTTGTTTCAGCAGTGATATAATGACCAGACCAATCGTTTTCAGAAACGGTTTCGTCGGAATGAGTCATCCATTTATAACGCATATGTAAGCCTACACGATCAGAAAAATCCCAGTCAAACCCAAAACCAACCGCGGTTTGAAGGTAGTTTATTGGAGCTTTTTCAATGTAAGTATATCCATTCAATAGCGAATAATAATCGTGAGATTTCCCGACACCATATCCATTGGAAGCATATGATTCTAAGTCACGAGCTACATAAGCATGGTTAGAACGCCATGTTTCTAAACCAAAAATTCCAACCATATGTAAATTTGGAGTGATAGCAACAGCTGGTTCAAACTGTCCGTAAAAACTCCACAAAAGCATACCAGATTGGGATTCACTATAAGCAAGTGGAGCTATAGTAGTGGAAACGCCAGAAACTGCAGCGTGCCCAGCCATCATGATGTCGCGGTCTGTATTAAACCAATGACCAATATCGTAACCAGCATCGATAGAGAGATAAGAAGACCACTTGGTATGTGAAGGGATCTTTTTTTGTTTCACTTGATCTATGTTTTCATATGCCACAAAAGTTTCCCACAATTCCCATGTACCCCCGCGAAGTCCACCTTGTTGACGATACATTTTAATACCTGTGTTGTCTACATCTTCTGAAAGGACTCCTACTCGTTCTACATAACCATTAGGAATACCATTTCCTGAGTCTGCCCAAAACAATGGATTGTGTTTGGTCCAAGAGTTGGTGCTCTCCCACATAGCACGACCATTGAGTCTATAGTTGAATAATAAGACATCGTTTCCTTCTTTAACTTGCCTGTGTTGACCATATTGAAGGTCTAAACGGCCTCGATTGAAGACAGGCTCTACTTTTAAGTTCAATCCAGTTAAATTTGGAGCATACCTAAGGGATCCGGAATTCAAATAAAACTCATCTTTACGCCATCCGGGAAACCGAGAAGGATTGGTTATAGAATACGGAGAAAAGAAGTCTTTACTAAAGTATATACCTTCTAAAGTGATAGGGACATTTTCGATGTGCTTGGATTGAGCTTTCACATAAACACCGAATTCTGGAGAAGCTACAGAACGATCATAAGATGTCTTTTCGTAACTAGAGTCTCTTCTACCTGGAGGAGGAGGGACTTTATTGAAAAGAGAAGAATCGGTAATGCTTAGGGCCAAATCCGCCATTAAGTAAAACTTTGAATTTATATTACCCTTAAAATCTATGGAAGCCACATGGGTATTTAAAAGGGTAGGCGGCATGTTTTCTCTAACCCATTGACTGTTAAATTCTGGTTCATAAACAATAGCTTTATCAAAAGCCATGCCCAAATAATTAACACCAACAATCATATCACCCGCTATTTTTTCTTTGGCTAGGCGAGCATGATAAACATCTCCACGAAATGTATAGTCACCGAACATTTCTAGTTCACTGGGTTGACCACCAAACATAGTTAAACCGTCTCTGGTGCCTGGGTCCATATCTGCAGGTTGTGAAAGCATGAACTGAGCTTTTAAGTCCATAGGAAGTTGGTAAAAGTTTACAAAAACTCCACCAAATGAACGGTTAGTCCAAAAAGCCCTACCCCCTTCTTTTACTGGCTTAAAGGATTTCTCTTTATAATAAGTACTGACCGTTTTCTCTTCCTCGAAAAGCTCATATTGAGATAAGAAGCGAGGGCTAGTTTCGCGTTCCCACATGGTGAGTGGACTCGCATTTGCCCAAATAACACCTCCAGCGGTCACATAAGCTCCAAAAACTCCGGCGCGAATATCGACTCCTACATTCATTTCTTCGTTTACAGTAGGTCCATTGTAATCTGTGGAGTGGTCAAAAAGCACTCTTTCATATTTGTAAGAAGGATTCGAAGAAGGACGAGTGGAAAGGTGGTTAGCGTAGAAGCCACTCAAATCAAATGGAAAAGCTAAGTTTGTCCATAAAGTTAAGTATGAGTTGGGCATGCCTACTATAGACATTTGAAATAGAGCATCTACCGCGGTTCGAGCCAGGTCACTAGATTGTAGACCAGATGCTTTAGGATATTCAAAATTTTTCACTCGAAACACCATATACCCTGAAGCCGCAAGCGGGGCATCGTCTTTACCGATGAGCGTGGACTCCATATTGTTTGCCAAGGTGTCTAGCAAGCTGTCTACTTCTGCAATTTTTGCTTCGGTGCTTATGGCCCAAGAGCTTGTTAGTAAAGAAGCTATAAAGAAAGAAACTATTTTTTTACGCATGCAAACCTCTTAAATCTCGTTGCGGAATGGATAACCGGCAGGCCCTTGGTAAGGTTGCCCTGTCTTTTTGATCACAATATCATCTATCCAAACTTTAAATTCAGTGTTTTCATCTTTTCGAACTTCGAGTCTAAAACCCTTAAAGTTGGCCCATCCAAAAGGCATCAAGACTTCTCGTTGATTTTTTTCATCCCAATAAACTCCTGTTTCTCCAAAAAGCTTTAAGGGGATACTAAAATGAGTCCAGTCGGTGGTGATTTCACCAAAACTTTTGGAGCGAAGCTTGACTTGCAAAGATTCTCCACTACTTTTCACACCATCATCGACCAGCACAAACAAGGCATTTTCTCCACCCTTGTTTCCTTTGATCCAAAACTCGATAACCCCTTCTTCCATATAGGGAGTAAGGTCAACAGAACCAGCTATACAGATGGCGACTCCAGAATAATCATCGGCGATCAACTCAATTTCCATGGAGAGAGCCCCTTCGATGGCATGGCGGTCTGTCATAAACGGCTCTGGATTTTCTCGAGGGTATTGATAGGTGTAACCACCCCCTCTAGGAATCGATTCTCTCATCACTACGGTGACAATGTCTTTATCTGGACGAAAAGGCTTTGGTGTTTTAGGTGTGAAGCGATGGGCGTCGCGGTCACGATAATCCCCAAAACTAGCCATAGATATAGAAACTAAAAGCAATATAGCGAGCATATGACTTCTTAGACTTAAATACGGTGTTTGTTTCATAAGAATAAAAATCTCCAATTACCAATATCTGCAATATAAATTGTTTTTTAGCAATATGGTGTAATAATAAGTAAAAAAGAGATAACAAAGACAAGTTTTATTTTAAAAACCCTCATAAAAGCTTTTTTTGAGTATTAAATGGCGTTTTCTATAGTAAACACTATCTGAAAAAAAAAGATTCCTTTTGATTTTTATTGATTCCTTTCGTTCATTTTCATTGCTCTTTGAAAACTCACTTGTTTTATATTTTTTCACTTCGCTTCGTTTTTGGATAAAATGCTTTAAAACTCTTGAGTTCTACTAAAAAATGTCTAACAAAAACATGGCCTACTTTGTTTGGTGTAAATCGATACTTCTAAGTCTTGCCCAAAAAACTTCATTTTTTATAAAGTCTCACACACGCCTGGCTTTGGATTTCATAGTTTAATGCCATTGTGATGACACAGCCACCTTTATTAAGTGAGAGGCTTTTTTTGAGGCTTTTGGATTGACACAATAATACTTTACTTAAACACCTTTACTTGAAGTGGAGTTCAATACTTACAAAAAAAATAGTCTTGTGGTCGATTTTGCGTTAGGGATTGTAGCGAAAATCCTTTTTTGGTGGAGTGCTTGGATTGAAATTAAAAAAGATTGTAGCGTAAAGCCCGACCCGCCATTTTTTGTGTTTAATCTTTATTGTGGCGGGGAACGCCCATCATTTGTTTGAGAATGGTTCTATATGTGTACAAGTTTAAAAAAATGATTGAATCTGTTTTTTTAAATTATTATAGATTATACTTAGTTTTATTTTATTTTTGAAGGTTTATATGCATACTTTATATAAAAAATCAACGATGCTAATTATTTTATTGCTTTCTTTTGCATTTTTCGCTTGCGATAATGGAGGAGGGCTTAGCCACGATCCATCAGGTAATAATGGAGCTAGTTCTGCCGCTGAACCTACAAGCTCTTCGAGTATAAAGGTCGAAAAAGTGGACTATTCTAAGGCGAGAGCCATGAATAAAAGACTGGGACGAGGAATTAATTTTGGTAATTCTTGGGAAGCTCCAGGATTATTAGATAATGGATGGGGTAACAAAATCCAAGATGAATGGTTTGATATTGTGAAAGAAGCAGGGTTTACTTCGATCCGTTTGCCCAACCGATTTAGCCAAAATGCCGAAGAAGAAGCCCCATTTACCATTAGCCAAGATCGTTTTGAAGCTTATAAAAAACATATAGATAGAGCTCATGAACTGGGTATGCCCGTTATAGTGGATTTTCACCACTATGATGAGTTGCTCGACGATATTAAACAATCTACCATAGAAAGAAATCGGTGGAGTGCAGAAATTAAAAATTTAAATGCTGAAATTTCAAAGCTAAATTTAGAACTCACTTCTAATGAGCTGAAAATGGACCGAATTTTGACTTATGGTGCAGAGATTGCTCAAGAAATTGAAGCAGGATTTAGAGCCGAATTAATAGTTAAAGAAGCAAGAATAGTTGAGATAGAAGGGCTTATGAATGTGAAAAGTAAGGAGATGGAAAGATTTGCTGCGATTTGGGAGCAAGTGGCTGAGGCTTTAGATGTTTATCCCGATTCTATGCTTGTTTTTGAGGCTTTTAATGAGCCCAACGGTATTTCTAATGAGATGGTGAATCTAATCAATAAAACCGCTTACGATGCTATCAGAAAACATAGTAAGGGAAAAACTATTATTTTGAATCCTAATGAATTTGCGAAGTTTTATAAATTAAAAGATATGGTGATTCCTAAAGATGGTAATTTAATTATCACTGGGCACTACTATGAACCCTATGAATATAGCCACCAAGGGCATGGTTATAAATGTTTAGGAGATGAGGCCTGGGCCGGAGATAAAGAGGCTGTCCAGAAAATGAAGGCGGATTTTGACGAGTATGTGGCTATGGCTCAAGAATACTTTCCCGATGTGAATGGTGGGCATATCCCTTTGCATATGGGAGAATTTGGTGTCTCAGGTAAAAGTTGCAGGGGCGATGAAGAAGAAAACCCATCCGATGAGAGAAGAGCCCTCTGGACTAAAGAGCTGATTCAAATTGCTGAAAGCCACGATATTTCTTGGCACTATTGGGGTTTTGCTGGAGTGGGTGGTTTTGAAGCCTACGATAAAAAAGAAAAGGCGTGGTATCCAGGTATGCTAGAGGCACTTACTCAAGATTAAAGTTTTAGAAGAGTCCTGTTTTTGGATAGGACTCTTGATTTATTCGTCGATGCCAATAAACATTTGAAATAGCTGAGGATTATTTAAGGCCTTATTAAGTTTTGTATGTTTTGATTGAAGAAAGTGGAGAACAAAGAGTCTTCACTTTTTTTTATTTGTTCTATGCTTTCTTTGATGGGCCGTTTGGATCTGTATAATTCTCGATAAATTTTGTCTATGGAAAGGATCCTTTCTGGAGGGAATAGAGCGGGAAACCTTTTCAATGCATGCAAGTTGATAGAGGCCCACTTTAATGGATTGCCAAGAGCTTTGCTTGCTGGAGGTACATCTCTGTCTACTTTGAGCGTGCCCCCTATAAAAGAATAGGCTCCTATACGACAAAATTGATGCACTGCGGTGTTTCCACCAATGGTAGCATAGGCTCCAACCTCGACATGCCCCCCCAATTGAACACCGTTGGCTAGTACAGCCCCCTTTTCTATTCTGCAATCATGACCAATGTGAGAATAGGCCATGATTAAGACTTCGTCTTGGATGATGGTTTTTTGAGTGGCAATGGTTCCACGGTTCAATGTGCAATATTCTCGAATGACGCAAGACTCCCCTATTTCTAGTGCGGTGGCTTCGCCTTTGTATTTTAAGTCTTGAGGTGCCGCTCCTAAAACAGCTCCATCGTATACAATCGTGTTTTTTTTAATTTTTGTGCCAGAGACTACTCGAACTCGAGCTTCTAAAACTACCCCGCTTTCAATTTCTACGCCTTCTTCTACTATGCACCAAGGGCCTATTTTGGCGTCGGTATGGATTTTTGTGTGTTTGTGGACTAATGCTGTAGGGTGTATCATATGGAAGAATATATATTTAAAGTCTATGAGTGTATTTATTTTAATTGTGATTTCTGGATTTTATGCCTTCTTGATTTTGTTTTTTAGTGTTGGTATTTTGAAAACAAAAAAGAGATCGGTTGTTAAAACTTCTCCGTTGTCTGTTTCTGTGGTGGTGCCCATGCGAAATGAAGAGGAGTTTTTACCTAGAACCTTGAAGGCTTTGGCAGAGCAAGATTTTGAGGGAGATTGGGAAGTGATTTTGGTGAATGACCGCTCCACAGATGCTACGCCTGAGATTATTGAAGATTTTTGTAAAAAAAACAACTTGTTTCGATGCTTGCACTTGGATCATAGCTTACCCGATGTTGAAGGCCCCAAAAAAAGAGCCTTAGAGTATGGATTTAAAGAGGCTAAATATGAGGTGCTCTTGATTATGGACGCCGATTGCATGCCTTCTAAAACCTGGGTTTCTTCGATGCTCGATTGCTTCGACGAAAACATACAAATTGTTCAAGGGGCTAAAAAAAACACTGGGACTGCTTCTATTTTACATAGAGTGCAACAATTGGAAACACTGGGTTTTACTGCAATAGAAGCGGCTGGCTACACGCTAGGAGTCCCTATGCTTGCTAGTGCGGCTTCATTAGCATATCGAAAAGACTTGTTTTTTAAAGTGAATGGCTTTGAGGATTTAATGGGCTACTCTTCTGGAGATGATGATATGCTAATCCACAAAATGATACAAGAGGAGGGTGTTGGTTATTGCTATAATTTAGACCCAAATGCAATTATGAAAACTGCCCCCGTGGATTCTTGGAAAGCTTTATTTTACCAGAGGGCACGATGGTCTAGCAATGGAGCTAAATACCAAAATCCTTTTTATGTTTTGCTTTTATCTTTGATTTATTCTTTCTTTGTTTGGCTTTTTGTCAGTCCGTGGCTGGCTTTGTTCTTGAAGTTTCCATGGCAATGGTTTTGGGCCCCGTTTTTGATGAAATGCATGTTAGATTTTATTTTTTTAGGGATTGCAGCCTTTAAATTGGAGCAAAAGAAATTGCTTTTTTCTTTGCCCTTAGTAGAGTTCATTCAGGTGCCTATGATTGTATTGAGCGTGCCTTTTGGATGGTTGGGTTTGTTTAAATGGAAGTGATGACTTGACGCAACCAGTCTATTGCTTCTTTTTGAGTTTTAATTTTTCCTTCCAGTTGCTGTTCAAAGCATTCTTGTATATATACTCCAAATTTGGGACTGGGTTTTAGGCCTTCTGCAACGAGTAATTTTCCAGTCAAAAGAGCCTTTGGAGGCTTTTCAAATACATCCAAATCTTTTGCTTTTTGATAGAGTGCCTGTAAACACTTTTGAGACTGTTCGTTTTGGTATAATGGATGAGATTCCCAATAATATTTCGCTAAAAAAAGTCCATTGAGTTTGAGTGACAAACGGCGTACTTGTGAATCAGTGAAGCTTTGTTCCACTTCTAAATCCTTTCCCTTCCATAAGATTTCTATGTCTCGTATCAATTTCACCTCATTAGTGATTTTTGCTAAAAAACTTTGTAAATCTTGAAGTTTTTGAGTCTGATCTAATAATGCTGTGAAAAACAAAACACATCGATTGTGATCGATTAAATCTAAGGAATTTTCTTGTAGATGATCTAAAAACTCACCCAATAATGACCATGAATAATGAGTGGCTTGTATCTCTGGGAAAAATCGTTGTAAATCCATTTGCAAAAATGCGGCTAAACCATATGACGCTTTTCCTGGTTTCAAAAACCATTTTTTAAACTCTTCGAAAATTCGCTCAAATGAAAGGTCTTCTATGCTTAAAGAACGGCAAAGAGCTGCTGTTTGAATGTCCAGACTTAAACTAAATCGAGAAGCAAATTGAACCCCTCTTAATACTCGAAGAGAATCTTCTGCAAAAGACGCCCCGACATGCCTTAAGACTTTTTTCTTTAGATCCGATTTACCATCATATGGGTCTTCTAAACTTAAATCTGGAAGCCTCATCCCCATGGCGTTGATTGTGAAATCGCGACGGTAAGCTGCTTTTTCAAAACTTAAATCGGAATGAGTTTGGACCAAAAAACCACGATGCCCCTTGCCTATTTTATTTTCTGTTCTAGGGAAAGAAAAATCCAATGCATAAGTTTTGTACATCAAATGTATAACACCAAAAGCACGCCCGACTAAATTAGGACGCGCATATTGAGACAATATTTCTATGAGTTCTTCTTGACTTAACCTATAAACTTCTATGTCAAAATCTCGACTTTCTAAACCTAAGAGGGCGTCTCGAACCCAGCCCCCCACCAAATAAGAGTCACCACCTTTGGATTTTATTTTTTGAGAGATTTCAAACAATACTTCTGGAAAAACAGGACTAAAAAGTACACCATCAATACTTTGAATTTGTATATCCTGTTTCAAACACTGCTTTTTTATAGGTTTTGACATCTTCTCCCTTAGTGTATAATCAAAATCTTCCCTTTTTCTAACTTAGTGCCGTCTTTTATAAAATAATGATAAAGGCCAGGAGCTAATAGTTTTCCATTTTTATCCAATAGATTCCACTCCACACGACCACCCTCTAAATCTTGATTTTTAAAAACTTTGACCAGTGAACCGCCAGAGTTAAAAACTTGAATATGTGCAGACTCTGGGACATAGTCTATCACTATTTTTTCATGTTGTTTTTTTAAAAATGGATTAGGATAAACCAAAGGTTTTTGAGGGGCATCTGGTGTCATGAATTTTTCTGCACTTCGAAGTTCTTTTCTAAGCATTCGTGTGACTCCCAAATCATGAGCCACCCAAAGCATCCCTAAAACAGAATCAATCCCTATATCATAAACTTCATTGCTGAGCAAACCATTGCTTTCTTTAAAATGCAAAGTTTCTAAAGTATCGGGAGAAGCATTTTTTAAATGAAAGCGATAAAGACCTTGATTGCCTCCCACCCATAGATTCCCTTGCACATCGACTTGAATAGAAGAATTACTAGCACCAGAATAACTGTTTATTTTTTGTGGACTTTGAAACTCTGTATCAAAAGGCTCTAAATACGCCAAACTTCGGTGACCTAAACCCCAAAGACGGCCTGTGGCATCAAAATCTAAATCTACAATTCGTTCTTCATTAGCCATTTTATAGGTTTTTAGCTGAACCTCTGTGAGCCTTCCCCCTGATTTTGCGGGAGACCTGAAACTAAATACATCTAAAGCACCACTTCCTGTAGGCACTTGAGTGCTTGCCGCACTAGAATATAGCAACCATTCATTAGGATCTTCTGGTGAGAATCTCGCTTTTAAAACTCCTGAATGTGGAGTACTGCCTATATTGTTAGCACAACTGACATTGCCTTCTAAATCAATATATGCAAAACCATATTTCTCTTTTCCCCAATAAGAAACTAAAAACCCAGATTCATCGGGAGCTACGGTAGAACTTGTTGAAACTATATAATAATCCAAGAACTCTTCTATACAAGAAGCCTTTGGCTCTATCCACTTAAAAAATTCAAAACCATTGTTTCTTTGTAAAATGTAACCCCCACCCCACAACGAATAAATCATATTTCCATTTCTATCTACACTCACTGATTTTGTATGATGTTCTATAGCAGACAACTCAGAACTATAGGGAGTAAAATTAACTAGCACAGGATCTGCCCAAGATATTCCGTTACTATATGCGATAGAATCATGAGTAGAAACCGCTAAAACCCCTCCGCTTACCATAGGCAATATCTGAAACACCGCCCCTAAACGGTATTCATCCCAAGTTGAAAAATCTATATAGCCAGATTTATTTTTGAGAATCACCTTGTTGGGACCTATTAAGTAAAAAGCATCTTTATATTTAAGAACCCACTCTACCTCGCTTTTCTTGTCTGTGATAAATTGTGGATCTTTATAAGATTTACCTTCTAATAAAATATTTTCTAAGCCAAGAGCTGCTTGCGTCTTTTCTCCTTTTGGATTGAATTCAAATGTGCCTCTGTGAGGAGAGAAAACAAGAGAATCTCCTCCCCATGTCATAGCACGGACTGTGTCTCTAGGGTTTTGCCTCCACTTCTTCCATGAATCTGGATTAGCTAATAAAACATCGTTTGATAAATTCTTCCAATCCATTTTGCGAACAAATACATTTGTCCCCAATGCTACAAATAAAGAATCTCCTTTTTGATAAAGGGCTGTGATTGGATTAGAAGTCAATCGATACCCTGCAATCGAGTGGAGTGAAATAATAGACCTGTCGGTATTCAAATCAATAAAAGCAAGTTTATCATTGAAGCCAAGCACTAAAACCCACTGGTTCACAATCGCTATAGAAGGGATTAATTCACTAGAAAGACTCACAAAAGAACGATTCACTACCTGAAATGGCTTTAATGCCGCATCGGTTTTAAGAATCAAAGCGTTTTTTGAAATTGCATAGACAAAATCTTCGTTTGCCACTACTGTCAAAAATGAAGTTTCTTCTAAACCATCACTAGCAGTATAAAGCTTAGAAAAAACTTCAGGATTTAAAACTCGAATGCCGCCATCTGTAGCCAAAAACAAATTATCTTGAAATAAGCTTGCAGAATGTATGTTTTGCGGTATAGAAAAACCTTTTATCCCATTTGCTAACACAACAAACGGAATCCAGCACAGCATTAAAAACGCATAAAAAAAATTCTTTTTCAAAAACACCTTTTAAAAATACAAAAATTCATCTCAAATAATGTTAAAACCGAAAGAAGAACCCTATTTTTGTTGGATTGTGAAAGCAAATAGTTTTTTTTGTGAAAACACTAGTTTAATAGCAAATAAACCTTTCTTAACGATTTTTTGATTTTATTACTGATTGCTGAAATGGAGATCCCCAAATGCTCACTAATTTCACTTTGCGTTTTCCCTTCAAAGTAATACATATAAATCACTTTTTTATTCTTAGCATCTATATTTTGGAATAGAGAATTTATTAAGGTCATACAGTTTTTTTTCTCTGATAAATGGCTGTTTTCTATAGAATATGTACTAAAAAAATCTTTAAGTAAAAAATTGTTCCAGTTTTTATTGTTTTGTCGCCAACGATCTATAACTAAGTTTTTACAAGTCACCCATATCCAAGCCTCTATATTTTCATGTTTTGACAAGGACTCGGTATTTCGTAAAATTTTCAAATAAATCTCTTGCCGCAAATCTCTAGCATACTCAGGGTCCCTAGAAATTAAAAGACAAATTGCATAGACTTTATTAAAATATTCAGAAGAAAAAAGGTGAGACCTATCTAAGTTGGTTTTCTTTTCCTTAATTTTTATATTGTAGTGCATTATAAATCAACACTCCACAGTGTTATCATTTATAATTAACCATAGCGAGTAAAATTTATGTATTTTATAAAAAAAACAAATATTCTTTTTAATTTTGCAAGGTCGAGCTTGCAACACACTTTGTTTTTTAGTCTTTTTTTTGTTTTTAATCTTGTTTTTGCCAATTTATCAAGTGTAGAAATTAACACTTCTAGCATGCCGCCCCCACAATTAAAAATCCTTTACCCACCCCACTCATTAAAAATAAATGACACTCTTATTGTAGAAGTCAGTGTAGCAGAAAACTGGCATGTGAATGCTAATATAGTGAGTGATGAGTTTTTAAAAGCCTCTAGTATAGAAATTCAAGCCAATGGCATTTCTTTCGATGAAGCGATATGGCCACCTTACCAAAAAGATACGAATGAAATTTTAGAAATGGAAATCTATGTCTTTAACGGTGTTTTTGAAATTAAAATCCCTATTCAAGCTCTAGAAACTCAATACGACACCACTTCAACTAAAGCCGTTTTTCACTACCAAGCTTGCAGTAACTCCATATGTTTAGCTCCCAATCAAGTAGAAGTCACATTAAATCCATCTAATCCACCTCTACTAAACTCTGCAAATTCAAATTTAGAAACTAGCAACACATACACTCCTTTAGAAGAGCAAAGCGATATAAAAAAAAACACTAGTTTTTTAGTTTTACTTTTTTTTGCTTTTGTGGGTGGCTTAATTCTTAATTTAATGCCCTGCGTTTTGCCTGTTTTGTCTATCAAGCTCTTTTCTTTGATTAAACAATCAGGAGAATCTAAAAAAACTCTTGCTCTTTTAGGTTTATCGACCAGTGCTGGCGTTTTGGTTTCTTTTTGGGCCTTGGCCACTGTGATTAGTGTGCTTCAATCGGCAGGTGCTTTGGTGGGTTGGGGCATGCAATTTCAAAACCCCGGGTTTATTGCTTTTATGGTGGCTATTTTAAGTATTTTTAGTATGAATTTTTTCGGTTTTTTTGAAATCTGGTTACCGGGTAAAACCTTAACACAAATGGACACAGCCACTCAAAAAGAAGGGCTTATAGGTGCATTTTTTACGGGAGCATTATTAGTTTTATTGAGCACCCCTTGTTCAGCCCCATTTTTAGGTTCTGCTATGGGTTTTGCCTTTGGTGCAAGCACTTCTACTTTATTTTTGTTTTTTACTGCTGCTGGATTAGGTTTAAGCACTCCATATCTGTTAGTGGCTCTATTTCCAAAATTTCTTTCTGTGCTCCCTAAACCTGGAGCATGGATGTCTGCACTACAAAAATGGATGGGCTTATTATTGATCGGCACAGTAGTTTGGCTTATTTGGGTGATTTATAAAATGCTAGGAATTTCTGCTGCGTATGTTTTTAGTTTTTTCTCAGTTTTTAGCATGCTTCTTGCTTTTATCATCGGAAAAGTAGCCCCGGCTTTTAGCTCTTTTTCAAAACAAATCCTTAGTTTATTTTCTTCTTTAGTTTTGCTACTTTTATTTTGGTTTTTAATTGGAAACCCCTTTATCCAAATGCTTGAATCTTCAAAAAAATCCGAAACTTCGATGGAAATCGATGCCGAGGGCTGGTATCCGTATAGTGAAAGCACACTGAATGACCATTTATCCAAAGGCAACACCGTGTTCTTATATATCACTGCAGATTGGTGCCTCACTTGTAAAGCCAATGAAACCGCTGTTTTATCAAGGACTTCCTTTCAATCCGCTCTTCAAGAAAGATCGGTGGTCAAACTAAAGGCAGACTGGACTCGAGAAAGTCTTGAGGTCAATACTCTTCTTAAACGCCTCCACAGGACAGGTGTCCCAGTTTATGCAGTTTATCATGCTTCTGAGCCCAAAACTCCAATTTTATTATCTGAATTACCAACTTCAAAATCAATATTAGAAGCTATTGATAAAAAAACACCCCTCACTACATTAAAAAAATAGCCGATATTCATAGCTCTTTTCACATTTTTATAAAGAAAAAGTTATCTTAAAGCTATGAAAATAGCTCTTTTAACCAATGAATTTCCTCCACATATCTATGGTGGTGCAGGTGTCCATGTCAAATACCTTAGCCAAGAACTTCAAAAACTAGCCTTTATTGAAGCTCGTTTTTTTGGTCCTAATTCTGCCACTGAAGCTTCTATGCATTCCATTGGTTTTTCTGAAAAAGAATTTTCTCCCACTGACAATGAGAGCCCTTTTAAGAAAATTTTAAGCCCCTTAAACATCAATTTACAATGGGCTCATACACTCAAAGACATAGACATTATCCATTGTCACACTTGGTACAGTCATTTTGGTGGAGTATTGGCCAGTCGACTGCTATCTTGCCCTTTAGTCTTGACCACACATTCCCTAGAACCTCACCGTCCATGGAAAGTCGAAGCTTTGGGAGAGGGTGGTTACAACATGAGTTGCTGGATAGAAGAAAGTGCATACCGAAGTGCAGATGGTGTTATCGCTGTGAGTGATGGAATGAAGCGAGATGTAATGGAACTTTATGGAGTCCCAGAAGATCGCATTAAAGTCATCTATAACGGCATTGATCCTGATTTTTACAAGCCTACCTTTAACAAAGCATTGCTTTTAAAGTGGGGCATCCATCCTGATAAGCCTTTTATTTTATTTGTAGGGCGAATCACACGACAAAAGGGAATTTCTCAACTCATTAAAGCAATACCTCTGATTGACCCTAATACACAAATCGTTTTATGTGCAGGAGCCCCAGACACCGAAGCCTTAGCTAAAGAGTGTAAGGATTTAATCTATGACGCTCAAAATAAAAGAAACGGGATTATATGGATAGAAGAAATGCTTCCGCACACAGAGCTTCGGGTTTTATACAGTCACGCTAGCGTATTTGTGACACCTTCTCTTTACGAACCTTTTGGAATCATTAATTTAGAGGCTATGAGCTGTGGGACTCCAGTGGTGGGTAGTGCTGTTGGTGGCATACCAGAAATCATTGTCGATTCTAAAACGGGTTATCTAGTCCCTCTAGTTCCACGGTCTAACACCGATTTTGAGCCTCAAAACCCAAGTGAGTTTCAGCAAAATCTAGCTCAAAAAATCAATCATATTTTACAAAACCCAGAATTAGCCAAAGAAATGGGAGAAAACAGTCGTCAACGGGCTGTGGATGTTTTTAGTTGGAAGAGTATAGCCAAGCAAACTTTTGAGTTTTATCAAGAGTGCATAGAAAGGTATAAAAAAGAAGGAAAAAAACCGTTGGTATAAGTCTAAAGCTTGTTACGGTGCATGCACAGTCGCCATAAACTCTGCTCTCGTTTTTTCGTCTGTTTTAAAACGCCCTAGTAGCTTGGTGGTCACCATCATAGCACCCGCTTTTTTAATGCCTCGAATAGTCATGCAAGTATGACTTGCTTCTAAAACAACGGCAACCCCTTTAGGATTTAGTGTCTTTTGAATCAAAGAAGCAATTTGATAGGTCATTCGCTCTTGAACCTGTGGGAATCGGGCATAAAACTCGACAACTCGGGCTAATTTAGAAAGGCCTACAATAGAGTCTCCCGGAATATAGGCCACATGAGCTCGTCCTGTGAAAGGCAAAAAATGATGCTCACACATACTTGCAAACTCAATGTTTTTTAAATACACCATTTCATCGTATTTTTCGTGGAATTGTGTTTTTAACAGATCCGATTCTTTTAAATCTCCAGAAAGGCCGCTCATCAGTTCCGCATACATTTTGGCCACCCTTTTAGGAGTATCCACCAAACCTTCACGATTCACATCTTCGCCCATCCCTTCTAAAATTAAGCGAAAACCCTCTTCCATTTTTTTTAGATCCACTACAACTTCTCCAATGGATAAATTAAAACTCTCGACTTACGATCTATGTTATACGCCTTTCTTTTACTCAAAGGCAAATCCGAGACTTCTCCATCTTCGAATCCAAACTGATAAAACCAATCTAAAGCTTGAGTCGTTAATAAAAATATTGTTTTATAGGATCTTATTTTTGCTGCAGACAACAGGTATCTGACTATAGCATCTCCTACGCCTGATTTTCGATAGTTGGCTGCCACCGCCACTCCTGCAATTTCTGCGTGAGTATCTTCGTAGGGGTGCAAAGCCCCACAACCCAAAATAGCATTATCAATCACATAAACCACATAATCTTTTAAATTCTTGAGGATATCTTCTTGACTTCTGGGCACCAAAAATTGTTTTTCTATATAATCTTGCATGATACGCAAAATATCTGCAATATCATCCACAACCGCAGGGCGGATAGAAAAATATTGCGTTGAATACACCATGGTTCCATCACCACGACTCGAAAAAACTTCTTGAAGCACACTCCCTTGAATTTCACCACTAATCAAATGCACGCGAGAAGCTCCTGCCTTGCAAGCCATAATCGCATTATTCAAATAATCTTTTTGAGCAAAATTTAAGCTGTCTTTATTTTCATCTAAAATTTCTCGAGCTTGTTCCACATCTAAAGCCGAAATAGCCCCTCGATCGGTAAGCTCTAAATATTGCGTTAATGGGCCAAATTTTAATGAAGTCGCCGAAATACCATTTTCTGCTCCAATAAAAAACAATTTAGCCACTTGCAGATACTTACAAAGTTCTGTTGCAAGCTCTGTACTCGATACATTATAAGCAAAACCTAATTTATTCCATCCTATAGGAGAAAAAATTGGAATAAAATTTTCATTTAAAAGCCGTTCTATAATATCTCTTTGGATTTTTTCTATACGCCCCGTACGCATATAATCAACACCATTCACAATCCCTAGGCTTCGAGCAGAAACCCAATTGCCTTGAATACCATGGCAACCAGCCGCAGTCAAATGGCTCATAATCCTTTGTGAAACTCCAAGAGATGCTTGCTCTATCAACGGAAGAGCTTGCTCACTAGTCAATCTCACTCCATTATAAAACTCATATTTAATATTCCATGCTTCTAGTTGAGCATCGATACTATGCCGAGTTCCAGGAACGATAATGATTTTAATCCCAGCTTTGTGCAAATAAGAAATATCCTTGATGAGCACTGGAAACAAAGGGTGCTCCATTAGGCTATCTTCTACTTTTAAAATAAATAGCTGGCCTTTGAACCGCGAAATATAACTAAAGACCTCGCGTATAAAACCAGCGACTTCTAATTTTTGTTCTTTAAAATCTGGAACCATAGACATACTCCAAATATAAGAAAGCTATAAAAAAAACAAGATGAAAATAAAATAAAAGAAAGGATTAGGGTAATCAGAAGCGCCTATACTCCGTTGGATAGGCTCAAAATGAAGTTTTCAAAAAAAAAGACTGCCTGAGCAGCCTTTAAAATCTCACTGTTATTTTTTTTCTTCTGCTTTAGCATCAGCTTTTGGAGCGGCTTTCTCTGCTTTTGCATCAGCTTTTGGAGCGGCTTTTTCTGCTTTTGCATCGGCCTTTGGAGCGGCTTTCTCTGCTTTAGCATCGGCCTTTGGAGCGGCTTTTTCTGCTTTTGCATCAGCCTTTGGAGCAGCTTTCTCTACTTTTGCATCAGCTTTTGGAGCGGCTTTCTCTGCTTTAGCATCAGCTTTTGGAGCGGCTTTTTCTGCTTTTGCATCAGCCTTTGGAGCGGCTTTTTCTGCTTTAGCATCGGCCTTTGGAGCGGCTTTTTCTGCTTTTGCATCAGCTTTTGGAGCTTCCCCTTCTGATTTTTCTTCAACAGAATCTGGCACAGAAGCTTCTAATTCTGGCACTACTGAAGGAATCACCTCTAAAAGCTCTACCTCAAAAATCAAAAGAGAGTTGCCAGGAATAATAGGTTCTGCTCCTGCTTCTCCATATGCGATATCACTAGGGATCCATGCCTTCACCTTCATCCCTGGTGACATATAAGTCATCAATTCTTGCCAACCTTCTATGACATTGGCCACTTCAAAGCTAAGAGCTTCCCCTCTTTTAATAGAACTGTCAAACTCTGTCCCGTCTAATAAAGTTCCAACATAATGAACTTTCACTATATCAGTTCTTTTTGGACTATTGCCTTCACCATTTTTTAATATTTTATATTGAAGGCCGCTTTCAGTGACCTTTACAGTAGAGTCTAATTTGTTTTTCTCTAAAAAGTTTGCTTGTGCTTCTTTGGCTTGTTGGGCCTCTTCTTTGGCTTTTGTCTCTCGCATTTCTTGAACCTGGATCAAAAGAGACTCTAAAGCAGCTTCTATCTCTTCATCAGTCATTAAAAGAGGTTTAGCTTCCATCTCATGGCTAACAGCTAAATTAAAAGCCTCCATGTCCATTTCGACGCCAATATTTTTTAGTGTTTGCCCCACATCTGCACCAAGAGCATAACTGTATTTTTGAACCATAGTGATCAACGAATCTTTTGTAAATTCTACAGCTACTGGTTCAGCCTCTACCGCTGGTTTTGGCGAACTGCTGCAAGCAGTCAGAACCAAAAACACGCCAAAAACAAACAATGAAATAATATGTTTCATAAATTCCTCTTTAAAAATGGAATACAACACTCCAAAAAAAACATAAGCACATCTAATGCCAAAAATTTCTTTCTCATAATCTAGTATTTTAAAAAGATTTAAAGTATAAAAACATAAAATTTAAAACCAAACAAGCGTGATAATTCAAATAAACCATCAGAAGAGTAAATTTATGTTTACAAATCACAGGTTTATTACTATAATTATAAATATTGAATTTTTACTTATCATTTAAATATGCTTTCAAGGATATCGTGTGGACACTTCATTAAAAAAAGTTATTCATTCTATAAAAGATAAAAAGGCATCCTTTCAAATAAACAAGGATTATCTCGCAGCTTATTTAAATAATTTAATACAAGAAGAAAATTTCGATGAGCAGCTTCCGCTCCAAGATGCTCTCTATAGGCCTTCCAAAACAGGGTGGATTCCGGGCGTTCTTTCTTATCCATGGATTTTTTCATTTTTATTTTTTTTGAAGCCATAGATTTTACTAAAACAAAATCAAACACTGTTATCCAATCTTAAAAATAAAATTTTATCTTTATCTTTCGAATCCAAGAAGTTGGAGGCGTTGTTTTTAAAGTTTTAAAGATGCCTTTTAGGAGTATTTATGAGTGCCCTTCCCTTAGATGGTAAAAGTTTAGCAAAAGAAATGGAGTCTATATTAAAAGAAAGAGTTTCTTTTTTGGCAGAATCTTTTAAACATGTACCCAAACTAGCTACTATTTTGGTAGGAGATGACCCTTCTAGCGCCACTTATGTGAAAATGAAAGCTTTAGCCTGCCAAAGAGTAGGAATGGCTAGCGTTCGTGTAGAATTGCCTCACAACACCACTACAGAGGAACTCCTTCAAAAAATTCATGAACTCAACCAAGATCCTCTGGTACACGGGATATTACTCCAGCATCCAGTCCCTAGTCACATTAATGAAAGGATGGCTTTTGAGGCCATAGATATAAATAAAGATGTCGATGGAGTGACTTGTCTAGGTTTTGGACGCATGGCCATGGGCGAGGCAGCTTATGGATCTGCGACTCCTGCTGGAATCATTTCTCTTTTAGAGCATTATAAAATTCCATTAGAAGGAAAACACGCAGTAGTGGTGGGTCGCAGTGCTATACTTGGCAAACCCATGGCTTTAATGTTACTCCAAAAAAATTGCACCGTCACTATTTGTCACAGTAAAACACTCCATTTAGAGAAATTCATTGCCGAAGCAGACATATTAGTAGGAGCGGTAGGAATTCCACATTTTATAAAAAGCAAATGGATCAAAACAGGAGCAGTGGTGATAGATGCAGGCTATCATCCTGGAGGGATTGGAGATATAGAAAACACAAAGCTTAGCTCCATTGCAAGTGCCTATACCCCTGTTCCAGGAGGAGTGGGCCCCATGACCATCAGCACTCTCATTCGACAAAGCATCGAAAGTGGGGAAACTCAAATTAAATCATTAAAAACACTTTAATATTAGTGTTTCACCTCTTTATTTGAGAACAAAAATAGAACACTTATATCACAGAAATAAAAATTTACAATACATTTAGACAATTACTATTTATATTAAAGTAGTGTTACATTAAAAAAACAAATAAGGTTTAATTTTATAAAGTTTCCTTTTTTGTTTTAGTGAAAAGCAAAGGTGAATGCCTTTGGTTTTTGGATAAGGAATATATTATGAAGTTTTATTTATTTAGTCTAACTACAGCAGTATTTTTATTATTTGGTTTTTGGGCTTGTGATTCTCTGGACGAAGAAGCAATAAAAGCAAACAATAGTTTAGCACAAGAAATATACCCTGTACTTCATCCCGATGGCTTCTTAATTTACCCAAACGGTGCTGTACATAGTCCTGATGGAGAGCTACTCGGCTATTATGAAAATGGATCTATCTTTAGCGTAGACGGGATTCTATTAATAGAGAACATTGATAAAAAACACCTCAATGCTTATAACCCAGCTGGATTTATAATCGATGAAAATTTACAGGTATTTCAAAACGGTGAAATGGTCGGGAAGATGGATGCTGAAGGCAATATCATTTTAAATAATGGGGCTATTTATTCTGTTTATGGAGAAATGCTCCAACCACCTACAACTATTGATCCAAATTTTCCAGTGGACCCAAACCTTCCTATAATTCACAGCAGCTCTTCCATCGTACCTCCTGTAGTTCATAGTAGCTCTTCTACAACTCCTCCTGTAGTTCATAGTAGCTCTTCTACAACTCCTCCTGTAGTTCGTAGCAGTTCTTCTACAACTCCTCCTGTAGTTCGTAGCAGTTCTTCTGCAACTCCTCCCAACAACGGTGATGGAAATAATACTGGATCATGCCCTACTTTGAATCCTACTGGAAGTTCACAACAAGGTTGGGCTTCTCGCTATTGGGACTGCTGTAAACCCCACTGCGCTTGGACTGGCAACACTAGCAATCCCTGTAAAACTTGTGACCAAAATCATAATGAAATTGGCCTAGACGGTCAAAGTGGTTGTGAAGGAGGAAACTCTTTCGTTTGCTTAAGTCACGCTCCATATGCTGTTTGCGATAAAATTTCTTATGGTTTTGCAGCAGTGCCAGCTGAGCTAGGTGGACAATGCGGCAAGTGTTTTTTACTCACCTTTGACGGTACAGGACAACACGGCACCAATGCTAACCATAGAGCCATTAAAGGCAAGCAAATGGTAGTCATGGTCTCTAATATTGGTGGTGATGTACAAAGTGGTCAATTCGATATAATGATCCCAGGAGGCGGAGTAGGTCTATTTGATGGCTGCAGTCGCCAATGGGGGGTGAGCAACGATAAAATGGGTGCACAATATGGTGGTTTACTCACGGATTGTGAAAACAGTCTAGGCTATAATGCAAGTAAAGAACAATACAAAAGTTGTTTAGAGCAAAAATGCCGTTCTTTATTTTCTGATTCCAAGCTCAAGCAAGGCTTAGATGGATGTTTGTGGCATGCCAATTGGCTAGAAGCCGCTAACAACCCTAAGTTTACTTACCAAGAAGTTGCTTGCCCAGCAGAATTAGTCAGTAAATACGCCAGCACCAAAAAATAAACTTTTCTCCTTGTTTAAGCGGCTTTTATAGCCGCTTTTTTTTATTGAAGCTAGACTTTTTTAGCAATAAAAATTCCTTTAAAGCAAAACATCCAGCTCAATCTTATAAAAACAGTCGAGATATTTCATTGCCTCCCTTTATTTATGAAGTCTCACAAACGCCTGGTTTTTAATGATGAAAGTGAAAAATTATTGATATTTAGAGATAAGTATCTTTTACGGGCACGCACTTCGACAGGCTCAGTGTAGCACATTTTGCATGGACTTGCCACGAGCAAAGCTCGTAAACAGGCTAAAAATTTTGCTATCTGGTGGCACGGAGCTTTTGTAAATAACAGTGAGAGTGCTCAATAGTTTGGCTTTTGATTTATCATTTTTTGACACGCATTTCGATTAAATTTTGCATGTTTTCACCTTTCAGGAGCATTTTTATCATACATTTCAAGCAAAGCATTTGTTTCAATTTTCGAAGAACACTCCCCAATTTTCAAACACTCACTTCACTGTTATAGCAATTCACCTACTCGTCATTGTGAGTACAACGCGGCAATCCATACGAGATGTAAAGATGAAGTTTGAAGTCGGAAGTAAAAAGTTTTTAGTATTTAATAATTAGCACCATATTTCTGGCACGCACTTCGACAGGCTCAGTGTAGCACATTTCGCATGGACTTGCCACAAGCAAAGCTCGTAAACAGGCTAAAAATTTTGTTATCTGGTGGCACGGAGCTTTTCAAAATGACAACTAATATCACAGTTATACTGTACAGTGATGGTCTTTTTTGTCGGCAGCAAAAGATTACTGAGAAACGCGGGTTTCTAACGCTGTAATCTTGAAATGCATATATGATATGCTGTGTTTTTAATCACTTCTATGAGCTTTCAAAAACACAGAATGGAGGAGAACTTATTTTTTATGCGTTAAGGGATAGCGTTTGGAGTGATCCCTTCTTTTCTAGCTTCACTCACATACACAATACGCGATTTTTCAGAATCGAAATTTCCAAGTTCGACTTCTTTTTCATAGCTTTCTACTGCAGAAGAAACAGCATCTTCAAAAGAGACAGGGGTTTCGTTCCACGCTAAAGTGGTTTCTAAAAAGTTTAATTTAGAAGACTCTTTTTCGGTTTTCCATGCTATAAAAGCGTGGCCTGGGACATCCACTATAGCCACATCTATCCCTATGGATTCTAAAATACTGGCAAACAAAAGAGCTCCTTCGATACAATTCGCTTGCTTTGTTCGCAACACTTCTATTGGGTATTTTATTTTTTGACCTGAAGAGCCTACTGTTGTATTGCTCACATATTGAATGCCTTTGTCTCGTAAAACTTCGTAAACGGTTTGTACTTGTTTGTTGATGCTTTCTTCCATGCTATCATAGCCAAATAATTGATAACCTCCATAACTAGGCATTATTTTGGACATCTCGCTATGAATGGAACTTATGGAGTCCATATTGGGTGTGACCCATACATTTTGCCACAGGGTTAAATCTACCCCTAAATACTCTGGGCCCATCAATTGCATGGGTTCAATATTGGCTAGATAGGATTCAGAAAAAATCAGTATTTCTAGGTTGTTTTCTAATACATAGGCTCTGACTTGAACTTGCACAGGAGTGCTGGCTGTAATTTTAAGGAGTTTTTCTGGGATAAAATTAATTTCAGGCCCAAAAGATTCCGTTTTCCCTGGATTGAGCACCAAGGTCACATTGCCCGTATCACTGTATTCTGGAATCCAAGTTTTTACAGTAATATAGTGCCATTGAGTGTCTGTATTTTTGACTCTGACTTCGAGCACAGCGTTAGAATCATCCTTATACATGATAGGATAATGATTGGCAAAAGCCCCATTAAAAGCCTCTTTTTTTCTATAAATATAGCTTTGAAATAATTTGTTGAGACTTTTTTTATAAATGTCGTCGTAAACGGTTTCGTATAGCGCATTATAGAGTGAATCATAAGCGTTGTCTAGTAAACTATCTACCAAGGCTTGTTTCGTAGAATCCATCCAAATTTTGTGAAAAGAACTGCTAAAGATAGTATCGTAAACCGAATCTAAAACAGCTTCGGATTGGATAGAATCCCACAACTCTTCCATGATATTATTTCGAATGTAAAGAGCCAAACTATCTGTATCGACTTCTTTTGCACTTTTGCCGTCGACTCCATCTACCCCTGATTTGCCTGTACATGCTACTAAAGCTATGATGAGGCTCAAAAATAACCATATTTTTATTTTCATAAAAATCCTTTAATACTATCCCAAAGCAAGCCACACAACCCTATGCAAGCCATGCTTGTGACAAATGTTTCTCATGCTTTTGCCTTTGCTGAACATAAACTTTAGTCATGGCATAAAACACGCTTTAAATATTATTTAAAACACCCACTAGATAATTTATATATTTATTTTTGTATTTTGTGTAAATATAAGTAAAATATATCATTTTTAATAAGCTTTTGTGACTGGCTTATCTAAATGATTGAATCACTTTGAATCTTGAACAGATACTTTGCCCTTTTATGAGTTTTAGTATAGAAGCCAAAAGGATAGGCGCTTCTAACTACCCATAAAATGAAAGGAGTGTTTTTTTGAATTATACGCTTTAAAGTCTTTATGCAAGTTTTTATATTTACGCATATATTGTTTTAGATTTTTTGATTTAGGAGTTCAATCGCATGGATTATAAAGTAAAAGATTTGAGTCTGGCTGACTGGGGTAGGAAAGAAATTGACTTGGCCGAGACCGAAATGCCCGGTTTAATGGCTCTTAGGGCTGAATTTGCCAAAGAAAAACCTTTGCAAGGGGCTCGAATTATGGGTTCTTTGCATATGACCATTCAAACGGCTGTGTTGATTGAGACTTTGACAGAGCTAGGGGCCGATGTTCGCTGGGTTTCTTGTAATATTTTTAGCACGCAAGATCATGCGGCGGCGGCTGTAGTGGTGGGTAAAGAGGGTTCTGTTGAAAATCCAAAAGGTTCTCCTGTTTTTGCCTGGAAAGGAGAAACTCTTGAAGAGTATTGGGATTGTACTGCAAGGGCTTTGGCGTGGCCAGACGGTGGGACGGCTAATTTGATTTTGGACGACGGTGGAGATGCCACTATGCTGGTGGTGCGTGGAGCAGAGTTCGAAAAAGCAAGACAAATTCCTCCATTTAATCCCGATGTAGATTCTGAGGAGTGGGGTGTGTTTTTAAATTTGTGCGAGAAAATTTACAAGCAAAATCCGACTCGATGGACTGAAACAGCAAAAGCCATTGTTGGAGTTTCAGAAGAGACTACCACAGGAGTGCATCGACTTTATGAAATGGCGAGAAGTGCTCGCTTGCCTTTTGCAGCTATTAATGTGAACGATTCTGTGACAAAATCTAAATTTGATAATTTATATGGTTGCAGACACTCTTTGATCGATGGAATCAATAGGGCCAGTGATGTGATGATCGCTGGTAAAGTGGCGGTCATTTGTGGCTATGGAGATGTAGGGAAAGGCTCGGCTCAATCTTTGCGTGGACAAGGGGCTAGGGTGATTGTCACCGAAATCGACCCAATTTGTGCATTGCAAGCCGCCATGGAAGGCTATGAAGTGAAAACTTTGGAAGAAGTACTGCCTTTTGCCGATATTTTTATCACCACAACGGGCAATTATAAAATTATTAGTGCCGAGCATATGTCGAAAATGAAGCACCGTGCTATTGTTGGGAACATTGGACATTTTGACAATGAAATTGATATGGCAGGACTCAAAAAATTCCCCGGAATTAAACGGACCGAAATCAAACCCCAATACGATGAATGGACTTTTCCAGACGGTCATAGCGTTTTAATTTTGGCAGAAGGTCGTTTACTCAATCTTGGATGTGCCACCGGACACCCCAGTTTTGTGATGAGTGCTAGTTTCACCAATCAAACCATTGCTCAAATCGATCTTTGGCTGAATGCTCAAAATAAAGAAACACTTTCTCTCACAAAATACTCTCCTGGCCAAGTTTATACCCTGCCAAAAATATTAGATGAAAAAGTAGCCCGCTTGCATCTAGAAAAGTTGGGAGTTCAACTGACAACTTTGAGTCAAGAGCAAGCCGACTATATTGGAGTTCCAGTGGAAGGCCCTTATAAAGCCGACCACTATCGATACTAAAACTCTATCACAGCCATGCTAGAAGGTGGAAGCATATCTTTTGCTTCTGCCCTCACATAGCCCGCCGACTTATTATAAATCAAAAGTCCGGCTCGATCGTAAGATCGGTCTCCGATATAAAGAGACTGGCTATGCTCATACCAAAACACAAAACCGCTAGCGTCTCGAACTGTATTATGGTGCTTTAATTTTTCTTCTTTTAGACTCAACTCCATCACTTTAGTGTTGCCATCTTCTTCTGTGATACTTGCATAGATTTTTTGAGCTTTAGTGTCCATAGTAAAGCTAGAAACTCCTCCACCTAGTTCTTTGCCGGTCCATACAAAACTCGATTTTTTAGTTTTCACTTCTATTTTTTCGACACCGCGAGTGGAATCTGCATCACTTCCATATTTTTGATTGAATGCCCCCAAAGAAGATACCCATAAGGATCCATTTTCGATATACATTTGCGTTGGATTTTTACCTTGAAGCGCAATAGTGTCTAAAACACGCCCATCTACGGCATCTAGCATCACCACTAATCCATTTAAAACAGGCACATAAGAGTCCAAGCGTTGTAAAAGAGCCCATAAAGTGTCTCCTTGAAGTGCTAGGTCGACCAAATTAGGGCTTAAATTATCCCCCACTATAAACGCACTTAAATCCACTTCTTTTATCACTTTTGCTTTTTCTTTAGGGTTTATTTTTAAGAGTTTGGGCAGTCCCTCTAAACCTAGCCAAGCTTCGGTCGGGCTTATCGACACTATGGAACTAGGGTTAGCCCCCTCTTCTAAAGCACTTTGATACAGCACAGATATTTTTAAGTTTTTCATTTTTTTTGCATCTAATTCTACAATATTATCGGCACCAAAACGCTCTAATATAAAAACCTGATCTTCTTGCACAATGATTTTTGAATCCGAATGAAAACTAAGCGATGTTTCTAGAAGCTTTCTTTTTTCGATGTCTAATAAACGCAATTCTCCGTTGACATAATCGCTGGTAAAAATTAATCCTAAGTGTTTTGAAGTTTCAGAAGCGCCTGGCTTAGAAGGAGTTTCAGAGGAACAAGCGTGGAGCAAAAGTAAAGCCGATAAAGCACTCCACAAAAGGACTTTTTTTCGAAGGCTACTCCAGTGGAAATACGAGTGTTTTTGAGTGTGTGAATTTGTCATGATATTCCTTTATGGGATAGGGTTTTGTGAGAATGAGATAGGATGAACAAAACTAAGAGAGTAAGTCCTACCCGGTAACGGGAAGGCTGAATAAATATTTTGATAATCTGAATCGCCTAAGTTTTGAATAGAAAAATAAAGTTTGCTTTTATTAAAAAGCCCTAGAGACCAGTGACTATGATAAATTGCTTGAGCAGGTATTTTTTGCAAATTGGCTCTATCCTTAAAAAAGTGTCCCCTAAACTCCATTTGAAAGGCCCACTCTATTTGATAAGGAAAAGACACCGTAAATTCTGCAAAATGACTCCTAAAAGCTTGATCTGGTAGTCTTTTGTTTTGATAAATAGGCTGAGAAGACTGGTCTAAAGCATTTTGAAAAGTACTTTGCAAGCGAGTGTGTAAAAATGAAAAAACTTGACTTTGCAAGCTGGCCTCCACCCCTCGAACTCGACTTCGATTCAAATTGTAAGCTTTGGAAAAAGAGTGATTGCTAAGCCAATACACTCCATTTTTTTGATGTGTTTCAAAATATTGTAGCGAAACTTTGGATTTTTGAGAAGGGCTTTTGAAGTCAAAACCTAATTCTGCAGTGATTCCAGTTTCTGCTTTTAAATGATGATTAGGAAGGGTGTTTCGATACACTCCATACAGCTGCATGAGTTGTGGTTCTCGGAAATAATGCCCCAAAGAGACAAGACCCTGCAAAAGGTGCTTGGGCTCGCCTAAATGTAACGCGAGCCTTTCGGAGTGCAAAAGGTAAAAAGAAGAGGAAGCATCGATGGTATCGTTTTGAATGGGTAAATACGAGACGCCACCGGTATTTTTATTTTTAAAAGCTTGGAGTGAAGCCTCGGTTTGAATATTCAAAAAAGAACTTGCTTGAATAGAATAATAAGGGACAAAAGAGAGTGTGGATCGATTCAGCCTCCAATCATATGCAGAAAGTATTTGATTATTGTCTCTTTTTTGCAGTTCCTCTATACGGCTTGATATGTGCACGCCGGCTTTCCATGAACTAGACTTTGACTGGAGTCTCTCTAAGTTTATTTTTGGTTCTAAAAAATAGTGGATGGCACCGTATTGCATAAAATGAGGGTGCGGAAAGCCTATTTTATCTAATGGATAATAAAAATGAGCCATCGATTTTTCTATTTGACCCGATAAACTCACTTGAAAAGTGTAATTTTGACGCCAATCTCCTTCTAAAGCATAATACAAAAACCCAAAATCTCGATCAAAACCAGCCACTTCTGTTTGATTGGATTCTTTGCCAGGATTGCCTCCTTTTTCGGATTCGTGTCTCAATGTAATCGTAGAAAACAAAGAATTAGAGTGGGTTTTGTACAAAGAGTGAGTTCCAGAAAAACTCCGATACCATGCATTTTTTCTCTTTTCCAAAAAATCATCTTCTGTGTTATATTCTGTCCCATTTCTATTTAAAAACTCATAGTCATTATCGCAATACCGATACGAGACACTGCTCGATGCTCTGATAAACGGTGATAAGGGATAAAACAAAGAAAAGCTAGCCCCTTGATAGCGATGAGATCCATAAAAAAGCTGTAAATCTCCGCCTGTATTGACCCGTTTTTTTGAAATCAAATGAATGGCACCCCCTATCCCATTTCCTCCTAAAAATGCAGGGACATATCCTTTATAGACTTCTATTTTTTCGATTAAAGCCAAGTCTATGGAGCCTAAATTAACAGCACCTCCTCCTGGATCGACGAGCTCTATTCCATCTATAAAAACTTTGATACCGTTTGCACTAGCCCCTCGAATAGAAATGCGTTCAAAAGAGCCCAAGCCCCCTTGTCGATCACTTTGAATGCTGCCATGACTAGATAAAACTTCACCTAGAGAAATGGCTTTGCCTTCCCAAGCGTCTTTAAAAATAACAACTTGAGGAGCAAAAGAAGAATCCTCGTTAGTCAAAAAGACTTCACTTTCTCCAAGGTCTTGGATTTCATTGCTATAGACAACGAAAAAAGACCCTAGTAATAAGGCCAAAAGGAGTGATGTCGTTCGCACCGGTACCTCTTTAAAATCTTACAGTTCTTCTGACTCGGGGATCTATCTA
The DNA here is from genome assembly GCA_012523035.1 of Fibrobacter sp. Classification (GTDB taxonomy): domain Bacteria; phylum Fibrobacterota; class Fibrobacteria; order Fibrobacterales; family Fibrobacteraceae; genus JAAYJH01. Next base: position 44,733 of record JAAYJH010000041.1, read on the forward strand.
CTTCTAGTTCCTTCACGCCTCAATGGCATTGGTTTTCCGGAAAAATTCCTCTTACTAGGTTCGTACTCCCATACAGCGGCGAGACCGTTCTTGATTTACACAAGATTATCTTGGTTTATAACCAGCTTTTCATGGCATAAGATTTTAATTGTATAAGGTCTTTTAATTCATTTTAAAAGACTCTCTCAAAATAGCAAATAAACTCTTAGTGTCAATGATATTGAGTTTTATGGGCAAGTTTAGAGACTAAATATTCTATGTTTTTTGATTTTGTTCGGCGCGCATTCGCTTTCGAGCACGGCTTCCAGGGCGATTTCTGGATGGACGAGTTTGCTTCAAGTCTGTTTTAGAGTTTTCCTCAAAATTTTCTTTGTTTTTGACTTTTAACTTTGTTTTTTTGCTTGCTTTTCTCTGCGTTTTTGGTTTTGGTGCCACTCGTGGAGTTTTTTCTTTTTCTAAAGGCGCTTCTGATTTTAATAATAAAGAGAAATCACCTATAGGTATTTTTTGTTGGGTGGCTTTTTCGATGCCTTTTAATTCGGATTCTTGTTCTGGACTGCAAAAAGAAATGGCAAAGCCAGATTTGCCTGCACGAGCGGTGCGGCCAATGCGATGCACATAGGTTTCTGGGACTTCGGGTAAATCATAGTTAAAGACATGAGAAACAGATTCTATATCAATGCCTCGAGCGGCTATGTCTGTGGCGACTAAGACGCGGATTTGTTCGGTTTTAAAATTTCCTAAGGCTTCTTGACGACGCGTTTGACTTTTGTTTCCATGGATGGCGGCACAGGTGATTTTCGCTTTTTCTAGTTGAGTCACTATTTTATTGGCCCCGTGTTTGGTGCGACTGAATACCAAAACTTTGTTCATTTCGGGGTGTTCTAAAAGTAAGGCTTTGAGTAAAGCAGCTTTTCTTTTGCGATCGATTTTATAAACCAATTGTTCAATACGCTCTACTGGCGTACTTTGAGGGACTACTTCTATGCGAATGGGGTCTTGGTTCAAGATGCTTTTGGCTAGAGAAGCAATGGTTGGAGGCATGGTTGCCGAAAAAAACAGGTTTTGCCGCGCAGGCGGAAGCCAATGGATGATTTTTTTGATGTCTTGAATAAAACCCATGTCGAGCATTCTATCGGCTTCGTCTAAGACAAAGGTTTCTAAAAGTTTAAAAGAGACGGCTTTTTGAGAGAGTAAATCCAATAAGCGGCCAGGTGTGGCGACCAATACATCCACTCCCCTTAAAAGAGCTTTTTTTTGGGGTATATCGCTCACTCCTCCAAAAACACATGCCACAGAAATAGCACTAAAATGTGCGTATTTTTCAAAAGATTCTGCGACCTGAATGGCGAGTTCTCGAGTGGGGAGCAATACCAATACTCTGGTGCATTTGGCTTTTCTGCGAGGTGGTTCTTTTAGCAATAAATTTAAAATGGGAAGGGCAAAAGCTGCGGTTTTCCCTGTTCCAGTTTGAGCGATTCCCAGCAAGTCTTTTTTTTCTAAGAGTGGTGGGATTGCCTTGGATTGAATGGGGGTTGGCTTTTGGTAAGACGCTGCTTTGATGGCTCGAGACAAAGTAGGGTGTAAAAGAAAATCATCGAAAGAATCAATCATAAGTCTGTAAATTAGCATTTAAATTGGCAAAACACAGCCCTATAAAACAAAAACTCACACTGGATAGTGTGAGTTTTGAAGCGGGAAGGGCGAGATTCGAACTCGCGATAGGATTAAGTCCTATACGTCCTTAGCAGGGACGCGCCTTCGGCCAGCTCGGCCACCTTCCCCTTTGTACCTCAATTTTAAATAAAAAAGCTCTATATTTCAAGCGAATTATAAAAAAAAGAGTAAAATACCGAATAACTTAGCCTTTTTTGTGTGAATATTATAAAATATCCTCTTAAATTTTTAAATTGATGTGCTGAACTCATGGATGCTGGAATTTTTAATGCGTTTTTTTAAAAAATTATTCTTTTTGTTATTGGCATTTTTTTTAATTGGACTCTTATGTTTGATCCCTGCATATATTGTAGTATTTAAAATATTGCCCCTCAAAGACCCTGATTTTCTATTCAATAGAAATACTATTATTAAAACCCTATCTGGAGAAACTAGAGTTTTTTATAACGATGCCCAAACTCATTTAGGGGCTTTTTTTGATATCAATCACCGTGTTTATGTGCCCTACGGTGAAATTCCAGAAGACATTGTCAATGCACTGGTCGCAGCAGAAGACGCTCGATTTTGGAAACACAATGGTTTTGATTTTAGAGGCTTTTCTAGAGCCATGCTTCACAATATTCGTCTTCGAAAGCTAAGGCAAGGGGGCTCTACTTTAACTCAACAAACAGTGAAAAACATTTTTGGGAGAGAAGAAACCTCGGTTAAAGAAAAATGGAAGGAGCTTATCAACGCCCTCAGGATGGAAAAACACTTTAATAAAGAAGATATTTTAGAGTTTTATCTCAATCAGTTCCATGTTTCTGGTACTGGAAAGGGAGTGGCTATTGCTGCACAGTATTTCTTTGATAAAAATGCAAGGGACTTGTCTCTGGCTGAATGTGCTTTTATTGCCGGTTCTGTAAAAGGACCATTCAACTACGATCCTTTTATTCAAAAAACTTTAGAAGCCAAAGAAGCTGCTATTCAAAGAGGAGAGGCTAGGTTAAAATATGTTTTAGATAGAATGGTTTCTGAAAAATATATCTCTGCCAAGTCCAGAGACTCTGCTCTAGCCACTCCATTGCAATTTAAACATGGTGACTTTAGGTTTAGCCTTTCTACCACTTTGGCTATGATAGAAGAACAACTAAATTCAGAATTTTATCACGATATTTTTGAAAAGTATCAAATTGAAGATTGGAAAAAAGCTCAATTGCAAATCATCACGACGCTAGATGCAGACTACCAAGATGCAGCCTCCAGAGCCATGCAAAATAACATCTCTAACTTACAAGTCCGGCTAGGTGGATTTACTTTGCCCAAAGCTGAATTTCCTAATCGAGCCACAAAAGCTAGAAAGGGAGATTATCTATACGGTTCTATTGATTCTGTAGCCTATGATACCCTTGGGAAAATCAATGAAATCACACTTTCTTTTGGTCAATTAAAAGGTTTTGTGGATTCTAAAGCTCTGGCTCAGTTTGGAAAATCTGTGCAAGGAGATCCCAATAAGATTTTAGCCGCCCATTTGGCTAGAGGGGCCATCCTGCTGGTGAGCGTGATAGATACAGCTAAAGTGAATGGACGAGTGCCTTGTAAAATAGAAACCGAACCAGAACTGCAAGGAGCCCTTTTGGCTATTCAAAATGGTAAACTCCTTGCTAACCAAGCAGGATTTCATAATACTGGTTACAATCGTTCTTTTAATGCCTTACGACAGTTTGGTTCTAGCTGGAAACCTTTACTTTTTGGTTTAGCCATACAGCACCATTGGAACTATTTAGATGAGATAGAAAACACTTTTAACTTGTTTCAGTACCAAGATCAATTTTATTTCCCCAGACCAGACCACAAAGACAAAGGGGATGTGGTGAGTATTTTATGGGCTGCCACTCGATCCGAAAACATTGCCAGTGTTTGGCTATTAGAACACCTTTTGGACAAACTTTCTGACGAAGAATACCAATCTGTGGCCATGCAAAACAACTACCTTCAACTAGAAGAAGAATCAGATAGAGCTTATTACGAACGGCTTAGAGATGATTTGGGGTTGACATTGACTGCACAAGCCAAAAATGAAATTGAGTTTTCTAAAGCAAAAGCTCGTTTAGTCAAACACTACGAGTACGAAGGTTTTTTACAAAAAGCAAGGAATTTAAAACAATTGTTTTATGGCCGTTTTGTAGAAAAAGCTCTAAAACAAAAAACGACCACCGCCGATCAACGAAAACTCTTGAATCACAACTTTTTACGATACAAAGAAATTTTAAGAACGCGTTCTGCCAAAGAACTAGACCCTGATTTATATCTTACACTTCCACCCCTGGAATCTATCCAACTCTTTGAGCACTTTAACTTGGCCGACTTTAAGCGACTCACCACACTTATAGAGCCTACAGATCCAGAAGACAATTACTATGATATTCAAAGTTTGCGTCATTGGCCCGATTTTAATCGTTCTTTGGCCATGGCTGAGTTTGCTCGATTTTTGAAACAAATTGGTGTGCAGCAAAAACTACAAAAAGTGCCTAGCATGTCTCTAGGTGTTAATGATATTTCTCTTGCAGAGCTCACCGTTGCTTACCAGACTTTGCTCACAGGTAAAACATTTAAAGCCCTAGATGGCGATTGGAACGATGTTTCTTTGATCCAAGAGATTCGAGATAAAAATGGCAGGATTTTATTTAAAAATGAGATGGAAACTCAAAAAATTTTAAATGACACCACCACCGCTCAAATGGGAGTTCTATTGCGTTCTGTTTTTGAAAATGGAACAGCTAGGAGCCAAGTGCAAAACATAAAAGTATACTCCAAAGACAAACAGGTTTCTTTGCTGTACCCCGTGCTTGGCAAAACAGGAACCACCAATAGCTACAGAAATGTTGCTTTTGTAGGTGCTATCCCTACTTATAATTCAAACACCAATGGAATTACTCTGGATTCTGTAATTAGTGTTGGTAGTTATGTAGGTTTCGATAATAATAAGCCTTTACAATCTGGACGCACTCGTATTGCAGGAGCCTCTGGAGCCCTTCCCCAGTGGGCAGAGTTTTCACAAGAAGTCATTCAATTAAGAAAAGAAAGTGATAAAATCGACTTTTTAGATATGAAACTTTTAAGTCAAAAAAAGCTCCCCATTCAATTTGTGGCTGAAAAAGGCAGTATTCCTGTGTCTGCTGTGACTGGCTTAATAGACACTTCTAGTGGAGTTCGATTGATAGATATCCCTTGGATTGATATTTCTGGTTACTCACCCTATATGCTTATCACGCAAGCCGACACAAACTCAAATAATATGGATACTGCAGCTAATAGAGGGATAGACTCCTTGAGCTCTAAAATGCGAATCCTTACAGACACGAGTTTATTCCTCCAAAACCAACTGCCTACCAATAAGCTCCTCCACTCTTCAAGTCCAGAAGAAGATTGGGAACTCCCCGCTGACTTTTCTGGTAAAGCACAGTTTGTGCCTATTGAACCCGATTTTGACAACCAATAAAAGGAAGCTATGTGGTATAATATTTTTTTAATAGGCTTTATGATGTTTTTGGCTTCTTGCGGAGCACAACAGGCAAAACTACAAACGACACCCACTCCGATTGATGGCCATTCAAAAGAACTTCCAGACGGTCCAGATTCTATTGCCAAAGAAACTCCCAAAATTGAAGAGCCAAAACGGGACACACTCCTACAAATTTCCACCGAAAGCATAGATTCCATTGCCTCCTCTGACAATAAAAAAGAAAGCTCTGTGATTCAAGACCCTTATACAGAACTTCCTCTTTTAATAGATCGAATCTTAAGCCACGCCGATTCTCTCTTGCTACACGGAGATTCAGATGCGGCTCGTTATTATTTGGAACGATTTATTGTATTAAAACCCCTTTGGGAAGAATGGCAAAACCAAGCCCAACAACAATATGAATTGATACTGCAAACACAAAATAAGAACGCTTTAGACTTTAAACCTTTGGTACTTCAAATTAGCAATATGGTTTCTGTAGGGAGTAGTTACGATTTAGTCAAAACTTTTACAGATAGTTTAATTCAAATGCACCCAGGTGATTCTCTGGTGCACTGGGCTCAAATGCAAAACAAAATCACGCTTCAAAAAAATCTTAAAAAAGCAAAAAAAGAGCTCGAACATATATTAAGTTCAAGTCAAAAAACGGGTGAGATAAAAAAAGCCAAAGAAGAGGTCTTCAAGTTAAAATCAAGAAGCTATTTTCTTTTAGATTCTATAGACTTTGAATCTGCAATCCTTCAACTGGAGTTATTTTCAAAAAACATTGAAGAAAACGATAAATTATACTGGAAATCTCACTCTCCCTCAAAAGCTTTAGAAGAAGCAAAAAAACAAATCGAGAAACAAAAGTTTTTAGAAGCAAAAAAAATGCTATTCAAACTACTTTCTAGCCCTCTTCGAAGCGAAGCCATGCAAGAAATAGAACGGTTATCCGATACATTTTGTATCATGAATCGAAAAAAAGCATCTGAATTATTCCTAAGCTCTCAAAAGTCAAAAGGGAGCAATAAAGAACAAAAAATCCAAAATGCAATCCGGCTTTTAGAGCAATGCTTAGAAGAATTTCCTAACTACACTCAAAAAGAAACTGTTCTAGACAACAAGGTGTTTTTAGAAAGCGAGTTGAAGAAGTAATCTATGGAATGGTGGCAATATCTTATTTTTTTCTTTTTAAGCATGCTGGTGAGTATCATTAATAGTTTAGCAGGTGGTGGAAGCACCCTTAGCTTGCCTATTTTAATTTTCTTAGGCCTGCCTGCTACAGTTGCAAACGGTACCAATCGTATTGGACTTTTGGTTGGAAACTTTAGCTCTATGCTCAACCTTAAAAAACACGGGCACCTCTACGCTCCAGTCTTTAAGCAACTCTTTTTACCTACTTTTTTAGGTTCTATTATTGGCGTCTTCGTTTTGGTACAAATGAACGACAAGCTTTTTCAAGCTATTTTAGCAATAGTGATATTTTTTGTAGTTATCGCCACTAATGTAAAGAAAAACATTTTAGGAAAGCCCCCTTCATCACCACCTCAAAAAAGAAGTCTCAAAAGTTTTGTGGGTTTTTTATTTATAGGTCTCTATGGAAGCATTGTTCAAGTAGGAGTTGGTTTTTTACAAATATTTGCCATTTCCAAATATAGCGGTTTGAGCTTAATTCAAGTCAATGCTCTAAAAAGTGCACTCACCTCTATTTTTCTAATCATTAGCACTATAGCTCTTTGTATTTCGGGTAAAGTGCTTTGGGATGTCGCTCTCACCATGGCTTTAGGGGCTTGGCTTGGTGGTTATTTTGGAAGTTCACTCCAGAGGAAACATGGCAATGAATTTATAGAAAAGTCCATTGCCATCATCAGTCTCATCATGGCTGCTTATTTAATTTATGACTTAATAAAATCTTAAATAGACCTATGCTCATCCATTAGATCAAACATGTTTTAACACTTCTTGGACTATTTGCATCGAAAGCACATTACTTAGCACAAATCGTTTCACTTCTGAAGGATTGATACGAGCATACTCACAGAGAGCCCGACCTATTCCATTTCGAATGTAAAAATCTTCGTCGTCGGCACAAGTGACGCAACACTCTCTGAGCAGCGACCAATCTGTTTTTTCTCTGTATTGCAATTGAAAAATCAGAGCACTTCGACGAATCCAAATATTGGGGTCTCGAATCCAAACTGCAATTTTTGAACGAACTGCAGGCAATCGCCACGCCAAATCCCCCAATATACTAGTCGCAATCACATCAACGGTATCACGCCAAGCTCTTGTCTTGATTAATTTTTTTAAAAACCCCAAATGATTTCCCATTAAGAGTTCTCGGTGACGGAACAGATAATCACAAGCCACATATTGAAGCTCCCTATAAGGTAGTCCCCACAGCTCTTCAACCCTGCGTATCAAGTCGTCACTATTTTTAGGAATATGTTTTTCAAAGATAGGGTATGTTAGTTCTCGCCGAGTGATAACCTTTACGCCCAAAAATTCAAATTGTTCTTTTACATTTTTGGACATACTACGGGCTTCGGTTTCGTCTGCAACCCTTTTTAGAGTATAAAGTATTTCTTGAGTAAATGTAAGCATCTCTTCTAAAAATAACCTAGAACACTATTATTTTCTAGGTCTTGACAACATTATTTTTCAAGTTTTTCTACATTTAGCGTACTTTTTGTGCTTTTTTCACAAAAAACATGCTATTTATCTTAAAACTTACAAATTTATGACTATTAAAAAAAACGGTATCATAGAAGTTCCTCCCGAATTAAGAGGACTCTCTGACGAAGAAATTCTAGAATTAAACAAAAACAGAGAAAATAGGACTAGTGCCTCTGGTCGGCCTTCCAAAAAAGAACGACAAAAATTAAAAGAAAAAAAAGAACGAGAACATCTCCAAAAAATCGTAAAAAAAGACGAAGAAAAGCAGACACATAGAAATTATAAAACTGCTATGTCCAAAATACCCATGCCCAAAATCAGTGAATTTGAAGCACAATACAAGAGCACTCCTAAACCTTCTTTTCAAAAAAAAGAAACAGATATTTTATTTGACAACAACAAAGACACTGAGTCCATAAAAAAACCTAAAAAAGAAATGAAATCTCTTTTATCTTCTCCCCCAAAACCACACTCTGGACGAATATTAAAAGGAGTTTTTGGGGTTCCTTCTTCAAACTCTGTTAAAAAGTTTCCAACAAAAAGCAATCCTTTTAAAAAAAACAATCCCTAAACCTTGTAATACAGACATTAGTCTAAAATTCAAAAACTAATTTTATGTTTCAAAGGTTTTGGATGGCTTTGAGGGGCTTTCTTCGATTCCATCTGAACTTTTTTTATCAATCATAGAAGCACGGGTACTTTTTTTCTCTAGTTGCTCTTTTAAACCAAAAACAAAACGACCTCGTAGCACACAACCGGGTTCTCCAGGATCGCACTCTTTTGCTCTTTTATTGCAATAAGTCCCTCGTAAATACCGACACTCATAACTCATAAGCACTCCTTTTGGATTATTTAGAAACTTTTAATTCAAATCTTTCAAATAAGATACATATATACAATGCTTTTTTACAATAATAATTTATCTTTTTATTATGAGATATGGAAAATTTGATTCATTTGAAACAGGCGTTGCCATCCCTTTATTTAGTCTAAAGACAAAAAACAGCATAGGCATAGGGGAATTTTTAGATCTAATTCCTTTTGCAACCTGGTCTAAATTTTGTGGTTTCAATATCATTCAAATACTTCCTGTAAACGACACCGGTAACGAATCCAGTCCATATAGTGCCAGAAGTGCTTTTGCTTTACACCCTGTTTTTTTAAATCTACAATCCATAGCTGGGTCCAAAGAATTTAAAGATGAAATCTTAAATGCCAAACAAAAATTTGACAAGCTCCAACAAATAGACTTTGAATCCATTGTCCAATGGAAGCTTTCTCTTTTAAGAAAAATTTACAACCTAAACCATCGATCTATTTCAGAAAACAACACCATCGCTCAATGGATAGACTCCAATCCTTGGATAAAACCTTATTGTGTTTATGCCCTACTCAAAGCCAAAAACAAAGAATCCAGTTGGCAAGCATGGAGTTCTAACCAAAATCCCAGCGCTCAAGACATTGAAGAACTTTGGCAAAAGAACCTCAAAGAAGCTTTGTTCCATGCCTGGATGCAATTTGAAGCCGAGGCACAGTTCAAAGCGGCCGTGCAAAGTTTATCTAAATTAAACATTAAACTCAAGGGAGACATCCCCATTCTCATCAACGAAGATAGTGCCGATGTCTGGTATCATCGACATCTTTTTTCTTTAGAAAATCGGGCAGGAGCTCCTCCAGACATGTTTAGCTATACAGGTCAAAACTGGGGCTTTCCTACTTATCATTGGGACAAACTGGCAGCCGAAGACTATCAATGGTGGAAAAATCGTTTACACCAAGCCAGTAAATTTTACCATGCTTATCGCATCGATCATGTACTTGGTTTTTTTAGAATATGGACCATCCCTCAAAAAGAAGTCACTGGAGCTCTAGGATACTTCAATCCATCCATTCCTTTAAAAGTCGATGACTTAGTCTATCAAGGCATCCCCAAAGAAACGCTCCATTACTTAAAAAACCCCAATTATTCCACAGAACAAATCCTTTCTTTTTTTGACGAAACACCCTCGAAGGCTGTTTTAAATGAATTTTTCGAACTGTTAGCCCATCACAAAGACCGTTATATATTCAAAGAAAAGTACCAGTCCGAAAGGGCTATTTTAAACAGTCACTTTGAACAAAACATCAAAGATGCTTTACTTAAAATTTATTGGAATCGAGTCTTTATCCCACACCCATCTGAGCACGAACTCTATCCTTTTTGGTTTTGGCACGAACAAGCTGTCCTTAAAACCTTGCCTGACTATGAACAAAAAATCATCCAAAACGCCATCTACAAAAATGCAGAGTCTCAAGAAAATCTATGGCAAGAAAACGCCCTTCGGCTTTTGAGTGTCTTAAAAAACGAGACCGACATGTTAGTATGTGCAGAAGACCTAGGAGCTGTACCTCGCAGTGTTCCTTATGTATTAAACAAACTCAACATTTTATCTCTTCGGGTCGAAAGGTGGGAGCGCGACTGGGATCTTCCATACTCTCCGTATTACGATATGGACGCCTACCCAAGGTTATCGGTAACCACCACCAGCACACATGACACCTCTACCCTAAAAGGACTCTGGAATGAATCCGATTTTGATCGAGATTTATTTTGGTCTCACGCACATCAATTAGGAATTGCTCCAGAATCACTTTCTCCAACCCACATCAAAAAGCTACTCCAAAACACCCTTCGTTCCAATAGTTTGCTCTGTATTATTCCTTTTCAAGACTATCTTGGATTGTCTGCACAATTTAATAAAATAAAGCCCGAAACCGAACGAATCAACATACCTGGCACCATTGGCCCTCAAAATTGGTCTTACCGAATACCTTGCCTAGTCGAAGATCTTCAACATTACAGTGCATTAAACTCCGATATTCGAAGTCTAATCGACGAAAGAAAGCAAAGACACACCCACAACTTGCTTTAATTTTGATAATGTTGGGTAGTCAGAAGCGCCTATACACATTAATATTCGAGCTAAACACACAAATATTCTAATATTATTATCTAAAAGCTTAGATAATTACTAAATTTGAAATCGACTTTTTGCTTTAATGCCTAAGGGATAACCATGAACAAAAAAACATTTGGCATGCGAGAAATGATTATTCTCGCCATCTTTCTTTTATCTTGCTACACATTGTGGCCTTCCATTCAAATCCACTCCAAATTTGGAGAGGAAAAGAAAAACTTCGTTAAAGACAACCCTAAGCTTGCAGGCAAGTCTATTAACTTTGGCTTAGATCTAGCCGGAGGGACAAGCATCACTCTTGAAATCGATAAAACCGGTTTAAAAGAATCCGACATCAGTGATATACAATCACAATCTCTAGAAATTGTGAGAAATCGTGTGGACCAATACGGTTTATCTGAGCCTCAAATTGCACCCAGTGGCAACAACCGCATTGTAGTAGAGCTTGCTGGAGTCGATGACTCCACAGCCAAAGAGTTAGTCGGTAGCACCGCCAAATTAGAATTCAAAATTTTAGCCGAAACCGAAAAGTTCACTCAAGTCATCTCTTTAATCGATAATTATTTAGGACGACAAAACACAAGTGACACTCCAAGCGACTCCGTAAATAAGTCTGCAACAGACTCTCTTGTTGCTCAAAACGATCCTACAAACACAGACAGCACTGAACCAGAGACTCCAGTCAAGCTTTCTGACGATGAACTTTTACAAGGCATCTCAACCACTCCAACTGCCTCAGCTGAAGCTGCCCCCGCCACAGAACAAGCATCAGAAAAAAACACCGAGTTTGACACAGCACCTCTCTCTAGTTACTACTTGTCTTATGGGAATGGTGGATTCATCTCTATAGATAATATCGAAAAAGTAAAACAAATTTTAGAACACGAAACCGTTCAAAAATTAATCCCACGAGACATTATTTTTGCTTGGGGCAGCGGTCTTGAAAAAGTTTCTCAAAACTCTGCTGTGACCGCCAAAAGACTCTACCTATTGAAAAGACGCGCCGAAATGAATGGTGAAGACATCACCGATGCCAGACCTCACCGTGTAGGAGACGGCACCAATGCCGGAGAAGTTGCCGTAAGCCTTAAGTTTGGTGGCATAGGTCCCAAAAAGTTTTCAGCAGTCACTGCAGCCAATGTCGGCAAACAAATGGCCATTGTCTTAGACGACCAAGTGATCAGTGCTCCAGTCATTCGTGACCGTATTCCCAACGGTGAAGCCCAAATCACAGGCATCGAAAGCATGGCCGAAGCCAACCGCTTGGCAGTCGTTTTGCGTGCTGGTGCACTCAAGGCCCCTATGAACATCATTGAATCCAGAAACATTGGAGCCACTCTTGGTGTCGAAAACATTAAAGCTGGCTTTGGCTCTGGAATCATAGGTTTAATACTCTGCTTAGTCTTTATGGTGGCGTATTATCGATTTGGAGGTCTTGTAACCTCTATAGCAGTCACTATGAATATCGTCATTACTGCCGCTGTTCTCTCCGTCTTTAATGCTACTTTGACTCTACCAGGTATTGCTGGTTTTATCCTTGTCGTTGGAATGTCCCTAGATGCCAACATTATTATTTACGAACGCATCCGAGAAGAATTTAAAAACGGTCTCAAAGCTAGAGCTGCTGTCGCTAAAGGTTACGAAAAAGCTTTTAGTGCTATTTTTGACTCTAACCTCACCACTTTTTTCACTGCCGCTATCTTATATAAAATTGGAACTGGTTCGGTCAAAGGTTTTGGTCTTACCCTTATGATTGGTATCGCCACCTCTCTATTCACAGCCCTTACCGTCACTCGTGCTATTATAGATTTCAAACTCTCCAAGCAAGACTCTAACCGTCTCAATATTGGAACTGGCATTCGAGCCATTAACGAAGTCAACCTCCCCATTATTTCTAAATCCAAACTCTTCACCAGCTTCTCTGGTATTTTAGTGCTAGCAAGCTTTGCTCTTTTTGCTGTCAAAGGTTTTGATTGGAGCATCGATTTCTTGGGTGGCCAAGTATATACCGTCCAATACGAAGATGAAATAAGCCACGAAAACGACTTAAGTCAGATCCTTTCTAATGCGGGTTTTTCTGAAGCTAAAGTGCGTCATTTAGGTGGAACCACCGCTAATTCATATCAAATTAGCATCAAAAATTTAGAAGAAGGTTCTTTTAAAAACCAACTCACTTCAATCCTAGAAAACGCTCAACAAAATGCAACCATTGTCTCAAGCGACAACATTGGCCCCACTATTGGTAAAGAGCTTCGTTTCAACGCCATACTATCCCTTTTCTTTGCTTGGTTAGCTATATGTCTTTATATCTGGTTCCGTTTTGGTAAAATGGGGCTTGGCTTTGGTGTAGGAGCTCTGGTCGGACTCCTACACAACACCATCATCACTCTAGGCTTTATTTCATTACTAGGCTTGTCTTTTGACGGTGCTTTGATCGCTTCTTTACTCACCATGATTGGTTATTCTGTGAACGACACTATTATTGTTTTTGACCGAGTTCGAGAAAACACTGCCTTCAGTGGTCGTCGAAACTTTGCCAGTGTTGTAAACAAATCCATTAACGAAACTTTTAGCCGAACAGTTATTACTTCTTTAACCACCCTCTTTGTTTGTGTTGTCCTAGCTCTTAAAGGTGGTTCTTCTATTAGAGACTTTGGTTTAGTAATGGTGTTTGGTATTATTGTAGGGACCTACTCTTCTATTGCAATTGCATCACCGTTTGTTGTATGGTGGTCCAAACGATTCAAGGGTGGCATATAAAATTTAATCCTTAAAGACTTGGGATTAACCAAGTCTTTTTAATAAATGGGCTGGTGCTCTATGCTCAAATACTACAAATTAGAAGCAGATCACATTGTTCTAGCCGAAGATGAAGACTCTTCTGATATCATCATGATGAGTATTCCTACTTCGGAACAGCGAAGTGTTTTATTAAAAGAATACGAGATACCGGAACACACCATCACCTCTGCATTTGACAACGATGAGCTGTCTCGTATTGAATATGATGATGATTTTATGGCTATCGTATTTAAAAAGCCAAAAAATTACTCTGCCGAAGACAACTTCCAATTCAGTGTAGAATCTTTTGGTATTTTCATATTTGAAGACTGGATATTGTTATTAACAAGTTCTGAATTCCCTCTCTTAGACAGACGCCGTTTTTCTAAAATTAATTCTCTGAACACTCTAGTTTTAAAGCTATTAAACTATTCTATTTTTCACTTTAATGAACATCTCAATATCATCAATAGAATCAACAACGAGCTCGAAGAAAAACTCAAGTCGGCTATGGAAAACAAACACTTGCTTTCTATGTTTAGCTTGAACAAAGGGCTTATTTATTATACTAGTGCACTCAATTCAAACGGAATTTTACTCACTAAACTTCAACTAGGCCGTTCTCTAAAGTTCACCGAAACAGAGCGAGAACTTTTGGATGATATATTGATCGAAAACAAGCAGAGTCAGCAACAAGCCGAAATTTATGTCAATGTGCTTGCCAGTATGATGGATGCACGAGCAAGTGTGATCAACAACAATGTGAATTCTTTAATGAAGACCCTGAATGTGGTGACTATCGCACTCATGGGGCCTACCTTCATAGCTAGCGTTTTTGGCATGAATGTCACCTTTCCATTCACCTTAGGTGAATCGAATCCTAGCTCTTTTTGGATCATCATTATTATTTCTGTGCTTGCAATGTTGATTTCAGTGGTATCTGTAATTATCTTTATGTTCTTTTGGGAATCTAGACGATAAGCGGTTTTTGAATCAATTGGATCGAAAACTCATAGAAGCAAAGAAGTTTTTTAATGCCTCTGCAAACTTAGAATCTGGAAGTCCCTTTGCTAAACTTAGTGCTAGATCCAAATGGTCGAGAGCCACTTCTTTAGTTTGCTCTATACACGAAGTTTCTATTAATCTTTGGACAATTTTTTGTGGCACGCCCTCTTCTTCTACAGAAGCTATCAAAGATTTCATTTCCTTTGATTGAGCCTCACTACTATTCTTAAAGAAAAAGATTAAAGGAAGGGTGATTAGTCCATTATTAATATCGGTGAATTTATGTTTGTCTAAATCTTCGGCTCCCACACCATAATCTAACAAATCATCAATAATCTGAAAAGCAAGTCCAAAATGCACTCCCATTTCTGCACATTTTTCCACCATATCAGCCTCATAATCAGCTAAAATAGCTCCAATGCGAGCCGAGGCTTCTACTAAAGCGGCTGTTTTGTTTTTCACAATCAAATTATAACGATCATAAGACAAGTCCATATTAGAAGACTCATCTAGCTCCATGATTTCGCCAGCGATCAAATCATTGGCTGCATTGGAAAGGATAACCGGCAAGTCTCTTTTTTGTTCGTGTATCACGCAACGCATAGCCTGAGAAAGCACATAATCCCCTATCAGAACAGCAATCTTATTGCCCCATTCTTGATGAGCTGTTCTCACACCTCTTCTGATTTCAGTGTTGTCAATAATATCGTCGTGGACTAAACTTGCTAAATGCAAAAGCTCAATGCTTGCACAAGCATGAGCAATTCGATCTCGATCCACTTCTTTAGTTCCAGAACGGGCTATAAGGCAAAGCAAAGTCGATCGAATTCGTTTCCCTTTTCTAGAAAAAAGCTTTTCTAGTCGAGAGCTAATCCCTTGTGGTGCATTTTTAGCTATTCCTAAGATAATGTCTTCGGTACGAGCTAAATCCTCTTTAACTAGGGATCGAGCGTATTCTAAAACATCATTGTATTGATTTTTGGATACCTTCATATTTATACATCAAGGGTATTCATCACCTTATAGGCGTTGGATTCTATAAAATGACGACGAGGGGCCACTTCTTCGCCCATCAACATACTAAACACTTGATCGGCCAACACAAAATCTTCGACATTACATTGACGAAGTATCCTAGTCTCTTGGTTCATCGTGGTTTCGGCGAGTTGCTCTGGATTCATTTCACCAAGACCCTTGTAACGCTGTAAATAGGCATTTTTCTTTTCTTCTTCTAAACTGGCCATCATAGCATCTTTGTCTTCGTCACAAAACAAATAAGTGTCTTGTTTGCCTACCTTTACCTTGTATAAAGGAGGTTGGGCCAAATAAACATGACCGTTTTCGACCAAAGGACGCATATATCGAAAAAAGAAAGTCAAAAGCAGTGTTTGAATGTGTGAACCATCGACATCCGCATCGGTCATGATAATCACTTTGTGATAACGGATTTTTTCGACATTAAATTCGGGGCCAACTCCTGCTCCTATGGCACTCACTAAGTTTTGAATCTCTTCACTGATCAAAATTCTATCTAATCGTGCTTTTTCTACATTTAAAATTTTACCACGCAAAGGTAAAATAGCTTGAAAATCACGAGTACGGCCTTGCTTTGCAGAGCCACCAGCAGAGTCACCTTCCACTATAAACAATTCACATTCTTCTGGAACTCGACTACTACAGTCCGCCAATTTACCAGGCAAACCACCACCCTCCAACACATTTTTACGGCGAGCCAAATTGCGAGCATTTCGAGCCGCCTCACGAGCCACCGCAGCAGAATGCACTTTGTCCACAATCACTCTAATGATAGCTGGATTCTCTTGGAAAAACTCTTCTAACTTTAATGCAAAATTAGAATTCACATAACCTGCAATATCTGAATTGCCCAACTTTCTCTTGGTTTGACCTTCGAATTGAGGATCGCTGAGTTTAATGGAAATAACAGCAGTGAGTCCTTCTCGAATATCATTAGCTTCTAGCTCTATATTTTTTTTGTTTTTGGGCAGTAATTCTTGAGCAAATTTATTGATAGTTCTGGTTAAGGCTGTTTTAAAACCGGTGACATGAGTACCGCCGTCGTAGGTATTCACATTATTGACAAAACTAAAAAAGCTTTCTTGAAATCCATCATTGTACCACATAGCGATTTCTAAAGGGTGCTCTGCATTGTCAATATTTAAATGTATGGGCTCATCAAAAAGTGGCTTGCGAGATTCATCGATATAACGAACAAAAGCAGACAAACCTCCAGGAAAATGAAAGGTCTCACCATGAATGTTTTCGGCATCTCTCCTATCTGTGATAGTGATTTTTAAATTGCTCATTAAAAATGCCATTTCTCTAAAACGAGCCGCTAGAGTCTCATACGAAAACACTGTCTCTGTGAAAATAGTCGGATCTGGGAAAAAAGTAATCGAAGTTCCAGATTCTCCCTCTGAATCACCTAAATCTTGTTGGGCGGCAAGAGGCAAACCTTTTGAAAACTCTTGTTCTACAACACGCCCCTTGCGACGCACATTGACTACGAGCTTTTCTGAGAGGGCATTCACACAACTCACGCCCACTCCATGTAAACCTGCAGAAACTTTATAAGAATCACTGTCAAACTTTCCGCCAGCATGGAGTTTGGTCATCACCACTTCGATGGTGCCAATACCTTCTTTGGGGTGGATGTCTGTAGGAATCCCGCGGCCATTGTCTGTGACCTTAATCCCATTGCCTGGTAGAATATCTATTTCTATATGATCACAAAAGCCTGCTAAGGCTTCATCGACCGAGTTGTCAACCACTTCCCACACCAAATGATGCAATCCACGAGTATCTGTAGATCCTATGTACATTGCTGGTCTTACACGAACAGCCTCTAAACCCTCTAAAACGGTTATATTAGAACCACTATATTCTTGTGTCATAAATCCTCTAGTAAAACAATGCCAACTAAAACATAACCTAAAAGAAAAAGTCCTGTTTTAAAATCATCTCTATCACTTCTATAAGCCCTTTTAAAGAAAACGGATGTCTTTTATTATTGGGGCATTCAAAAGCAGATTACACTTAGTAATAATAGCTTTTTTTTGTAAAAATAACTCTGATTTCCACACCGAAGAGGCTACTTTTAAGTATAAAACTGAGTTTTCTAAACTAAGCAAACTCACATGAGGCAACAAAGCTTTGCCCACCAGCTCTTCAAAATTTTTAGAAAGGATCAAATAGCCCGAATGCATTCCAAATTCAGGACCTTTTAAATAATTTTCTAGCACCACAGAAATGTCAGTAGGCTTTTTTGCCACCGTTTTTCTTCTTTTGGGTTTAAACTGCAAGACACCTCACTAGACTAATAAAAGTTTAGAAAGTACAAATCCACCAATCAAAATACTAGTCATGCCTGCGACCACTGTAGCCTTAGTATTTTTCCCGACTCCTTCTGCTCCACCATGAGTTGTGTAGCCAAAAAAGCATGCATAACTAGATATAAAAAAACCATAAAGCAAAGCTTTAATCAAGCCCACAGCAAAATCCCAGTTTTCATAAAACATCCGCACCCCATAAAAAAACACATGCCAAGAAACATCTTTTGCTAAATAAGCCACCACAAAACCGCCCAAAATTCCCACGAAAATACTGAAAATAGTCAACACAGGAAGCATTATCATAGTCGCAACCACTCGAGGCACCAACAAATAACGAAAAGGATTCAAGCCCAAAGCTTTGTAGGCATCTAATTGTTCGGTCACCGCCATAGTCCCAAGCTCTGAACACATTGCAGCACCCACTCGACCAGCAAGCACCATAGCAGTCAAAATGGGGCAAAGTTCCACCATCACCGACTTGCCCACAGCCATGCCCACAAAAACCAAAGGAATCATATCTGCAAATTGATAGGCCAGCTGCCAAGCCATAATAGCTCCCGTGGCCACTGATGCCGCGAAAACAACAGGGATACTAGTCACACCCATCACATACATTTGTTCTACAGTCGTGTGTAAATTACTGATAGCAGCAGGAAGATTTTTGAAGATTTCCCAAATAAAATGAAAATAACTAAAAACTGTTTTTAAAAAACGCCGAATGTGTCGCCCTAAAGCTTCTACACTAGAATCAAAAGCTCTAAAGAATAAAACCATATTATTTTTTTGCTTTTTTACTTTTAGGTGTCGCCTTTTTCTTGGCTGGTTTTAGCACCTCATTGTAAAGTTTTGGGTTTTTTAAATATTGAATCGCCTTATTGACCTGATCATCACTTTTTATAGTAAAAGTAGTACTCAAAGAGTCTCCATGAAATGCAGTCAAAAACTCTCTTTTGATGGCATTTTTTATATACTGTTGATTTTTTTCAAATTGAATTTCTCTTTGAGCTTCTAAGGCTTTTTTTAGATCTGAAATCCGTTTGACTAGAACAGAATCTTTTAAAACTTCGGAAGAATCACCTAGGTATTTTTGCTCTCTAAGCAGCGTCTCTTCTAAAAGTTCTAAGGTCATAGAGGCATTGCTTTTGATTTTAGTGTAATTGGTGTCTTTGTTTACAAACTCCTTGAACTCTGCAAGCATCTCATTAGAAACTTCCCAATCCAAATCCACCTTTACACCTGATTTTTCTAAGAGTGGACGAGCTTTGACAGCGTATTTAAAATACATGGCCATGCGTTCTTGAACTTGCACTATCCACGGAATGGCCTGCATCTCTATTTCTACATCGGGAGTGATGCCGCCTTCTCCAAACATTAAGCGACCGTTATTGGTTTTAAAAGTATCTACTTTGACGGTGTCCACTTTTGCTAACGAGTCTGGCTTGGAGTCTTCTTCATCTGCATCTTCGACTGGTTCTTTGTGACTCACTGCATTTTCTGGTTTGTTGACACAACGACCAAAAGGCAAATAATAAAGAGCTGTGGTTAATTTTAGAGCATTCCCATCTCTATCCAAAGGAAATATAGTCTGGACCGAGCCTTTGCCAAATGATGGTTTACCTATAATCACTCCTCTATCCCAATCTTGAATAGCTCCAGCAACAATTTCTGATGCACTCGCTGAACCCTGATTCACAAGCACCACCAAAGGGACTTCGGGCCCTAAAATTCCATTTTTTCGAGCAAAACCCTCTGTCTTTTGAGTGCGGCCTTTGGTGCTAACGATCAAGTCTCCTTGCTTCAAAAAAAGTTCAGCGATTTCTATGGCTTGATTCAAGAGGCCTCCAGGATTAAAACGCAAATCTAAAATCAGACTTTTCATCCCTTGTTTTTGGAGTTTTTTAATCGCTTGCTCTACTTCATAAGTGGTTTTATCTGAAAAAGTCGCCAACTTAATATAACCTATGGAGTTTTCTAACATACTGTAGTAAGGGACAGCATGCACCACTATTTTGGCTCGAGTGATGGTGAAATCCATGAGTTCTGGCACGCCTTCTCGCTGGATAGAAACGGTAACATCGGTCCCCACCTTGCCTCTTAATTTGCTCACCGACTCATCTAAGCTTTGCCCTTTGGTTTCTTTACCATTGATTTTACGAATACGGTCTCCGGCTCGAATCCCCAAATTGTAAGCAGGTGTCCCTGTCAAAGGAGAAACCACGGTCAAAACATTGTCTCTTAAACTCACGGTAAGACCCACTCCACCAAATTCTCCTTCCATAGAGACTTTAAGATCTTCGTAATCTTTGGGGCCAAAAACAACCGTATGTGGATCTAAAATAGTTTTCATGCCTTGAAGGGCTGCCTCAGAAAGCTTGGCGGGATCCACCTCTTCGACATACTTGCGATTGACCTCTGAAAACACTCGATTGAGTCGAGAAAGCTCTTCGTAAAAATCTCCTTTTTCTTTTTTGCTCTCAGAAGCAAAAGCAGAAACGCTTAAAAATAAGCTGATTAGCCCAAAAATGGTAAAAGCTTGTATTCTTTTAAAACAAGTGGAGCGGAGCTTTAATTTCAAATAAAAGATGTGGTTTAACATATGCGTTTTCGTTAAAAAAGGTGGAGTTTAATATTATAAAGTTTCTAATATAAAGATACTAAATTTAGCGACAAAAAAGCTCTAAATAAAAAAATCCAGCTAAAAACTGGATTTGTAGATGAGAGAAATTTGTGAATTAAGCGGCTTCTGTTAATAGCTCTTCGATGCGTTTCGCTCTAAGCCTTGCAAGAGCACTTTCTTTAACTTGTCGTACTCTTTCTTTGGAAAGTCCAAGGATGGTGCCTATCTCTCTTAAATTGAGATTTGCATCCACACTCAAACCATAATAAAGGCCGACTACATCTTGTTCTTGCTTGGTTAGATTTTCTTCTAAAAGCTTTTGAAACACCTCTGTTCGATTATTATCCAAAGCCAAATCCTCAGTTTTTTCGCCTTCTACTGCTAGGCATTCTCCTAAAGTGGTTTCTCCATCTTCACCAACGGGGGAATCCAGAGAAGCAGTTCGATAACCCATCATTAAGATTTTTTCAATTTCTTCTGCACTATAGCGACTCACGCCTTCTAGTGTTTCTGGATCTATCGAACTTTGCCCGCCAATCACTTGACGAGTTTTAGAGCCACTCACCCTATTGAATCGGCGAAGCACCAACTCTTTTTCGGCACTGATTCGAACCATACGGGCTTTTTCGGAAATAGCTCGAGTGATATTTTGTCTAACCCACCAAACAGCATAACTGATGAATTTAATTTTTTGTTTTGGATCAAATCGCTTGGCGGCCTCAATGAGCCCCATGTTTCCTTCGTTAATCAACTCATTCACATCTAAACCTTGGCCTTTGTACATATTGGCTACATTCACTACAAATTTCAAGTTAGATTTCACCAATAAATCCAAAGCATTTCTATCACCTTTTGCAGTTTTTTCTAAAAGGATTTTTTCTTGTTCACGAGTTAAAAGTGGATATTTAGAGATATCCTTTAAATATTGAAAATAAATATCGGTACTGTTCCTTGAGTAATTTTCACTCATTATAACCTCCTTAATGGGGTTTAGAAGTCTAAAAATTGGACTTCATTTTGTTTTCTTAGATAAAGATAACTTTAAATCAATTTTCAAGTGTCAGAAGATGGACCCTCTTTCGCAATAGTTTTATGTTTTTTTTGTCGGAAATTCACCGCCTTTAGTCAATAAAATGTCACAGACTGTCTATTTTTAGCATTTTTCTTCTTAAATTAACAAGAAAAGGCGAAAAAATCTGTAATAGCGTCACAAAGGGTCTAACATGGAATGCTCTGATTTATTTCAAACAGAAGTAGAAAACAAACAGGCGTTGTTTTTTTTAGAACACAATCAAGAATTTGAAAACTTAATCAAACACTTTAAGGTTTTTCAAAAACCTATCCCCAGCGGCCTTCCAATTTTATTGGCGTGGCTTTTTATTTTTATTTTCCCATTGTTTTTAATGATCGATTATAACACTAAACCTTTAATAGAAAATCTTAGCACTATTATTAGTATTTATGCCCCACTATTATTTTCTGTTTTCATCTTTTCTTTTAATCAACTCTTTTTAATCCCACGATGTTTTATACAAGGGCGTTTTAAGCTTTATATATTAAGCAATTTATTACTTGTTTTACTAGCGATTTTGTTTAGAGATTTTCTTTTATTTATTCTAAATACGCCTTTAGAAAGTTCTTTTTTAAGCAGTGTATGGATTTTTTTATCTGGCAAAGGGGCGCTCAGTTACAGTAAAGGAAACCGTATTCAAGAAGTTTTATTGTTTTTTGTTTTAGTTTTTTTGACCACCAGTATAAACATTCTATTTAACATCAGTATAAGGCAAAACAAACGAGTACAGTGGCTTCGGCATAGAGAAAAATTAATACTACAAACAGAACTAGCGCTTTTAAAAACGCAATTGAGCCCCCATTTTTTATTCAACACTTTGAACAATATTACAGCACTCATCGACACCAATGCCCCCAAAGCAAAAAAAGCTGTCCTTCAATTATCGAAACTTTTACGAACCATATTGTACGAAACAAAACAAGAGTTTATCCCTCTCTCTAAAGAAATAAAAATTATAGAAAGATACACCGAACTGGAATTATTAAGATTACCCGAAAACTTTGACTTTAAATTTGAATATTCCATCGAAAACACCGATACAAAAATAGCCCCTTTGATTTTGATACCTTTGGTAGAAAACACATTCAAACATTGCTTTTCCAAAGACAAAAAAGCTTTTATTCATATTCGAATTGAAGAAAAAAATGGTGAAATCATTTATAAAGCACAAAACTCTTACACGCCAATGAGCAAAAAAACTCCAAAAGAAGGTGGAATTGGGCTCAAAACCTTTAAAAAACGAATGGATTCATTTTATGTCGGTGATTATCTATACAAAAAAAAATCAGATGAAAGTGTCTATCAAGTTTATTTAAAAATAAAAAGCCCTAAAATACTAGAAGAAGTAAAAGAAAATAGTGAAGCTAAAATAGACACAACATTAAACGCTGCATTTTAATCCAAAGGATATGGAAGTTTCAGAAGCGCCTGGCTTTTTTGCAAAGATTGAATTCTTATAAAAAGGAGATAGACTACGCTCCTGAAAATGAACTAGAACTTAGGAAAACTAGGATAAAAATAGAGGGTAAATGCAAAAATTGTGCCAGAAAGGCGGGGATGCATGACAGAGATACTGTGCGAAAATCGTGCCAGAAAGACGGGGATGCGTGACAGAGATACTGTGCGAAAATCGTGCCAGAAAGGCGGGGATGCGTGACAGAGATACTGTGCGAAAATCGTGCCAGAAATTTGGTGGGATGAGTGCCAGATTAGTGGAAAGTTAGAAGTGGGAAGTGATTAGTGGTTAGTGTGAGAAATGTTATGCAAATTCAGAGGGAACGGTGCGAAAATCGGGGACGGATGTTGTGTGAAAAGTGGGGATGGATGCTTTGCAAAATTTGTGCCAGAAAATGCCGTTTATCTTATAATATTGAGTGAATGTCTGTCATAATGTGTTGCTAATCTTTAAATGCTAAAAACTATCCACTTCTGTCTTCCAATTTGAAAAAGCCAGGCGTGTGTGAGACTTCATCATCATTCAAATTTTTATTTTAAATATTTTTTTTTGTGGATTATTTCTTTTCTTGTTCGTCTTTGTTAGAGCTTTTGATTTTTAATCGATTCAAAAGTTTCACAATACTCATTTACACGGGCGAAAGCCGTTTTATACATTCAAAAACTATTTAAGGAGACTCTATGAAAAATAGGGTGTTTTTTCTTGTATGGCTAGCGCTTTTACTGCTAACAGCAGGCCTCTACGCCACACCTTGCCAATCTGTTTCGATATATTCTTCTCAAAATCCATCTGTTGGTGTTTTGAGTTCTTCTCAATTTCCAGAAGCCCCCGAATGGACGGCTAACTGGGGAGATTTTGGAGAGCTTAAGGCCCCCTATATTCGATTTTCAGGTCAAAAATCAATAAATTCTAATTGGAAGACTTATATTCAATTTCCCAATATGCCGCTAAATGTAAAAGGTGGTTTTTTAGAGTTAAAGCTGCGTTCTACTCAATCTGTAAGTCTTAATATTTCTGTAATGGTTTCTTCAAAGGAATCCAATAAGAAAAATGTCCGACTCCAAGGGAACCAGACTGTGAGTTTAAAAATCCCCCTCACAGACTTTAAGCTTACGACAGATGTTTTCATCGAAAAACTTGCTTTTGAGTTGGTGAATATTCCTCAATATCAGTATTTGAGTCTGTTTTTGGGTGATATTTCTTTTTCTTGTGCGAGTCTCACAGGGTCCGAAGCAGTAACGACAAGTCCAGCAGAACCAGTTCGTTTTACTTTTAGTAATACCAACTCAAAGTCTCCTGTACGCCCTCCTTTGAATGAAGATAGAAAAGCAATTCCTTATGCATTTAAAACACATTCTGATTCTTCAATAGCTTTTTTAAGCCCTAAATCACACACACAAATTGTGCTTTCTGGTTTAGATGAGACTCGTCTTTTAGAAGAAATGGAAAAGCCTTTGAGTGCAAAAGATTCTTGGGGATTTTGGAATAGAGCTTCTCATTATTTTAATAAAAGTGCTTTAAAAGACAGTCTATTTGCAAATTCTAAAGATTTGTTTAAGCTGGCTAACGATTTGGCTGCTTCTTACGAGTACCAAATGCTCCCCTTATTAATTGCAGCCTATGAATACGAGTTCCTCCATTGCGATGCCGTGGATAAAGACTCTAATTGTGTTCAAGAATCCTTAAAAAACTCTAGTTTCGCTCTACCCGGCTTGGCATCTTCTTTTGTGAATGGAACCGCTTTTGAATTGGTTTTAGACCCCTATTTTATTAGCACTAATTCCAGCAAAAAAATAGAAGTAGAAGTGTTTATAAACAAGCAATGGAAACAGCTCGGCACTCCTTCTCAAATCTCTGTTTATTTAGACTCTCTAGGCACTCATACTATTCCAGTCAAACTCCACTTTGCTAACACTAGCACTCAAAGAAACCTTATTTTGGAGGCACGCTAATATGAAATTTAAAGTTTTCCTTTTTACTTTTTTGCTTTGGATTGGAGTTTCTTTTTCTCATGATCTTTATTATCACAAAAGTATCGCTCCCAAACTTTGCATCAAAAAATCCTCTGTGTTTCCATTGTCTTTGGTAAAAGAGTGCTACGACGCTCAAAATCAAAAGCAAAGTCTTCTTTTACTAGAAAGCGAGGCTTTAAGGGCAAGAGTCATCTCTCCTCCCGAAAAGAATAATTCTAGACTCGGTTTTCAAATAGAACGACCATTCTTTATTATCGATGGGATTCATTTGAGTACCGATGAAAAACGAAGCCTAGAAGACTTTGAAAAAGAGGCCAATACTTATGGCTTTCCAAATACGCTAAAAGCTTTGGGTTACACCCCCGTATTGATACAATTTCCACACACAGTCGAAAAGTCCATTGAATCCAACGCCATTGCACTGGTTAGTTTTATGGAATTTTTTGCTAATAATCAAGTGTTTGAATGGAACAATGCACACCAAGATGGGTTTATTGTGCTAGGAATCAGTCAGGGAGGTATTATTGGGCGGTATGCTTCGTATTTGTACGATAAAGCCAGAAAAAACAAGGGGCCTCAAATTAAACTCTTTGCTTCTTTAGATTCTCCACACCAAGGAGCAGTGCTTCCCAGAGGCATGCTTGCAGGCATTGATTTTTGGGCTAGAGGTGCACAAAAAGCAGAAGCTGAAGAGTTTTTAGACTTGGTTTCTGCTCCGGGGGCAAAAGACTTGATTATTTATGACACCCAAATGAGAAGCGATAAAAAACCAAATTCTTTTGAAGCTTCTTTTGATAAGAATCGTTTTTTATTTGGAAAATATAGAGAGGCAGCTAATTACACAGAGTTTCCAAGCGTATTGATTAGCCAAGGTCAACTTAAAGGAAAGTCAAACCCAAAACCCAATGGGGGAAGCTACTACAAATTAAGTCGATATGCCGAAAAAGGTGGAGGCGTATGGGGTAGAGCTCAAAGTAAAACGAGTTACAGCGAGTCTAGCAACTCTGTTTTTGCCGAAAATCGAATTTATGAAACCAATAACATCGATCTTTCTTGGTCCGTCAAAGGTGAAACAAAACTTGACTTGGTGCAAGGGACAAGCTTCCCTTTTATAGAGACCTTTTACAATAGTTTTAGGTCTGCTTTTATCGAAGCCATACCCGATCGTTTTACAAAATCTTATGGACCTCTTGGAATTTTATCTCTGAAATTTTATGGAAAATGGACCGACCAAGTTCTAAACCAAAAAAACTCCACCTTTATCCCTACCACTAGTGCATTAGATTTACTTTGCAATGGACAGATTTCGACCAGTCAAAACTGTGCGTTTAATGCCAAAGAGTCCGATATTCTATGGGAATCGCCTCAAAAAAACTCTACTGCAAAAGCAATTTATGCCGTAGATAAAACCCACCCCAGACACAGCGAAGAAAACAGTGGACGCCACATCGAAGCTCCCTACAAATCCGATGGAAGCCCTCTTCAAAATGTGATCCAAGGGAATCAAATGGACCTTTGGCGTTTAATGTGTGAAGTTGCAAAAGCGGATTACGATAAAAACAATGAGACATTTCAAAATCCTTTTTTAATGGGTCAATTTCACCCAGAACAAAGCTGCTTAAAACCCGATAAAATTCCAGAGGTCATCTTAAATGCTGGCAATGAAATCTCGGAAAACTTTAAAGTAGCTCGTTACGATTACGCTCCTCAATTGAACAATACCACACAAAGCGTATCTTTTAACCTACCTGCTGGGTGGCAAAAGGTGGCTTTATTTGACTATGGGAAAGATTTGCCCTCAAACGGTATTTTTGAAGTGGTCCTCAAAGCCGAAAACCCTAAATCCAACTGGTTAAAAGCCGATTTGCTCTTATTCCAAAGAGAAAATGGAACTCATCAATTGCAACTCGATGAAAAGTCTATTTCTCCCGACGGAGACTACCACACCATTCGTTGGCAAATGCCGTCTTCTAACACAACACTTAAAAACTTTAGATGGCTGTATTTGGTCTTGAACTCTAACGGAGCAAAGATCACCATAAAAAGTGTTCGTTTTATCAAGAGTAGCATCTCTTCTAGCGTCAAAGCAACACCTATTCCATTTAGCAAAATATACCCCAACAATCAGGTGTTCTTTGTCCCTTGGGAGTCTACAAACCAGCATCAACTGAACTATCAAGACAACAAAGGCTCGGGCTCTCGCTTTGTCTTTAATAAAGCTTACGAAGGGGTGCACTGGGAGCTAGACAAAACTTACGACCTCTCTGCCTATAAAAATCTAAAAATCACCTATTGGACAAATACTTGCTCTAAAAGTTCCGTTTATATCGACAATTCTCAGCTCAAAAGAGTCCGTCTCAATAATGGCACAGTCCAAGGGAACTTTAGCACTTCTATTTTACCAATAGAATCTTTAGTTTCTACAGATGCAAAAGCCGCCAATCATTTGACGGGCTATAAATTTGTGTTACAATCTGTAATGGCCAACGAAGAGTGTATTATCAAAGAAATTTCATTAGAAAAATAAAACACAACGCTCATCCATCATAAAAACAACAAAGACTCCATAAACACATAAAAAATGGAGTCTTTTCATTATTTTCTACAAACTTCTTGATATTTTTTATCATTATACCACAAATTAAAGTATATTATATATTCTCATCATTTTTAAATCTAAAGTTTCTAAAACATGGTGTTATTGGATTATTAAAATCATTAATAATTTGCGGTGTACAGATTTATTTGACCTTGATTTGGAGTTTTAAGTGTGATGAGTTGTTCAAATTAAATCAAACTTAAGTGAGGAAAACATGAAATTCACTAAACCCTTATTAATGCTCTTTTTTGTAATTTTAAGTAGCAGCTTTTTCACGGGATGCTTGCCCAGCCTATACCCTATGGGCTCAGAATCCACCTTGATCCACAAACCTCGACTCAACAAAAACAGTGAAACAGAAAAAGCCATTTCTGTGAGTGCTTTTGGTGGAATGGTCAGCAAGTCCCCAACTAATGTAGAACATGTTCTCGATGGTGGAGCCAATTTAGATTTTAGCCTTCGCTCTCCTGGAGGCGTGCCTTGGCTTTTTATCAATACAGGGCTAACCAATGCCTATGGAAAGCTCAACATCGCATGCAATGACACCAACTGTGAAAACATGAAGAAAAGTGAAAAGAAAAACGCTATTTTTAGAAAATACGAAAACCAATCCTATGCATTTGGCTCTGTTCAAGAATATTTGCGTCTTGGAGTAGAAGGGCACCCTGGCATTCTGGTTTTAGGTCTAAGCGGAGGCATCCAACTTTTTCAAGATTTTGGTGACTTTGAAACTGCTCGTCAAGAATTAATAAAAGAAGAAATATTCAAAGGCCCCAAATCCAAAGCTTTAGGGCAAGAGTATAAAACATGGATAGGTCTGAATGTCTTGGACAAGGGAATCATTAATCTCGAAGTTAGCCTGCTCATCTATGACGGTGTAACCAGTTCTGGTCTAAGCCTAGGTTATTTCCACAATAATGGTCTATATACCGCAGTGAACCTCTCCACAACGGCCCAACTCCATATTGGAAAAAGCTTTGTATTTTAACTAAAACATTCAATCAAATCATTTTAATCCATACGCCTGCATCGCTTCTGATATAGGCGTATTTTTTTTATGAAAATATGGATATAGTGACTTTTTAATAAATCTCATTTCTGAAATTATATTCATTTATAGATAGTTTAAATATGCTACCATTTTCATATTAATAAACAAAGATTATGCAAAAAACTTTTCCAATCGATAAGCAACTGGAGTCTTATAACAAAAGCTACTATGAATGCGTCTCCAATTGTAAAACATTTCAATGCACTTAAAAATATCCTCTCTTACTTCATCGATGTTCGTAAGGTCTCGCGATATATGGTATCATACACTAACATAGTGCTTCCTAGGTGATTCTTAAGATACCACTCGAAAGATGGCACGGAATTTGCAGGATTATCATTTACAGAAACTCCCCTTAAAGAAGCTCCAGTAGAAGTTCCTCTCGTCGCATTATCCAAAACATAAGCCACCGCATTCTTCACAGCCCCACTAATATGATATTCGTAAGTAGAAACTGGGCGTGCCCCAGCTAAGCGATAGCCTCGCACACAACACTTCCGCTGGGTCGGGCTGTATTTTTGGGCTAACCAGTTAGCTCCAAAAACGGAGCCTTGCTCACTAATAAACAAAGCAATTAACACCACGCCAGTCTCCGCCCGTACGGGTCACCATCCCTCACGCCATCGCTGAAATATATCCCTTTACTACGCATAAAGAAAATATAAGTTATTATGGGGGGATAGGGATAAAAAACTTGTCAAAAAGAACAATGGACAGGGTAACGGGGCACCTATTTTCCTTGAAACTCAACGTTTTTATCCCTGGATATCACTTACTTTATTTTTATATACCATGTTTTCCTGTTTTTTTCCCATGCATTATCAATAGAATCTAAAACATCTTTTTTTAAAACAACTACTGAATCCTTTCTACTAGAATCTAAATAAGAAATGTGCAACAAGAAAACCTCATTTGAATCAAAATACTGACTCCAACTACAGAAATAACATGGTTCAACACCTTCTTCATTATTCATTTTCAAAGTATCACACTTTTTTTTTGAAGAAACAAACGTTAAAAGTAAATCAGAATTGGATTCATTTCGGAGAGTCACTGAATAATTAGCATAATCCATAACACATCCAACAAAAGAAATACCCAAAATCAATCCAATCCATTTAACCATAAGTATTTACTCCCTTTTTCTGTTGCATCCTTTTCAATAAAAAAATCCATATGCTTTCTAGGTGAAACAAACAATGCATTGACTACACTTGGAAGTGCTATAAAGGGAAGATAGAACATCCCCCAAATACGACTTTGAATAACATGTCCATACTCATGAGGCAACAAAGGCATTCCAAAAAGATTACGCTCATTTAGCTCTTTTCTAGTCGCATACAAATTACTCGGTACGACCATAAATATCTTTTGCATAAGTTTTTTCATATACAATAGTTCCTTTATCATAATAAGTAATTTTATCCACAGTTGCAGTTGCTCTACGATTGATTTTTATCAAATTTAAGAAGGAAACTACCATATTTTTTTTTGAAGAATTTTTCAGAATCACGTCTGAATAAATTGGTTAAATCTTTTCGAGTTACGACGTTTTACCGATTCTTGTTCAATATCAAATTCAAAAATTACTTCATTATGATTTTCTTTTATGATTACAATCTTCAAATGAAGTTTTGGTTCATAAAATTTTCTTTTAATAAAAACTCCAAAACCCACAATAGTTGTGTAGGAAATACGTATCTCTGAGGAATCCAATTCTACCATTTTATGGTCATCTGAGATATAAGCCTTAACGGAAAAAGGTTCTGTAATATTATAGATATTCACACTGTCTATATACAATCGAAATGTGGTATAAAACAATTCCTGAACGGTGTCTTTATTCCATTCGTATTCACCGAGCGTTACATAATATTTGGTATCTGGATATTCCTTTATACTCCTTACTTCTAAATCTTTTTCAACGGTGCAATAACAATCGGAATGTAAAAAAGGACAACAACTCCACAGCAATATAGGAATAAGGAAAATTAATAATTTTTTCAACATTCACTCCTACGGATTAGGGAACCACTCATCCATCACTAGCCATGAAAGAACATCTAAAAGACCATGAGTGATCCAATTATTACCATAATTATAACTAGCCGATCCAGGGTCTGTTTTACCAGTCTTTTTATTGAAGACACCCTCAATGGATGGGATTGTCAATAAAATGCCAAAAATAGATATAGGTTTTGATTTTGCCATCCACATTTTTACATTTTTCTCTGGGTTATGAGCTTTACTTTGAAGTTTGCTATACTGACCAACCAACATGTCATTATCACTTGCATATTTTTCATACTCTTCTATTGAATTAAAATTTGGTTGGTTTTCATTTCTAGCATCATGATCGTACAAGAAATCAAATATTCCCACTTCGAAACCAACATATTTCTCTTTCGGACCATTATTAATCATTTTGTAAGAAGCCTTTGCCTGTCCACCATAATCAAACCCACCATTTTCTGCCCAACTAGCATAAAGACTTGCACCTTTTCCACCAGCACTTGCAATATTATCCAATGGGCGTGCCCCAGCTAAGCGATAACCTCGCACACAACACTTCCGCTGGGTCGGGCTGTATTTTTGGGCTAACCAGTTAACTCCAAAAACGGAGCCTTGCTCACTAATAAACAAAACGATTAACACCACGCCAGTCTCCGCCCGTACGGGTCACCATCCCTCACGCAGTCGCTAAAATATTCCTCTTGGTTGAGCATAAAGTCAATATAAGTTTTTATGGGGGGATAGAGATAAAAAACTTTTCAAAAAAACTGTAAAAAGGAGTCGCTACTTTACCGAATTTAGCCAATAAAAAACTCTTAAAAAAGAAAATTGATGGGGCAATAGAGGGAATACCATTATTTTATTGTATCTATTTTTTTCTGAATTATTGAATCATTTTTTAAGTCTATAAAAATTACAATATTTTCTACATCT
>JAAYJH010000042.1 GCA_012523035.1 Fibrobacter sp.
GTATTGCTTTGAATCCAGGCTTGTATCCTATTTGTGCTACCTTTTTTGTTTTCAGTGACTTTATGAAGCCTGTGATTCGTATGGCGGCTTTAATGGGACTTCCTGTTAAATATGTGTTCACTCACGATAGTTTTAGAGTCGGAGAAGATGGGCCCACTCACCAACCTATAGAGCACGAAACTCAAATTCGTCTTTTAGAGTGTTTGACCAAAGAGAACGGAAAAGCCGAAATGCTGGTGCTTCGACCTGCCGATGCTTTTGAAACACTGGTGGCTTGGGAAATGGCTTTTGAAAATACAGATAGCCCCACAGCTCTTATTTTAACAAGACAAAATGTAGATTCTTTACCAAGCCCCAATGGATCTGCCTATGAACGAGCGACTGCCGCTAAAAATGGAGCTTATATTGTCAGTGATAACTCCGTTTCTCATCAAAAACCAGATTTAATCTTAATCGCCAATGGATCAGATGTGATGCTCAATCACCAAGCAGCTGAAATTCTTCGCAAGGAAGGCCTTTTGGTACGGGTGATTTCTATGATTAGCCCTGCATTATTTTTAAAGCAAAATAAAGCATACCAAAACGAGGTCTTGGAGCCTTGGCGACCTACTCTGGCTCTTTCTAGTGGTTTGCCTCTTTTATTTAAACCTGTTGTGGGTGGTTTTGGTAAAACTATAGGGCTAAAGCGTTTTGGAGCTTCTGCTCCTGCTGCTATTTTAGAAGCAGAGTTTGGATATACACCAGAAGTTGTTGCTGCAAAGGCAAGGGATTATCTTCAAGAATATAAAATTTCTGTCCAAGAATTTTTAGAAGCCAATACTTAGCAAAGCTTTTCAAAATATTTTATTTAAATTTTTCATATTCATGTGATTTTAGTCTCTGATTCATACGAATTAATAATGTTTGTTGATAAGTTTAATATTAGGTTTTATGTTTATTAGAGTCATTTAACCGTGGAGTTCACATGAAAAAAACTCAAATATTTCTATTATTGTTTCTAGTCTTTTCTTTTGCCGAAGTTTTTGCGATTTCTTATGTCCCTGATTATAAACTTGATACCTCATCAGTTGAACCCTTTCCTACATTTATAGGGAGGGATTCTATCTATGATTCTTGTTATATCGCCGATTCTCATCCTACATTTATAGAGTTGGATTCTATCTATGATTCTTATTATATCGACGATTCTTTAGTTTATAGCCATTCGTATCGTCATATAGAAGAATTGAAACCTATTAGAGCCTCGAATAGTTTAAAGGAAATATTTTTCCCTTTAAAACTCAATATAGAGTCCACAATTGGCAAAGGACAGTATGCCTTTTATGATGAAGAAAAAGCAAAATGGATCTCTAAAGATACAACTTATCATCTAAAGTTAATAGATACAAAAACTCAGTCAGTGGGTGATTATGATTCTACCAATTCTAAATTTTTATTATACAGTTCTTTGAATTTTGAGGATACCTCTATTGTGTTAAATAATTTGAGTTTGGCTGTGAACAATGAATTTCGATTCACTACTTATATGGCTTTGTTTTACATTCAAGATACCGTCGTTATCAAAACGGAAAATTCTACAGAGACAAGCATTAGTACTTCTAGCATCTCACAAATACACTTAGATTCAGCTGCTTTGGTGACAGGTCTTGAAGAGTCATTGGCTAAATCCTTTGATTTGTCCAATAAAAAGATATACAAGCAAATTGTAAAATTAGTTATTGCACAATCATCATTAATAGATAAAACCCCAACAAGAATTAAGGAATTTAATAAAGCTCCGAATTTAAATATAGTGGTGCAACGAATAGGGAGTGGTTTTTTGATTCGTGGAGCCAAAGGAGAAATCCCATCTGTTAAAAATTTAAAGGGAAAAGAAGTTTTTGCCCGTGAGCCTGTTTCTCCTGGTATTTATTTTGTATCTTTAAAACCAGGTCTTTGGCACCGAGTGTCTATTCACGATTGATTTTTTGATACATTAGGCATAAGCCGATTCATACATATCTCTATTTTATAGTGTTTTTATGTTGAGTCGGTTTTTTTTGTTTATACTGTTTTTCTCGCTTTTGCATGCAGAACCTCTTTCTTTAGATTTTGTGGAGACAGATATCAAAGAGGTGCTTCGAGCCATTTCAATGGGCTACAATGTCCCTATTTTGGTAGATAAAGATGTATCGGCAAAAGTCACAATACACTTAGATAGTGTGGAGCTTTTAGAGGCTTTGACCGCCATTGCCTCTATCAATGACTTGGCTTTAGTGAAAGAAGCCACTCATTATAGATTTCAAAATAAAATAAATGATGAGAATTATCACTTTGAACTCAAAGATTCTCTTGTCTATATTGAAATTCATAATAAGGATATCCAGGACTTTATCAAGGATTATTCTTGGAATACAGGTGTAAATTTATTAATAGACCCTACTTTAGATGCAAAAATTTCTGCTCGTTTAGAAGGTTTATCTATTAGGCGTACTTTAGAAGTGATACTCAGAGCACATGGCTTTAAATTATGGGATAAAGGGGATTATTATTCGGTTGAAAAACTTCAAAATAACATAAAACAAGAAAATCTTTCTATGGACATTAGTTATAGGGATTCTTTGTTTTATGTTCAATTAAAAGATGCTCCATTAAAAGATGTGTTGTATGAGATTTCAAACTTAGTGGGCTTTAATTTAGTTTTATACGGGGACATTAA
This sequence comes from Fibrobacter sp., assembly GCA_012523035.1. Taxonomy (GTDB): domain Bacteria; phylum Fibrobacterota; class Fibrobacteria; order Fibrobacterales; family Fibrobacteraceae; genus JAAYJH01. The sequence continues at coordinate 2,699 of JAAYJH010000042.1, forward strand.
AGAAAGTGTTTATCTTAAAGCGGATTCCTTGCCTCTTAAAAAGCTATTTCAACTCCTTTTTAAGGGGAGTCGATATGCGTATATGGACTTAGAGGCTAATAATATTTTAGTGGGTGAAAAATTAAATCATAATGCAATTTCAGAAGAACGATTTTATTTTTTTAAGCATATTCAAAGTGAGAAAGGCCTTTCGCTTCTTGCAAAAGCTTATCCCGATAAGGGCCTTCAGCTTTTAGAAATAAAAGAGCAAAATGGACTATTTTTAGTAGGTGCATGGAAGCATTTAGAGGCTGCGATTGAATTCCTTCAAAAAATAGATGTAGAGCCACTTCAAGTCTTGTTAGAATGTGTGATAGTAGAGTTTAATAAGGGTAAACTATTTGAAATGGGTCTTAATAGTGGCCGCGGGAAAAAATCCAGTGAAGGCGTTGTGGGTTTGAATAGCTTTATCAGGACTTCGGGCAAAAATAAGCGGCTGAATTTTGGAGAAATTGGAATACTTTCGGATTATTTTGAGTTTGAATTGTCTGCTTTAGAGGAGAATAATCTAGCAGAAATCTTAGCAAGGCCTAGTATCACGACACTCAATGGAAATAAAGCAAGCATTCATTTGACTAACACCTCTTATTATATGGTCAATCAAGTGTCTCCAGATGGGTATCCTATTACAGATTATCACTCGTTCAATGAGGGGGTGAGTTTAGAAATCACTCCATCTGTTGCAAAAGAAGGGAGCATTAGTATAGAAATCATTCCAGAAATCAAAACATCATCTAGAAGTTCTGGAGATGGTCCTAGAGATATTAGTACCAGAAACTTAAAAACAACTGTATCTCTAAAAGATGGAGAAACTTTTTGTTTAGGAGGTTTGATTCGTCAAAATTCTGCAAAAGTACGGTCTGCAATTCCTTTTTTAGGAAGTTTACCCTGGATAGGAGCACTTTTTAGTTATCATACTACGGAAAACTACAGTATGGAGTTAGGGATTTTTATAACCCCTCGTGTGATTCGATCCCAAAAAGGAAATAACTTGTGATTTTATCTATTTCTAAAGAAGAACAAATAGGAGCAGATGCAAGTTCAAAATCATTAACTATCGAAATTCAAACTCCTTTCGATGAATCTGTGACAGAAGCTTCTGTTATAGAATATGTGAAAAAGGAACTCCCTATATCTTATGCAAGGTCAGGGCAGAAAATTTCTTATTTATTATTAGTTTCTTTTAATAGCAAAATGGGAAGACTGCATCGTTTATTTGTTTCTTTTCCAAACAAAAGTATGAAAATCGATAGGACTCGCTTCGATAGAATCCTTCCATTGAGTCTTATTTTTAATGCCTATGCCGAAGAGAAGATGATTGCAGGGATACTTTCAGAAAACTCCATTGTGTGTGGATTATTACAAGGAAACTTTTACTTTTTATTTTATTTAAATGCTCGTCTGGTCCATTGGATAGAAGAAGAGTGCATTGAGTTTGAAAGTATCTCTGAAAGGATAAAAGGATTAAAAAGTTTTTGCAAAAAAGATTTTTTATTAAGCCCACTTTCAGATGTTGAAGTGCTTTTGATTCCCATTTTATCAAAAGAAGAAATTCAGTATTTTTTTGATACTGCGGTTAAAGATCCTTTGTGGGCAAATTTTGATTTAGATCAAAGTATTTATATAAAAGAAAGACTTTTAAAGCGTCTAGTCACTAAAATAAAGTTTTTATCTGCCTTCATCGTTTTTTTGCTCATCATTTTTAGCGTATTTCATGGGATTTTGAATGAAAATCAAAAAAAACAAGAAATTTGGATACAAGCAAAGAAAAAAGAATATGAACTCTTGGAATCGAATTACCTAGATTTTCAAAATGATTTACTGTCAGTAGCAAGTGTAGTATTTTTTGAAGAAGTTTTAAAAACGGTGTACAAAGCTATAGGAGAAACTTCAAAAATAGAGTTTATTCAAAAGAAAAATAGCGAGTTGAGTGAACATTATATATTTAAAATGTTTCATCCAGATTTTATCAATAAAAAAGAAATAGAAAGAAAATTAAGAAAAGAAATCAAACACTTAAAAGAAGTAAAAATTGGAGGTGTGGAAAAAATTTCAGAAGATAAAGTTCATTTTATTTTGGAGCTATATTTATGAAAATAGCTTATCGAAATTTAAAAAAGATCAAAATTTTATTTTTCATCCTTTATGTTATGCTTTTTTTTGGCCTATTGTACTATGGCTTTTCGGTAGCGAGAGGTGCTATTTCTAAAAATAGAAAAGAAAGCGTTATCGATTTTAATGTAGCTAAATGGGAAGGCATAAAAAGAAAATGGGATACACACGCTTCTCTTTTAATAAAACAAGATCTTGAACCCAATCGTTTTTTTGAAATGGCTTCTCAACATAAGATACAAATCTCAAGTTTTCAAATTTTAGAAAAGGATTTGGGATATTATTTTCATGCCAAAGGAGAGCTTAATAATTTAATGAGCTTTATTAAAAGTTTAGAGAAACTTTTAGATTGGCATTTACAATCTTTTCACAGTTCTAGTCAACAAGACACTCTTTTTCTAAAAAATGTTTTTTTTATAAAAAGGTTCAAGAAAACAGAAAAATTGAATCAATTGAATGATAAAATGTGTTTGAAAAAAATAGAGGAATTAGAATCCTTTGCATTCTATTCTAAAAACAATCAAACAGAAAACTTATCTAAAATACTTTCAAAGCATAGCCTAAAAACAGAAGTTTTTACTAAAAAACATTCTAAAAATAGAAAAGAAAAGTGCTTTATCCCACATTTCAAAATAAATGCACTTGTAGCTCAAAAAATTGTGCAAATAAAGGATAAGCAAGGATTGTATTATTACAAAATAGGAGATTTTATAGGTGATTATCAAATTGTAAATGTGAGCACTAGAGGGCTTCGACTAAAATGTGGAAAAGATAGTTTAGAGATTTATATGAAGGAATCGCTATGATCGACAAGTGTTTTTATAAAAAAGGCTCTAGCTTGACTTTTGTGTTCATTATTTTCTTGGTTTTATTTTTTTATTGTAGTGCTTTGTGGAGTGTTTCTGGATCCTTTATTCCCAAATTAAAAGAATATGAAATAAAAATACAAAAACGCTATACAGCAGAATCTGCAATATTGCTTAAAACTTATGGATATGATTCCTATAAATCTTACCCCATAGTGCAAGAAGATACGCTTGATGCTTGGCTATTGTATAGCACCGAAATAGATAGTGAGATATACAAGGCATTAGCAGGATTTTTTGTGAGGCCTATGGATATATCTTTTTTAAAAGAAAAAATTAAAGATTTTCAAAAGAAAAAAGACTTTGAAAAGCAAAATGAATGGAAGCAATCAAGCTGTGCAGATACCTTATATGGAAATACTTTTTTTTATAGGTTAAAAGGAAGTGAATTCCTTCAAAGTTTATGTGTGCAAAATGGCGACCTTCGCATTTATCTGCAACAAGAAAGCATCCCTCATTTGAAAGCTTATGTCAATGGCGATGTTTTTATAGAAGGGGATGGAGTGATAGATTCGTTGGATTTATATTCTACGGGAAGAGCGGAAATAAGTGGAAAACTCTGTATTAAAGGTGCTTCTATTTACTCTATTCAAAAAGTTGAAGTTAAAAACAATGTTTGGATTAGGGGTGTGGTTTTAAGTAAAGATACGGTTATTTACGAAAAAACTTCATTGGCTAAACCATTGTTTATAAATTCTTATGAGTTTTTTGAAAATCATTCTAAAGACACCCTGTTTTTTCCAGTAGGTTTTGGGCTGGAGAAAGCTCGAATATTTGAATGGCAGTACGCAAAAACAAAAGGCATGGATTTAAAATGAATAAAAGGGGGGCTTTTCTTTTAGAAGCTATTATTAGCATCTTGATTTTCACGATATTGAGCACAGCGTTGTTTTATTTTATAGAAACTTACATAAGGATGCAAACTTTTGAAAAAAAAAGTATAGAGGCTTTTAGACAAAGTTCCTCTTTTATAGAAAAACACATTAAAAAACCACCCCCTTGCTTTGGACTTTTAAGTGAAAGGCCTTTTCAAATTGAAACAAAAATAATTCAAAAAGGGATTCCACTGATGCATTTAAAAGTGAAGTTTTTCGAGGGTGAAAGGCTGTTGTTTAAATTAGAAAGGATTGTAGAATGTGTGGAGTAAAACAAAAAAGTAAAGCAGGTTTTAATTTAATAGAATTGAGTGTGGCAATAGTCTTGACTGCTTTAGCATTTTCTATGGTTTTAAGTTTTTTTGAAACAGTACGCTCCAGCTTTCTTTATTTTGAAAAAAAACAGCAAACTAATCTTCAGTATTATCTTGAACTTTTAAGAATAGAAGAGGAGCTGAAAAAAAAATGCCCTTTATACTTCACAAGAGATGAAATTGAAAAAGTTCAAAAACATCAAATTGATGGAGCTGCAAGATGTGTGTATTAAGCTTGGGCGTTAAGACTTTCTCTGTGTTGTCTTTTCATTTTACTGACTTCTATTAGGTTGCCAATATAATGTATGAAACTCAATGTACCGACAGATAAAAAGCCAATGGCATAAAGAGCTAAAAAAGGACCGATAATGAACTTTTGTGCTCCGATATATTCTAACAAGCCATAGATACAATAGATCCCTACAAAGAGTTCAATCATGGCATTAACAGGAAACTTTTGAGCATAAGCACTAAGATTTTTTTGTCCTTTTTTGGGAGTGCGTACAAAAGAACCCTTTTTCCCAAGTAAAGCAGAAAACACTGCTCTAGAGTTACTCACAGCAATACCCACGCCTATGGCCATCAATATGGGCAGTGAGAGGAGGCGGATTTTCCAACCAGTGTATCCAGAGTAGCGTTGAGCCACAAAGTAAAGAGTAGAAGGAGCTATAGCAGCCAATAAAATAAAAGAAAAAACAATAGCAAAAGCATAGCCAGGAATGTTGGCGATGGGCTGGTACCATGCGAGGATAGGGAAAGATGCTAGTGCAGTAAAAAGCATACAGGGGTGTATAGTATAGTGTGTGGTATGCATAAAAGCCCCGACCTTCACTCGAAGTGGGAGCTTTGCTTTTAAAACTTGAGGGAGTACTTTTTTTGCAGTTTGAATAGAACCCTTTGCCCAGCGGAATTGTTGGGCTTTAAATGCATTGATGTCATTTGGCAGTTCTGCTGGGACAATCACATCAAAAACAAATTTCATTTTCCAGCCAACCAGTTGACTTCTATAAGAGAGGTCCATGTCTTCGGTGAGGGTGTCTCCTTGCCAGCCACCAGCGTCGTTAATAGCCTCTCGTCTCCAGATTCCCGCAGTCCCATTGAAGTTCATGAACAGGTTGCCCCAGCTGCGAGCCGATTGTTCTATTACAAAGTGCCCGTCTATACCAATAGATTGAGCTAGGGTGAGTCCTGATTCGGTACGATTGAGGTGTCCCCATCGACCTTGGACTAATCCGATAGAAGGATCCATTACCAAGTAAGGCACCGTTTTTAGTAAAAAGTCTTTTTCTGGAACAAAATCAGCATCAAAAATGGCAAGAAATTCACCTTTAGCAACTTCCATCCCGGCCTTAAGTGCTCCAGCCTTAAAATCTACCCGATCCACTCTATGAAGGAGTGTTATATTATAGCCTTTGGCTTTCATCTCGGCCACTTTTTGGGTGCTTACTTCTAGGCATTCATCTGTGGAGTCATCTAAAACTTGAATCTCGTGTTTGTCTTTGGGGTAGTCTATAGCACAGACGGCGTCTATAAGTCGTTCGACACAATTTGCTTCATTAAAAACAGGGAGTTGTGTAGTGACCATGGGCAAGTTTTCCATAGTATTATTTCTATAAAATTTTAGAATGTTTTTGCGATCACTAAGTCTAACTCTACGACTGTTTTTTAGAAATAGATAAATACTGGCGTAACAATTAAAGCCATATGCGATTAGTCCTATACCAGCAATCACATAAAAAACAAAAAGAAGATCTAGTAAAAATTGGTTCATTATAAAAAAGCCTTTGCATGAATCTGCTTGAGGGCAAATATAGAAAGGATTTAAAAAATAACGACTTTCTTTGGATTAAAAGGTTATTTTTTTACCATGTTTGAAAATCCTATGCAAAAATGGCTGAAAAAAAACCAAAATCACCCAAATTTTGATAAAAACCTTCAAGCACTCTTAGGGTATGCCTGCATAGACTTATTAAGGCGTAATTTTCCACAAAAACCCGTATTTTCTCTAGAAAAAGCCTTTTTTATAGTCTGTCTTCACTATCAGGTTGAACTAAAGCAGCCTCTTTTAGAGTGGATGAGCAAGCCCTTGGAGTATGCTCAAGAAATTGTTGAATTTGCTGAAAACTCTTCAAAAGTCATCTTAAAGACTCCTTTTCCAATGAATTTAGACCAAGAAGGCGTTCTTGACTTAAGAGGAGTGGGGTGTCCTGAAAGCTCTGTACGGGCAAAGTTAGTTTTGGCAGGTCTAGCGAGTGGGGCTCGACTTCAGATTTTTGTAGATAATGGTTATCCCATTGAAAATTTACCCCAAACGCTCATTTCAGAGGGGTGTTTAATAGAAAAACGGCATAAAAAAGAATCTTTTTGGCATTTAGTAGTACTCAAAAAAGAAAAAGCTAAGTAGATTAGTAGTGTGGACAATAGAATATTAGTTTTAGCAGATGATTTTTTTGGTGAAAACGGCGAAGCTGCTTCTCGTTTTTCTGAGTTGTTTTTGTGTCGAGAGCCCGAACACTCTGTGCAGTTTGTTTTACCTGGCCCATTCAATATTTCTTTAGAGAAGCTTTTTCAAAGAGCAAGTGCAGATATTATAGGCAAGCAGGCTGGTCATATAATTATAGGACTAGGACTCGTGGAGCTTCGAAAAGCTTTAGACGCACAAAAAGTTTTTGACAACTACATGCTTTTAATTCAAGAGTTACTCTCCAAGACCAAAGCATTTCTTTATCTAGTCAATATCCCTGAAAGTGCGTTCAACGAAGCTTCTTTACAAGTTTCTCTTTGGAATGAATTACTCAAAACCATATCTCATCCTCGAGTTTTTTTATTTGACTTTGCCACTTCGGTGCAAGACTTTGTACAGCAACAACATCACAAAGGTAAGTTTGCTCGTAGTTTGTACACAAAAGATTCCATGCCCACCTCTCTTTGCTATATGAAGCTAGGTTTATTTATACAAGAACAATTATTGAATACGATGAAGGAGAAATTATGAGTGATTTTGAAAGATTTTCAGCAAAAAACATGGCGATGGCACGAGCATGGGAGTTAGAAGAAGAAGAGAAGAAAAAACAACAAAACAAACGACAATTCGAACCAGTCAAAGGAATTTGTGATAAATGCAAGCAAGAAAATTTATTAAAACCATATCGATTTCGACAGACAGATAGAAGAGATGGGGTCGCTAGCTTTGGAACAGTCGTAAAAAATCTCTGTGAACAGTGTGCTCCCAAAAGCAGAAATTCAAACGAAACCCCAGCTCCTTCAGAACGACAAGTTAAAAATTTATTAAAAGGAGCCATGAGAAACTTGAAATAGTTTTCAAAAACTTTATCCTTGATCCACTCTTATTTTTTCAAAACGAAAACATCCATAAAACCCCAAAGCATAAAAAGAATAAATTTTATATCTGAGAAGTTTTTTTTATCTAACACTATTAAAACAAAGAGTGACTTGGGTTTATTTTAAAAATGCAATGCATAAACTCGAGGTTTTGTGAGTGAAAACTTTCAATTAAACTTGTTTTTTGATTTATGTGTCTTGCAGTTTAAACCCTCCTTTTAGAAAACTGAAGAATAAAAACTTTAAGTTTTGAAATTCCAATTTTTTAATGAAATTGCAAAAGGAGAAGCGGACATTAGAAAATTTGTGTACCAAGCGAAGTTCATATTCTAACTCGCCACCCACTGAACTTCTTAAAGATATTTCAGGGCTAAATAAAGAGCTCAAATTCAATTGCTTCAATAAATTATTCATTGAGGCTTGGGTAAGATTAATAGTCTTCCCTTCTATGGCAGCGTTCAATGCCATCGATAAACTTGCGGTACTAAGTCGGCGGCCATCATTAAGCGAGGTTCTAATGCCTCCATGGTGTATGAATTTAAAACATCATCTTTTTTGTTTTTATTGTTCTTACGATTCGAAGACATAGACTCCACCTTATGAAAAATTGAAAGCACGCGTTAATTTGAAAAAAAACTAATAATCCATCACACAACGGACGGAAAACCCGTCTAATTTTGTGTTAAAACCTTTATCTATTCTGAAAACACCTTCGTTACCGGAAATAGAGCCAGAACCTCCACGCAATGGATTCGTTGAATGTTCCGTAGGTAAATACCAATATGCGGTTCTATTTAAATTTGTATATGTACCATCTCGATACCTACCACCTGCACCGAGGAGGGTGAAGCCGGAGGTGTTCATGCCGCCGCCGATAGCCCAAGTAGAACGGGCTTTGACACCTTGTACGCCTTCATTTGTGCTGTTGATGACAACCCACATTTCTGGGTTAGTCATCAAATGCCAACCATCAGGGCAGATGCCTTGGTGCTGTTCTTGTATCAAATGAGCACAGCTTA
>JAAYJH010000043.1 GCA_012523035.1 Fibrobacter sp.
CGAAAATTGGTACACTGAGCCTGTCGAAGTGCGTGCTAGAATTTGGTGTTAATCTCTAAAAACTTCTCACTTCCAGCTTCTAACTTTAAAAAAGCCAGGCGTGTGTGAGACTTTATCATTCAAAAAAACTAAGTATTTGTGTGAATATTGAACTTTTATTCTTTTTTTCTTTTCTAAACGCTTGCTTTTTACTATTTTGTGTATATATTCATAGTTAATGTAATGAATAAATCGCTGGGAAAAAAACCTCAGCAAGGAGAACAATATGATCCATAATACAAACCGCAGTGTGCGGTCTGATAGGCAGTTTGTGCCAGAAAACACATGGGAGCGACTTTTTTCAACCCAAAAAACAGCTAAAAGGCGAAGCTTCTATGAGTCCTGGTGGTACGACGAAAAGTAACTGCCGCATTTTGTGTCTCTAAATATATTATTTTTGGAGATACTGTTTATAAATCCGAAAACCTCAGCTAAGTTCTGGGGTTTTTGTTTTTAAAGTGTATTTTCTAAGCTCAAAAGAAAAGTTTTATAATTTTAAGGGCTTGTTTTAATGAAATTGAAGGGAGTTTTACAAAATTTTATAGCGTCCTAACTATATTTAACGGGTGATTCAGATTCAAAATATTTCTAAAAGCTTTGGTGCTCAACTTTTATTTAAAGAGGCTAGTTTTTTGGTCTCTAGCAAAGAACGAATTGGTTTGATAGGGCGAAATGGTTCTGGTAAGTCCACCTTATTCAAACTCATCTTGGAACAAGAGGATTTAGAGGCGGGCTCAATACAAATTCCTAAAAGATATTCTTTGGGTTATTTGTCTCAGCATTTGGAGTTTAGTAAAGAGACTGTTCAAGAAGAAGTGCATTCTGTGTTAGCCTGTAACGAAGAGGGGTGGATAGAAACTCATAAGGCAGAGAGCATATTGTTTGGTTTGGGCTTCACAGAAGTTGAGCTTCAAAAAGATCCAAATTTGCTTTCTGGCGGTTTTCAAATTCGTTTGAATTTGGCTAAAGTTTTAGCTTCTGAGCCGCAAATGCTGCTTTTAGATGAACCTACCAACTATTTAGATGTGGTTTCTACTCGCTGGCTAGCCTATTTTCTGAGACAGTGGAAGGGGGAGCTTTTGCTCATCACTCACGATAGGAGCTTTATGGATTCGGTATGCACTCATACTGTGGCGATATACCAGCAAAAGTTTCGGAAAATAAAAGGGGGTGTTCAAAAGTTAAAAGAGATTTTAGCAGAAGAAGAGGAGCTTGCTAAAAGGAGTCTTGAAAACGACGAAAAAAAACGAGAGCAATTAGAAAAAGTAGTCGAGAAATTTCGATATAAAGCTAGTAAAGCGGCGATGGTTCAGTCCAAAATAAAAGCAATGGACAAGCTTTCTAAGGTTGTTTATGTAGAAGAAGAGAAGCAAATTGATTTTCTTTTTAATGAGGCTGAATTTCCGGGTAAAAGGATGCTCCAAGCAAAAAATGTGTCTTTTGCGTATCCGAATGGAGACTACTTGATAGAGGAGCTTTCTTTAGAAATTTTAAAAGGAGACAGACTCGCTATTATAGGTCCAAACGGTAGGGGTAAAACTACTTTATTAAACTTAATTGCTAAGGAATTGGAAGCTTCTCAAGGGGAGTTGAGTTTTAGCCCCAATTTAAAAGTGAATTATTTTGGACAAACCAATATAAATCGTTTGGATTTAGAAAACACAGTAGAAGAAGAGATACAAACCGCGGTGACAGATTCCTCCAAGGGGCGAGCTCGATCACTGGCAGGCTTAATGATGTTTTCTCAAGATGCAGCATTAAAAAAAATAAGCATGCTTTCTGGGGGAGAGCGAAGCCGTGTCTTGCTTGCAAAAATTTTAGCCAATCCTTGTAATTTACTTTTATTAGATGAGCCTACAAACCATTTAGATATGGAGTCTATTCAAAGCCTTATCGAGGCTTTAGATGCTTATCGTGGTGCAGCGGTGGTGGTGACTCACGACGAAGATTTGCTCCATGCATTTGCTAAAAAGCTCATTGTTTTTGATGGGGGAAATTGCTTTGTTTACGAAGGTACCTATCAAGAGTTTTTAGAAAACATTGGATGGAGCTTTGAAAAAGAAAAGCAAGAAGTTAAAACTACCAGTTCTAAAGATAAAAGCAGTCGTCAAAAAAGAGCAGAGTATGTGGCAGAACGATCGAAAATACTAAGGCCATTACAAAAATCTGTGAAAGATTTAGAGGATGCAGCACACCAACAAGAAATAGAAGTTTCAAAAATAGAAGAAGCTTTGGTTTTGGCGGCAGAAAATGAAAATGGCTCAGAAATCAACACGCTATCTCTTGCATTGAGTGAGGCCAATAAAAAACTAGATCACTTGTACGAATCTTGGGAAGAAGCCTCTCATATGTTAGAAGAGGCTGAACAAAAATACCAGTTAGATTGAATATTACGGTTTAACGCGTTTGATTCCAAAATTAGAAATGAATTCTTTTTGAGTCACCCATTTCTTTTTTGCTCTCACTTTAAGATTCAAGTTAGAGATATAGGCTCCAGTGCCTACGCTTCGACCATCTTCACTAATGGCATTCCAACCTATGTAAATATGACCTGGGTTTTTAACACAATCTCCGTCAAAAATAGAGTCTGTGCACTGAATTTTTGCTTTAGAGGTGTTTATAAATTGTCCTAAATTACTAAAATAAAACACTTCGTACTCCAAATAAACATCTTCTATTTTGAGTGAAGGATTCATTAGCAAGTATTCTCCCAAATCATATCGAATAAGGTGGCCTGGGATTCCCATTTTTTCTTCGGCTTCTTTAAAGGTGCTTGTAGATGGGAATTTTTGAATGACCACCGCTTCTTTTTTTGTCTGACTGGCCTTTAGTTCTATAAGTTTAGTGCCGTCCACTGTGATACTTTGTTCTCCGACAATACGAAGCCAAGGATTTTGTGAGTGTGGGCTGTTTTCGCTTAAATCTTTGGCTACTCCAGGTGTGAAACGAACGCTATCTCCTAATTCAGGGAGTATTTGAGAATTTGTGCTTACAAAGTACAAATCGTAACGAGTGCCATTGTTGAATCGTGTGAGGCTTCTTAAATCCAAAGCCTTGGACTCTTCGACTCCTTCTCGCCATACTTTAAACTCAAAAGCACTATCGATAAAGGCTTTATTAGAGTCAATGGATTCACTAAATCTTAAGCTTAAAACACTGATATCTTCGTTTTTAGAGGTGATGCTAGCTCCAATAATAATAGGGCCAATCTTATCGTGTATTAAACCATTGACCTGCATTTTTTGAACCTTTCCAGAATCCACTCCATCGGTAGCGGTATAAGTAAAATTTGTTTTAGTTTGACCTTTGTAAATGTCTTTTTCGATTCCTGTAAACACTTCTTTTAATAAAGAATCGGCGGTTAAAACTATCGAAGAATCTTTTATTTTTGAAACAAGGCTTTTCCCTTTGAGGGTATTCCAAGTGGTATCTCCAAAAAGCCAAGATAAGGAATCTGGAATGTCGTCATTTTCTAATAAATCACTAAAAGTGATGATCAAACTATCGGCAACACCGTCTCCATTTCTATCGTGCATTTCTGCGAATTTTGGTGTGGGCACAGGGGGTTCTTCTAGGTTAATGGGGGACCATATCAAGGTGTTTTCCACTGTGTTTCCAGAGACATTAAAAGAGGCGTTTTTTAAGGCTTGATTGCCCATCACCCAAAAAGTGGCATGTCCCAAAGAATCCAAAGTGATTTGCGTGATCATCCTTTCTTTTTCATCAAAAAAGCTTAGAGAATCGTTGGTAAAAAGGTCTAAAACCTCCATACAGTCTGTGCACACAAGCCCTCGATAATGCACCAAAACACGAATTGGATAAAGCACATGGGCCAAATTTCCAAAAGGCTCGTCGGTGTTTTTTAACTCTTGCCATAAAGAGTCAGCAAAAGAAATGGTGGGCATAGGGTAAGTGTATATTGTAAAATAAATTTCAGAAGAAAGAGAAGGGTCTAAAGAATGGTAAAACTGCAAGAAGTAAGAACCAGGGGGTAGAGCTCTTTCGGTAACAATCGCTGCGGTATCGATGGTGAAACCCGTAAAATCTTCGGCTATGTTTATCCCACCATAACTTAAACCAGCAGAAAGCTGCACCCCTTCTGTGGGTAGATTCCCGCCGTACAATATAAAAGTAGAGGGAGCTTTTACGGTATCTTGCCTTGCGGTGCTAGAAAAATCACAACTCAAGGATTCTTCTCTTAAAATTTGATAAACTTCGTATTGAATGGTCCCGTCTTCTTTTTGAAATTGAACGGGGTAATAAGACCGTTCTGTCTTCAAGTCCATAGAAGTACGCATTTTAAAGTTAGAACCTTCTTTGTTCCTTTCGGCAAAAAAGATATGGAAAGGGTAAGACTTGCCTTCTATTAAACCCAGGGTGTCCAAATCCACACTCCCTTCCTCTGGACCATGCACCCCTCCCAAATCGACTACTAGGGTGTTATCGATAAAGACCCAAACATCATCATCACCACGGAACTCAAAATATTGCCCGGGAAAATATTCAAATTCAGCTTGGATTTTCATCGAAAAACTATAATTATGAATCCCTCTCCAGCCTCCATTCTCGGCATCTTTTTTGGGGTTTAAAATTGTTTTCTCTGGATCTAAGTAATCAAAATCATCAATAGGAAAAAAACCAACAATAGCGGGATCTGCCTTTTCATCTTCGTTAAAATCAGCAATCCACAAACCTTCGTAATCCAAAGACAAAGAAATATCTCGGCAAGTAGCATTGGTGTAGCCATTTTTGATCTCTACAGGCACAAACCAAGAATTCAAATTATCGGCACTGGTGCACTTTGCCTCTGGAAAATTTAGACTACGAACAGGGTTGCCTTCGGGACCTAGTTTTTTTTCTACCATTCCTAAAACCAAGCCCTGGCATCCATTCACAGTTTCACCATCGATAGTTTTTTGAGTATAAGTGGTACCATAGTAAGTACCACCAAAATCAATATCAATAGAATCATGAAAAGACTCTCCTGCCCAATCAAAAATCATCGCAGAAATAGTCCTGACAGGACACTCTCCCAAAACACCTGGATATTCGGTGCTTATAGAAGGGGGGCCAGCAGGTGGTGGGTAGGGTCGCACCCAAACCGTATCAGAAAGAGCAAACACACTATCTAAAACAATAAATTCAGCCAGATTGGCTTCTAAACCGTAGGCAGAATACACTTCATAGCCAAAGCGTTGTTTAAACAAAGCATCCCAATGCTCTTGATTTTTATAAAGCACAGACTCGTACCAACCACACATATTAGGAACAGGTCCCATTGGCAGAGTATCGTTATTCAAAATAAGGGCTGGAGCACCGTTTTCCCAAGGATTAAAAAATCGAAGGTATCGGGGGTGTATAGTCTCAAATATCAACTCATGACTTCCATTTTTTTTCGTGGTCACCCAAACCTCATACACACCAGCAGGGAATAAATCAGTCAGTTTAGGGGTATTCTTAAAAGGAAAACTTTGGTAATACTGTCCTTTAGTCGGTTGATAACTAATAATCCCCAAAGAAGCATTATTCCACTCCGAATTACCCACTTTATCGGCAGAAAAACTATATTCAAACCAGTTTTTCAAAGGCTCTGCGGTCATTTCTTGATCACGAACCACATTCCCGGCCTCTATATAAATAGGCAAAGAAGCCCTAATCCCATCGTTAGCCCATGGGTGAAAAACATGAATAGTCCTAGAAGAATCAAAACAAGCACCAGGACTCCCTATTTTAGAATCGGCCACCAAAAGCTCTACACTACCATCCACATAAACCGTATCATTTGCACTTAAAACATCACTTAAATCCACACTCCCTTTGAGGGGCAAAAACTCATTCGCAAAAGCTCTTTTAAAAATCACCTCTTGGCTAAGCTTCAGTTGCTCTGGAAGCAAACCAGCATAAAACCACCCGCACTGATCCTCTGCATTAGGCTTTGCTCGCATTCTCAAAGTATCCAAACCAATAACTACAGAAGGCAAAGACTTATTACCCCAAGGGCTTTTAAACCACAACACCTTTGCCTTAGGAGAAATATGAGAAACCTCATAAGAATTCCCTTGAACATACAACCAAATCTCTTGCTCCTCTTTAAACAAATCGATTAACTTGGGCTTCACTCCCCATGCATCCTCGTCACTCCTCAACTCAAAATCCCACCACTCAGTGATAGCTCCAGGAGCAGAAAAAGTAAAAGAATGCCAATGATCTCCCTCAGAACTCATCAAAGTTTTTTCGCCAGGATTCCAATCCGAAGCAGGACTTAAAAAATAATGGCTCCCATCGGAAGCCCAAGGAGACAAAATATGGATAGTATAAGAATTTTGGGCAAAAATTGGCAAAACCAAAAAGCACAAAAAAGCAAAAACATAAAAACGCATCGGGACCTCCTTATCCAAATACATAGGAGCAAAATACTCATTAAAACATTCAGCAAAACAAGCCAAAAAACCAACACCCAAATATAAAATACCTAAAAAAAGCAAAAAACACAAAAAAAAAGACCAATAAAACAAAAACTCGTTGAGTCACTGACTACAAACACCCTTTTAAATGAAGTCTCACACACGCCTGGCTATTTTAAGCTAGAAGTTGAAAGTGAGAAATAGGAAGAATTTAGGGATAAACGACATTTTCAAGCACGCATTTTGCATAGATTTCCACGGACAAAGCCTTTAAGCCCTCGCCATGACGCTGGGATGGATGCCAGAAAACTAAGATGCGTGCTAGAGATGTTATGCGAACAGCGGAAGAAAAAAAATGCAAAAATCGTGCCAAAAAGGTCGGAGTTTGTGATTGATGTGCTATGCGAAAATGCTGGGATGCGAGTCTAGAAAGTGCTACATTGAGCCTGTTGAAATGCGTGCCAGAAAATAGAAATGTTTGATTTGTTTTTTGGATGGGCATGGTGCGAAAATCGTGCCAGAAATTCGGGGATGCGTGCTAGAGATGTTGTGCGA
>JAAYJH010000044.1 GCA_012523035.1 Fibrobacter sp.
CCAACACCAAAGAATACTGGTATATCTTTACAGACAAAAACGATAAAGGCAAATCAACTGTTGCCAACGAAGTCTCTGGAAACAACTACAAGTTAGTCTTAGACGATGGTACTGGAAACTACGCCGCCGCTATAGAAAGCTTTATCCTAAATAAAGGTGCAAGCGACAACGATCCATTTGTGGCCATAGGTTTAGATACCAAGAAAAATGGTAGCACCTACAACTTGAGCGAATGTGTCGATGGTTTTAGCTACAAATACAAAGGTGTAGCCCACTCCTTCAAAGCACAATTAAGCACAGTCAAAGACTACAACTACCATTTTGTAAGTGTGGCAAACTCTACAGTATGGAAAACCGTAAGCATTCAATTCAGTGATTTTGAACAAGCTGACTGGGGAAAAACAGTCGCCTTTAACCCCGCCGCTATCACCGCTTTTCACTGGGAAGTCAAAGCAAGCCCACTCACAGGAAATCTATGGGTCGATGACTTTTACTGTTTAGGTGGCGACTTAGGGATAAACCCAGCTTCATCCTCTTCTACTAGCCCTAAATCAAGCAGTAGTGTCACTGAACCTGAGGATCCCACCACCATTATAGCACACTCTAAATTGCAAGAATTAAGTGTTTCCTTTAATAATAAAACGCGTCAAATTTCTTTACAAAATCCCTCATCAGATCGTATTTGGGTGGATATTTATGACATGCAAGGAAACAACATTATGTTCTCAAAAGAGCTCAAGCAAAGCATTTCTTTAGAAAATATTCCCAACGGAAATTATCTAGTTCGAATCAGAAACACCAAAAATCATCGTGTTTTTTCGATAAAACTCCATTAAGCATTGAATTAAACTCCAATACTTTCATTGGAGTTTTTTTTATTTTAAATATCGTAATATAAAATCAGAACTCACTGCTGCTTTTTTTTTGTACTTCAATTCTGCATTTTTTTAGTCTCAGATTTTGAATATTTTTAAAGTGTTTTTCTGATTTTGCAAAGCATTGTTCAATTTTTAGACAGGGTTTTCAGATCAACTTTTATTTTAGATAGAGTTTTGGGTGTGTTTTTCTAGTTTTAACGAAATTATTGCACGATTTATGGATATATTTTTTTAAAGTGTTTTTTTATTTTTGAACACTTTTTATATTCATTGTTTGATTTTAAAATGAAAAACCCTGTCTCTAGGACAGGGTTTTTGCAGTTTTTTAAAGAGCTGCTATGATAGCATCTCCCATTTCTTTGGTGCTTACTTTTTTAAATCCTTCGGTCCAAATGTCTCCAGTCCGAAGTCCGTTAGCAATCACAGTTTCCACAGCTTTTTCTATGCTCTGAGCCGCCTTTTCTTCTTTAAAGGTATATCGAAGCATGAGTGCGGCAGAAAGGATTTGAGCGATTGGATTAGCAATCCCAAGGCCTGCAATGTCTGGAGCAGAACCACCTGCTGGCTCGTACAGCCCAAAGTCTCCTTCTGCAATAGAAGCAGAAGGTAAAAGTCCCATAGACCCTGTGAGCATAGCACATTCATCAGATAAAATATCTCCAAAAAGATTAGGACAAAGCATCACATCAAAACTACGAGGACGACGCAATAACTGCATAGCCGCATTGTCCACATAAATGTGCTCCAGCTCCACTTCCGGATAATTAGCCGCAATTTCTTGAACCACTTCTCTCCAAAGCACCATGGTGGTCAAAACATTTGCTTTATCGACACTAGCCACTTTTTTATTTCGAAGCATAGCAGCTTCAAAGGCAAACTTGGCGATTCGCTCAATTTCATAGCGATGATAAATCATAGTATCAAAACCTTTTTCTTGAGGCCCAGAACCTTCACGCCCCTTTGGTTGCCCAAAATAGACATCACCTGTAAGCTCACGCACACAAAGGATATCAAAACCATCACCAATAATATCAGCCCTTAAAGGACAGGCACTTGCCAATTCTTTATAAACACGAGCTGGTCTTAAATTACAAAACAACTTAAAATGCTGTCTCAATGGGAGCAAAGCACCGCGTTCTGGCTGCAATTTTGGAGGCAAAGACTCCCACTTAGGCCCCCCCACCGAGCCAAAAAGAATCGCATCACTAGCCTCTGCTACTTTTAATGTGGAATCTGGAAGAGGAGTTGAAAATTCATCGTAAGCGGCACCACCCACCAAAGCCCACTCTTTTTGAATTGTAAATCCAAACTTTTCTGTGGCTGCATCCAACACTCGAACCGCCTCAGTCATCACCTCGGGACCAATCCCGTCGCCAGCCAAAACCGCTATTTTATAGTTTTTACTCATTAAATCCTCACTAAAAGTAAACAAAATCAATTTGAATTATAATTTAGTAAAAAAATAGGATGGGTAGTTAGAAGCGCCTAGGCTTTTTCTTATAGATTCATGCTTATTTTTAAAATCACCTCCTTTTTACCGCGAATTTGCATTTCAAAACCACTATTAATAGATAACGATCCAAATCATTAAAAATTAACCCCTAACTTATTTTTAAAATCACCTCCTTTTTACTGCGAACTTGCATTTCAAAACCACTATTAATAGATAACGATCCAAATCATTAAAATTTAACCCCTAACTTATTTTTAAAATCACCTCCTTTTTACTGCGAACTTGCATTTCAAAACCACTATTAATAGATAACGATCCAAATCATTAAAATTTAACCCCTAACTTATTTTTAA
>JAAYJH010000045.1 GCA_012523035.1 Fibrobacter sp.
GAAAAGCATAGACTACACAAGTTCTTTTCTTCTATCCACTCAAAATACTCACCAATCTCTAAATACTTTCTAGTCAGCACTAAAGACTTAGGTCTTCGAGTATTCAGTCCTTAGTGATTTTTGTACTCCGTTTTTAAATCACTTTACAATGAAATTCTAAAAATGATACTCGCCTTTCCTTTCTAATCGCTATACATAATGCGTATTAAAAGCACAAGTTATCTGCAAACCATTCTATTGTGTTTTACATCTTACGGTGTGTTCCAGTATTTCATCCATAAATTCACATAAACACTTAAAAAGAATAAAATTTAAAAGATTTAAACTGTTTTTTCATTTTAAATGCTATTTTATTTTCAGGAGATGATTTATGAAAAAACAAATTCTATTTATTGTAGTTTTCCTAAGCCTTTTGGTCTTCAGCTCATGTTCTAAAAAAGAGAGCTCTCCAATTTTTGAAGGCTTTTGGAAAGGAGATAATAGTACTATTTTTGAAGTATTCAAAGAAAATGAAAACTCTTATACCATTCGAAACATCAATGGAAGCCTTTCTGCTAAGATTCAAAACGATTCTTTGAAAGGAAAAAATAATTTGAATATGGAATTCTCAATGATTGTCAAAAAAGACTCTGCATTTTATTCTTTTGGTGGACTCACCACTGCATACAAACGCATCGATAAAAGCTCTTACGACGAGATATTCAAAAATCTTAAACCTATGACCGGCGAATCTAACGAAGAGAACGAAGAGGACGAATAGAAAGCCAGGCGCTTCTGAAACTTCAATAAAAAAAGAACACTAAATTTTAGGGAAAAGCTCTTCTCTGGTGTATGATTTTTTGGATTTTAAGGCTAGGTTCAATGCTTCTGTAAAGTTTTCTTGCATTTTTAAGCTGAGCGGACGCTTTGCTGTTCTTGCTTTTTGTACCGTTTTATGAGAAAGTTTTTGTGGTAAAAGCTGGACTAAATCGTGATTGCTTAAGCCCTGAGACTCTAAAATTTGCTGGATTATGCTCATTTTAAAACATCCTTGATCACCATGATCCCGCCTTCTTCGATTTTGGGATAAGGTCTCATGCCCTCGGCTCCTTTTCCTTTTTCTAATACAGCCAGTAAATCCCCTTCTGCAGAGTACAAGTGAAGTTCCCATGGAGTGTTTGGAGCGTTAAAATACCCAGAGTTTTTCTGAACATTTTTGGAAAAACTTAAATTGAGCCTGTCTGCTACGCTTCTAGCTTGAATTAAGCTCACTTCTGCTAATGTCCAATTGATTGTAGAGCCACCCATGTCAAAAACCAAAACGGCGTTTTCGTCGGTAGCCTCTTTCATGGTGAATTTCCAACTAAAATCTTGCCAGCTGGTGCTTAAATCCAAGATGCGTCCATTGGCGTATGGAGTGTAGATTTCAGTGTTTTGCTTGATATCTACATTGAGAGTCCTTGGTTTGTCGGCCTTGGCACGCATGCTAAAGATGTAAGTGATTCCATTTCTTAAGTTTACACTTTGTTTGAGCTGTAAGCTCCAGCTATTGTCTCCACTGTCTTTAATGTTAAAGTATACTTGACGATTCCCAAAATCCATCAAAACTTTTCCACCCCAAAAGTCTGTGTTCCAATACTCTAATGGATTTTGATGTGTGAAAGAGCCGTTTTTTATAATGCTGTGTTCTTTTCCAGAAGTCCCTGTATTGTAATTTTTGTCGATAATGAACTGAGGGATTTTACTGGTGTTTTGTATGCTAAAAGAACTATCTACACAGACTTCCTTTGCCCAGCCTGTTAATGTGTTAAAAGAACTATGCTCGGTCATATCCATATCGGGACTATCTAAGTTTCCTGGTCCCCAGCTCCACGCCAACCAACCTATATCTAAACGCTCCGCCTCTGCAATAATGTGTTTATATGGTATGTGCTTTAAATCATTGACTGCCACAGGAGCAAATTCTCCTATGATTAAAGGTATGGATAAGTTCACAGATTTTTCGAGTTCCCCTGTAATACGATCTTCCACCGTTTTATACCCCGTTTTTTGAGGGTCATGTGTTTCTGTTGGCCACCACATGTGGATAGAAAAAAGTAAGTTGTGTTCTGGATCGGCTTGGATTAATCGCGGCCCCTGCTCCATAATGTTTTTAGTGGATTTGCCCCAATCATCAGCATCAATGACCAAAGGCACTCGAATTCCAGAAGCCCTCATTTTGACTATTAACGCTTGATAAGATTCAAAAAATTCTTCCCCATCGATCTCAGTGGCTCCAATTTCATTCCCAATATTTAATATTAGATACTCTTGGTGATTTAAAATCATCTGTAAAGTCTCTTCACGAAGCCAAAAACTCATCAGGTCGTTTAGTTTGCCCCAATGCCCCGAGGCATCGTGGAGTTCTGGCATAGGGATCATATTATTGGCAATGCATTCATGGATAATGTTATCTAAATCAGACACCTTGCCTTGCATATTCCATACAATACGGACTACATTTGCCCCTGTTTTCGCAATTTCTGAAATAGACTTTCCTTCTCTGTCTGTCCAGACAAACATATGGTTTATCCCTCTTAAAATTACTTTTTCATTGTCTTTTGAAAAGAGAAATCGATCGTGGACAAAAAAGCCAGGCTTAGAAGTATGTTGCATAAAAAACCTTTATTTTAAAAACTTTTTATCTTTATTTTGGAGAAAGCCCCAAAACAAGATCAAAGCTATACTTTTATAAAATACTAAAAAAAAACATATTGAAGGATAGTTAGAACTAAAATCGTTAAAAAAGCTCTATATTATCGATTAACCGAGTTTTACCCCAAAAAGCAGCGACTAAAATAACTGCCGTCTGGCCTTTTATTTCATCTAAAATAGGCAACAGAGTGGAAGAATCTACAATTTCTATGTATTGCACTTGTCCTTTTTTTAATTCAATGCTTTGGCGTACGATATCGATTAAAAAAGAGACTCGAGACTCCCCTTTTTGGTATGCCTTTTTAGCTGCTTCTAAACCCTGAAAAATAGCTGGTGCATTGAGATGATCTTGCTCGCTTAAATATTCGTTACGACTAGAAAGTGCTAAGCCAGAATCTTCTCGAAGGGTAGGGACACGAATAATTTTAAGATTAAAGTTTAAATCTTCTACCATTTTTTCGATTAGAAACAATTGTTGATAATCTTTAGTGCCAAAATATGCTCTATCTGGATTACAAATTAAAAATAGTTTGGCAACTACTGTTAAAACACCCTGAAAATGACCTTCTCTATATGCTCCACAATATAAGGACTCTATTTGTGCATTTCGAATGAGTGTCATGGGCTTATTATTTGGATACATTTCCAAAACACTAGGTGCAAATACAATACGAGCTCCATGAGATTGAGCCAGAGAGATATCAGCTTCTATGCGACGAGGGTATGTTTTTAGATCTTCATTGGCTCCAAACTGTATTGGATTTACAAAAATACTGACAATAGTGAGATCGTTTTGAGATGCACTTTTACGAATTAAAGAGAGATGCCCCTCGTGAAGAGCCCCCATGGTGGGGACTAAACCCACTGATAAATCATTTTGACGAGAGTCTTCTAAAACTTCTCTTAGGTTTTGAATCGTTTGGATAAATTGCATGGCTATACTTCTGGATTAAAATAGGTGGTTTGAGAGGGCCATGTTTCTATCACTTCTAAAATTTGTTTCAGGTGATCTTCGTTATTTACAAAATCAATTTTATCTGTGTTGATAATTAAAACCGAACAGTCATTATAATGCCAAAAATGATGATCGTATCTTTTTTGCAATTCATGTAAATAAGTTCCCTCTATGTAACGCTCCATAGGTCTGTTTCTTTTTTTGATGCGATGCAATAAAGTTTCTACACTAGACTGCAAATAAATAATGTAGTCGGGCTTTAAAATGTTGGCATCCAAAGACTGAAGCACTTTTTCGTACATGTAAAACTCATCTTCAGATAAATTTTGGAGGGCAAAGATTTTGTCTTTGTCAAATGAATAATCACTGATAATCAAATCGCGAAATAAATCTTTTTGTATATAGGAGTCAAACAACTGCTTGTGTCTAGATAGCAAAAAGAAAAGCTGAGTTTGAAATGCATATTCTTGGGGTTGCTGATAAAACTTTTCTAAAAAAGGATTTTCCTCAAAAACCTCTTCGAGCAAGGTGGCGTTCAGTTTTTTTGACAAAATAGAGGCCAAAGAAGTTTTACCTGCTCCAATCACCCCTTCAATGCTTATAAAACGAATACTAGGGTCTAAATTCATTCGGTACCTTCAAATTCGATTTTTTTAAAGTGAAACTCACCTTCTTTTTGTTGTAATTCCGATAATAATTCTTGCATGCTTTGCATAGTTAAAGGGTCTTTCCAATCTGGTGCAATGTCACACATGGGAACCAATACAAACTGACGCTGTATAATTTCTGGGTGCGGTAGTGTGGGACGACCAGTAGACACTGCATCTCCATAGTACAACAAGTCTAAATCTATTTCTCTTTCTGTCCATCGTTCTTGACGAGGGATTCGACCCAAAAGCAGTTCGGCTCCTTTTAAATAATATAAAAGGAGTTTTTTGCCGCGTGAATACCAAAAACTGACTACCTGATTAAAATAGGGAGCCTGCCCCTCTGGACCAACAGCAGGGGTTTCATAAATAGAACTTTCTTTCCAGCCTCCAGCTGCAATGCCTCGAAGCATATTTCGAGCCTCTTGAAGGCGAGGTCCTCTTGGAGGAATGTTAGTTCCTAATGCAATAAATACTCTTTCTAATGTTTCCACAAGTATAATATAGATTTTAGTTCTGTTTTTTATGACAATTTCGAGAAATTATTCTATAATTATCGTAAAAGATGCTTCTAAAACTCATTTTATAAAAGTTTTTTGTTTTTTTGAACTTTTATAATCTAAAACGAAATGTTTACAAACATTTTTTCTGAATCAGTAAAACAAACTATTTTTTTAAATTCTCAATTCTGTTTTTTTTCTGGAACTACTTTAGAACGAGTTAGCATTTAAATTTTAACTTTTATTCCATTCATTTCAGGAGGCATGCGTGCCGAAATCAAATAAAAATGAAACAACAGAAGATCCTAAGCTTCTTTCTGACCTAGTATCTTCTCCAAAAAGTCACACTCCAAATTTAGACGCTCTGGGTGATTTAGCCGCCCCTATTCAATTTCCAGAAGAATCAGAAAAAGCAAAAACACCTAAAAAACGAGTGACTAAAGCCAAAAAAACTGTAAAAGAGAGCTCTACAAACAAAAAAAAATCAGAAGTCACAGAAGAAGACCCAACTAAAACAAAAATAAGAGATACCAAAGACAACACTGACACTTCTGAAGATGCATCTAATGAAAATACTATTGATAAAAAAGCTATTGAGTCTGATGATAAGAAAAGTACAACGAAAAAAACAACCAGTGATGAAAGTGAACTAGTCAAAACTCCAGCAGAAGACAAAGCCCAATTAGAAGAAAAAGAAACTTCTGAATCTGCAGCACAAAACAAAACTGAAGGAGGAGGTCGTTCATCTTACTCGAGGCAAAACAGTAGATTCTCCAATACCAATTCCAAATACAATCGATTTAAAAACAGAAAAAGTCGTTCTTATCCTCAAAACGATATTGTAGAAGAAATGGTAAATCAAGAACCTCCAGATCCAGAACTAGTAGCTCAGGCTATGAAAAAATGGAAAGAGCTTCGAAACTTACCTATGTTTGAATTACAAAAACAAGCAATAGAGCTCGAAGTTCCCGATGTCAAGCGACTCCGTAAGCAAGCATTGATTTATAGAATTTTGGCAGCTAGCGCTGGTGAAGATGTCCCTATTTATACAGAAGGTGTATTAGAAATCTTAAATGAAGGTTATGGTTTTTTGCGAAGCCCCGACCATAACTATTTAGCTGGCCCAGATGACATTTATATTAGTGTCGGGACCATCAGGCGATTTGATCTTAAAACAGGGGATGCTATTACAGGTCAAGTAAGGCAACCTAAAGACTTAGAGAAATATTTTGCTTTAATGCGAATCGATACCATTAATGGTGACACTCCAGATAAAGCTAAAAGACGAGTGGCTTTCGAATATTTAACCCCTATCCATCCTTTTGAAAAATTCAATTTAGAATGGAATAAAGAAGAGTTAAGTACTAGAATCATGGACTTATTTACTCCTATTGGTAAAGGGCAACGAGGTATTTTATTAGCCCCACCCAGAACTGGTAAAACCGTGCTGCTTCAAAATGTGGCCAATGCAATTGCTACAAATCATCCAGAAGTAAAACTTTTGGTTTTATTGATTGATGAAAGACCCGAAGAAGTCACCGATATGAGACGCCATGTCAAAGGCGAGGTTTTAGCCTCTACTTTTGATGAACCCCCCGAAAGGCATGTTCAAATTGCAGATATGGTTCTTGAAAAAGCCAAAAGACTGGTAGAGCATGGAAATGATGTAGTGATTTTATTAGACTCCATTACTCGTTTTGCCAGAGCCAATAATGTAGTCATCCCTCATTCTGGTAAAATATTGTCTGGTGGCGTGGACGCTCTTGCTTTACAGCGTCCCAAACGCTTTTTTGGAGCCGCTCGAAAAATTGAAAACGGTGGTTCTTTAACCATTATAGGAACAGCCCTTATAGAAACAGGTAGTCGTATGGATGAAGTGATCTTTGAAGAGTTCAAAGGGACTGGAAATATGGAACTTGTATTAGATCGTCGTATCTCTGAAAAAAGAATCTGGCCTGCTATTGATATTTTTAAATCAGGTACTCGAAAAGAAGAACTCTTATTGAGTGAAGATGAACTTCGACGAGTATGGATTTTACGCCGATATCTGCAAGACCACACTTCCACAGAAATCATGGAGTTTATGCGTGAAAAAATGTTGAACACAAAAAGCAACAAAGACTTTCTTTCTGCAATGAATGGGTAAAGAGGTTTTTATGCAAAATAATGTATTTTTCATTGGACTTGGGAATATGGGTGGTGCCATTGTTAATGGATTGATTCAAAGTCAATTTTCAAGTGAAAACATCTTGTTTTTAGAGCCAAATCCAGAAGCAGCTCTAAAATATGAGCAAATTGGTTTGCAACGAGTTTTATCTTTTGAAGAAGGAATTCAAAAAGCAAATGTTGTTTTTATTTGTGTGAAGCCTCAGATTTTCAATGAGCTTGCCGACTCTTGGAAAGTGTCTTTGGACCCTGATAATATAAAGCTCTTTATATCCATTATGGCAGGTATTTCTTCTGAAAAGATAAAACAAAAGCTCCCCCATCAAGAAGTTTTACGAGTGATGCCAAACTTGCCTCTTACCATACAAAAAGGGACCATTGCATTAGCAAATGATACGACTTCAGAAAAAAACCTCAAAGTTGCAGAAAATCTCTTTAAAAACATGGGAACCACCGTTCAAGTGCCAGAACATTTAATGGATGCAGTGACTGGACTTTCAGGGAGCGGTCCTGCTTATGTGTTTGACTTTATTGAAGGACTTATTTTGGGTGGAGTCAAAATGGGACTGGATAGAGAAGCAGCAAAATCCTTGACTATTTCTACCATAGAGGGAGCAGTTGGTCTATTCAAAAACTCCAATCAAGAAGCTACTTCATTAATAGAAATGGTTTCTTCTCCTGGAGGGACGACAGTGGCTGGACTTCAGATTTTAAAAGACAATTCTTTTAGAGAAATTTTAACAAAAACTGTAGAGGCAGCGACCCAAAGATCTAAAGAATTAGGATAAAGCATGAGTGGCTCTAAAACTAAAATACTCCTTTTTAGCGAAGAAACTAAAACGGCTTCTTTTATTTTAGATGTCCTTTCAAGTCTGGACTACCAAGTATTAATTTCTGATCCATTCAACATCGTCTCTGATTTTGACCCTGTAATCATTATTATCAACTTAGACCACTCAAGATTTTCTTTTGAAACTTTTCTCTCCATCAAAGAAAAGTATAATGAATCTTTTTTCATAGGTTTTGGAAACAAAGAAAGTCAAAATTACGAGCCTTCTTATCATAATTTAATTCATGTTTTTTTAGATTCAGAAAATATAAGACTTAAACTAATGAGTCATATTTTAGAGTTAAAACGCTTTTATCTTTTTAAAAAACAGTTTAATAAAAACAAATCTAAAATCATTGGCTCTAGTCAAATAATGCAAAAGCTTTTTAAAGACATCGAAAGGGTGCTACCTCACCAAGCTTCGGTACTTATACAAGGTGAAACAGGAGTTGGCAAAGAACTTGTCGCTAGAGCCATTGCAAGTGTACACCCACATTTTGTGGTCTTAAACTGTAGTGCTATTCCAGAAAATCTCTTTGAAAGTGAGCTTTTTGGACACTTAAGAGGGGCTTTTACCGGTGCCAACATCGATAGGATTGGACTATTCGAAGAGGCGGATAACGGTGTTTTATTTTTAGATGAAATTGGCGATATGCCATATTCCATGCAAGCTAAACTTTTAAGGGCTATTCAAGAAAATGAAATTCGCCCCATTGGATCTAACAAAACAAAAAAAGTCTCTGTGAGAGTGATTGCAGCCACCAATAAAGATTTAAAAGCAGAGGTAGAAAAAGGCTGTTTTCGTGAAGATTTATATTATCGACTCCATGTGATTCCAATTTATGTGCCTTCTCTGGTAGAACGAATTGAAGACATTGAAGAACTGGTGGAATATTTTATCAAGCAACATGCTCCTAACGGCAAATTCTATACCATTTCCAAAGAAGCTCTTGAAAAACTAAAGGAATACCATTGGCCAGGCAATATTCGTGAACTCGAAAATAAAGTGCATCAAGCCATTGTTTTTGCAAACTCTTCTTTACTTTCTCCTCAAGATTTCAATATCCATATGGATACAAAAAAAACAAATGAAGATAAAATGAATTGGCGTGCTTATAATTACGAAAATTTCAAAGAAAAGCAACGGCAAGAAGAAATAGAGTTTTTAAATCAAAAATATACAGATAACAATGCTTCCATCACTCAAACTGCAAATGCACTAGGTATAAATAGAACTACATTGCACAACAGAGTTTCTCGATTAGGCTTCCAATTTAAAAAGCCTCTACTCTAAAACCATTTTCCTTTAATATTTCTAGAATACTCCCCTCTTCACCTATGAGATGAGCTATTCCAACCACTACAAAATGACGCTTATTTTCTAAAAACAAGTTTTGAATTTTATGAGCCATAGTCCTATTCCGTTCAAAATATATTTTTTGACTAAAAAGGTCAGCTTTCTCTTGTGAATCTTCTAAATTCAGTAACTTTAAAAGCTTTAAAGTGCTCCCTGTTTGCCAGGCTATTTTAATTTCTTGAAGTGTTTCTTCTATTTCTTGAATTTCTAGAAGCGTTTTTTCTAAATAAAGCACTCCTGCAGAATCAGAAGGACTCGATAAAGCCTCTATTTGAGAAGCACTTGTTTCTAAGCCTATAATTTCTTTCCCTTCTTCTAAGGCCTTTTCCATCAAAACATAATCGATCCCTAGCTCTGCCTGAAAGCCTGCTCTGGAAATAGCTAAAGCACTTATTTGTGCTGCTACAGCCCAGGGCCTGAGCTTTGAATAAGTCTGAATGGATAAAGCCCAAGAGCTTAAAATAGAATCTAAAATTTGGTATGTTTTTGGAGCTAAAAAGGACTCTAAATCCTCTTCGTTTTGAAAAAAATATGAAGTGGGATTTTCTACACTTTGTTCTTCATTTAAATCGATTTCAAAAGCAATGACTTGAGATTCATGAAAAGCATTTTGAATAGGAAGGGCTAAAGGGTAAAAACTAGAATCTGCCATATGGATACTTCCCATAATCCAAATGTATTGATCATCTTTTGAAAGTTTCCATAAAAAATTATTTGATGGATTTTGAACTTCTGATTTAAAAATACAAGAAAAAAAAACAAAAGAAAATAAAAAAAGAATCACTCTCATAAAAAAGCCTCAAAATCTTTAGTCCACGCCAAAAGTTCCCCTTCAAAAGCATCTTCTACAGACTTTTGAAACACTTTATTCCTTCCATCGAAGGCAATAACTTCGTCACAATAGTCTTTTACATAATGCAATTGGTGTGTACTCAATAAAATAGAAAGCCCTGTTTCTTGTGTGAGCTTTTTTAATAAATTAAACAAATAAACTGTATTTGGAATATCTAAAAAAGCAAAAGGTTCATCTAAAAACAGTACCTGGACTTCTTGGGCCAAAGCTCTTGCCAAAAAAACCCTAGATCGTTCTCCATCACTCAAAGTACTCAAAAATCTATCTTCAAAATGAAGTGTACGCGTTTCTTCTAATGCTTGGTTCACTATTTTCAGATCCGTCTCCCTTCTAGCATCTAAAAAATTAGAATAAGGACTTCTTCCCAAAGACACATAGTCCTTCACTTTTATTTGAGGGTGAATGCTTTGATTCATGAATACGGTAGTAATACCGTGTGACTTTTCCAATAAACTAAAATCTTTTAGATCTTTTCCTAAAAACTTCACCATTCCAGAATAAGGAGGAATGATCCCTGCTAAAGTCTTTATCAATGAGGTTTTTCCTGAACCATTAGGGCCTAGCAAAGCCACCAGAGAGCCCTTTCTTAACTTTATATCAAAAGGGCTTACAAGACTAGAATGATAACCTATTTCTATTGAATTTGCTTCTAAAACACTTGTCATATTCAAAAACTACCTTATAGTTTGACTAGAACGAAACAAAACAATAAATACAACAGGCACACCTAGCAAACTCATCACAGCATTCAAAGGAATTTGCGGAAACAAACTCACCAATAACGACAAATTCACCCCAATTAAAATAGAAGCTGGGAGTAAAACTCTATGATTGGTGGACTTAAAAACAGCATAAGCTATATGAGGAACAGCTAAACCTAAAAATGCAATTGGACCACAAAAAACTGTAGTGGAAGCCGTTAAAATAGACACACCAATCAAAACCATCGATTGATAAAAACGATTCGAAAGCCCTAAACTTTGCACAAAATCACTACCAAAATAAATTGAGTTTAAATAACGAATAGAAAACAAAACAAACAAAAAACCCAAGAGCACTAGAGATAAAAAAAGAGGCACTTCTGAAATTAACAATTTAGAAAATGACCCCATTCCCCAAGCAACATAAGCCTTTAGGGACTCCGAATGACTAAAAAACATCAATAAATTTACAAATGCATTGACAATAGAGCTAAGCATCAAGCCAATGATCAATAATACAACAGGACTTTCAAAGAAACGATTGAATAGTAATAACAAAAAGCTAACTCCAAAAGCTCCTATTGCTGCAGCTGGAAAAACCCCTAAAAAGCCTAAATTTAACCCTGACAATAAAAAAAATGCAACACCCAAACTTGCCCCTGAACTAATTCCTAAAACAGAAGGCCCCGCCAAAGGATTACGAAACATAGTCTGGAGCGAAAGGCCAGA
>JAAYJH010000006.1 GCA_012523035.1 Fibrobacter sp.
GAATCTACACCTTATTTTTGATAAGAATTACAAAAGAATAAAACTAGGCCAATACCCAAAGGAAATCAAAAAGTCCACACAAATTCAAGCATTTAAAGTGATAGCAAGGACACTTCATTTCAAAACTTTAATCCTTAAGATTCACAAAGCAATTAAAAATCGCATTTTTAAGTTAAAAACTATTCAAGCGTGTAATTATATATTCATTAAAGTTTAATATTTAAGCGATTAAAACAAATTCATTAAATTTCTGTGTAAATTTTATTCCTTTTGCAGAAGATTAAAGTAATTTTTCAGATATAGAGTCATGGAGGCAATATGTTTGGGTTTTCTCTTAAAAATGTTCTTTGTTTCATTCTTGGGGCATTTATTTTGTCTTTTGCAGGAAAAGACATTTATTTACCCCGTTTTTTTAGTCAACAAGGTATAGACTTTGAGTCTGCGAGTGCAAAATGGAGTCGCACACGCATGGACAGCACAGAAAATTGGATTATTTTGTGGGAGTCAGGTTTTGGAAACGACCCATCTACCGCTCCCTCCCCTTTTAAAGTGAATATGAAACAACTCAAGGAAGTGTTAGAAAAAAGTTATGATGTAAATCTGAATACCTTAAAAATGGTAGAAAAAGGGGCTTCTAAAACAGACCAATATAAAATGATTGTCTTTTTAACATACACAGAAACATGGGCAGCCTATGGATCAGGTTATGACGATGTCATTGGAAGCTTAGAGGTCAACCCCGCTGCAGCCAATATGCCTGTGGTAGTCGCTCACGAAATTGGGCACACTTTTCAATACCAGACAGGTTGTGATGTTCCTAGTGGCGGCTTTCGTTATGGTTTGGGCGAAAACGGCAAAGGTGGCAATGGATTTTGGGAGCAAGGTGCACAATGGGCCGGTTTTAAGGTTTACCCCGAAGAGCAATTCAGAACACATGATTTTAACACATACATTTCAAGCAATCACTTACACATATTACACGAAACTCCTCGATACGCCAATTACTTTATTCCAGACTACTGGGCTTATAAACAAGGCATTGACTTTATGGGAAGACTGTGGCGAGAATCTAGGCGGCCAGAAGACCCTGTTGAAGCTTACAAAAGAATTTTTGGCCTCACTCAAAAAGAATTTAACGATGAAATTTATGAACATGCCGCTCGATTAACCACATGGGATTTGCCATCCATCTCATCTTATGGGGCCAACTACATTCATAGGCGATCTCAGGTGAAAATGAACAAAACAAGTGACAATTTTTGGCGTATAGATGCCTCTGTCACACCTGAAAATTACGGCTATAACAGCATAAAACTCAATGTTCCCAATGTTTCGACATTGGTTTCTGTTCAATTTCAAGGCCTTGCAGGCAGCAGTGGCTACAGGGTTAAAAACTTAGAAGATTCTGGTTGGCGTTTTGGTTTTGTAGCCCTACTCCAGAATGGAGAGAGAGTTTACAGTGACATGTCCAGTCTCGACTACAGCTCTTCTAACCCCACAGGGACTTTATCTTTTATGGTTCCAAACAACACATCTAATTTATGGCTTGTAGTTTCTGGTGCTCCTCAAAAACATGCCCATCACGAATGGGACGACAACGACGATAACGATGAACAATTACCCTATCAAGTGAAATTTTCTAACACCAACTTACTAGGAGAAGAAAATAACATCAGCATCACCTACCACTTGAAAGTAAACATAGAGGGAAAAGGTAGCGTAAGCCCTACCACTGGAGACTACCCAAGCACTTCTTTAACAATACAAGCACAAGCAGAGCCTGGTTACACCTTTGATTATTGGGGAGGAGATTTAAGTGGAAAAGACCCAAATGCAACTTTAGCATTAGATCAAAACAGAGAAATCACCGCCTATTTCACTAAAATAGAAAGTCTCAGCAACACACTCCCTTACACCATTTCCATGCCTTTAAAAAATGACTATACTCCTCAAGAATTGTCCATCGACTTAAATTATCTAAGCAGCACATTAGATTTAAGTCCAGAAGAAATAAAAGCAAACTGGGGAAAAACACTTTTATTTTATGGAATCCATCCCGACGGTAGTTACGAACAAAAATCTACAGCCATAGCTCCAGGGCATTGGTTTGATTCCTTAGGAAACATTGTAGAATATGGAGAAAATTCCTTTGTATATTCCGAAATCGACACCAATCAATTTACAATAAAAGTAGGCCAATATCCAAACCGTAGCAAATTAGGAGACGCCTATAAATTCAAACAGGCCCTGGTTTATAAAAAATCAGAAAAAGAAGAAATACAAATCATTTTTGACTTCGTAGTCACCATAGAAAACACCACCTCCATTGCAAAAAAAATACAATATAAAATTCCGCATCAAAAACAAAATTTTTCTACCGAAATAAAAGAAGCTTTAAGCACAGGAAAAATACAAGTCAAAGTATATAACATATCGGGACAACAAATCTCTAAAAAACAAGTCCGTGAATGGAATGACCTAGGCATTCACAGAAGTGGGATTTACAAAATAATTTGGATAAAAAATCATCAAATCCAATCCATTCAAACCCTCACTTACACAAGTCACTAAAAAACACCCCCACCCAAAAAAACAATACCCTTAAACACGAGGGTATTGTTTATCTTTTTAAAAATCAAACTACTGGGAGCTATCTATTGTCATTTAGAATATAATGAAGTCTCAGAAGCGCCTGGCTCCTTTTAGCATAGATTCCTTTAAAACAAAATCTATCCAAATGTTTTTCAAAATAAAACACCATTCACTGGATTCACCCCAAAGCATCGCAATACCATTAAAGCTCTTTAATTTTGTGCTTTAGCACAAATAATAGATTATATTTATAAAAATTAAACTTATAAAAGGAATCTTCATGAGTGTCTTGATCATTTTAAACCGCCCCCCTTATGATCAAAGTGATGTGACCTGGAATGCACTTCGCTTGGCAAAAGAACTACACCAACAAAAATCATTGGTTCGAATATTTTAATGAATAATGCTGTCGATTTAGCTAGAGAATCTTGCGTAGCCCCAGAAACATACGATCAAGATTTAAAACAAATGTTAAAAGAATTAATTCATCTAGGAATTTCTGTTGAGGTTTGCGGCTCTTGCATGGCTCGCTGTGGAATCTATAAAAATGAAGCCTATTATAAAGGTGCTCATGCCTCAACTATGAAAAAATTAGCAGAATGGATAAACACTTCAAATAAAGTCCTTACATTTTAAAACAAAAGCAATGAACTCATAAACTTTCTCTGTTTTTATCCTTTTTATAATCAAAAATCATAAAATAAGTCCTATTTATTTAAAATACTGTTGTGCATATGCACAAAATATACTATATTAGCTATTATAAGTTCGTATTTCATAGGAGAAACTATGTTTAATTTGAATCGAAATTTCAAAAATTGTTCCTTTTTTAGGAACGCAAGGCAAGGTTGCGGAATGGCAAATGCCAGTGGTCGAGGCATGAACGCAGGCCAAGGCCGTGGAATGGCAAACACCGTTGGATCTTGCAAAAGATTTCAACAAAAAATTTTAATGAACGGGAGGGTCTAATGCCTATTATAGCCTTTCCAAGTGCTGGAAACGACGAAAATGCCGTATTAGATTTACGATTCGGCCGAGCCAAAAACTTTGTGTTGTACAATGAAAACACAAAAACATTTTCGGTCGTTGAAAACACTCAAAATATGCAAGCCAATCAGGGGGCAGGCATCCAATCTGCTCAAAATATTCTGGACAATAATGCAAGTGTATTAATATCTGGAAATTGTGGTCCCAAAGCTTTTCGTGTTTTAAATGCAGCACAAGTTCAAATCTTTTTTGCAGAAGCTAAACCCATTATAGAACTTTTACAAGATTATCAACAAGGACTCTTAAAAAAAGCAGAATCAGCAAACACCGAAGGGCATTGGGTATGAAAATAGCCATAGCCTCTGGAAAGGGAGGGACTGGGAAAACCACATTTGCCTTGGCCTTGTTTTTGGCCAATTCAGATCGCAGTGTATTTTTAGATTGTGATGTAGAAGAACCCAATGCCCATTTATTTTTGAAAGGGATAGAAAAGCAAAAAGATGTGGTACAGTTATTGATCCCCAAAGTAAACGCAGATCTTTGCAATCAATGTGGTTTGTGCGTTAAAAGCTGTCAATTTAATGCTTTGGCTATGGCAGGTAAAGCAGGAGTTTTGGTGTTTAACGAGCTATGTCATAGTTGTGGAGCTTGTACTTTGATATGCCCAACGGGTGCAATTCAAGATGTTGAAACACCAGTAGGAGAAATAAGTATCTATGACTTAAAAGGCGGTGCAGAATTTTTATCTGGACGATTAAAAGTAGGGCATAGTGCTGCTCCAGCGGTGATCCAAGCAGTCAAAAAACACCCCAGCACGACTCCATACACACATCACATTATAGACTCTCCTCCCGGCACCTCTTGCTCTTTTGTGACATCAGTTTCTGGAGCTGACTTTGTGATTTTAGTGACCGAACCCACTCCTTTTGGACTTCACGACCTTAAATTAGCTGTGGAGGGCGTAGAAAACTTAAAATTACCTTATGCTGTGGTGGTCAATCGTGTGAGAGAAAAAGACCACCTGATAAAAAAATACTGTGCAGAAAAAAACATAAAAATCCTTCTCGAATTAGAAGAAGACAGACGAGTCGCCGAAATGTATTCAAAAGGAGGCACTCTACTTGAAGTGCTTCCAGACTTAAAAGAAAAGTTGAATTTATTACTAAGTGATTTAGAAGACCAAGTAGGAGCAAACCCATGAAATCCAATACACCCAAAGAACTAGTGGTGGTCAGTGGAAAAGGAGGGACAGGAAAAACCTCTATCACCGCTTCTCTTGCTAGTTTTTTTCCAAAAAAAGTGCTTGTAGATGGAGATGTAGATGCAGCTGATTTGCATTTATTATTCAATCTAAAAAACACAAAAACTGAAGATTATTATGGGGGTTCTATAGCAGAAATCATCCAAGACAAATGCACTCAATGCGGTATCTGTGAATCTTTGTGCCGTTTCGACGCTATTATTTTTGAAGAAAATCGATATGTGGTTCAAGAAATGTCTTGCGAGGGGTGCAAAGTTTGTGTAGATCATTGCCCAGAAAAGGCTTTTTTGTGGAAACCTGACCTCAATGGAATTTGGATGGAATCAGAAACGCTGCACGGATCACTCATTCACGCTCGATTAACACCTGGCTCAGAAAATTCTGGTAAATTAGTCACTCATGTAAAAGAAATTGGAAAAAAACGGGCCATAGAACAAAACACACCTTTAGTGATTGTCGATGGACCTCCTGGAATAGGGTGCCCAGCTATAGCCGCCTTAACCGGAGCGAGTGGACTTTTGATGGTCACAGAACCTACACCTTCTGGTCTTCATGACTTGATACGAATTTTAGATTTAGCGGCACATTTTAAGCTCAAGTCTTGTGTATTATTAAATAAAGCAGACATCAACCCAAAATATGAGGCTTTAATCCAAGCAGAAATCAAAAAATTTGACGCTAGCTTCATAGGGACGCTCCCGTATTCAAAAATATTTACGGAAGCTCAATTAAAAGGTCAATCTATTGTAGAAGCCTACCCTGATTCAAAAGAAAGCATCTACTTAAAAGAAATTGCAAAGCGTGTCACCTCTTTCTTAGGGCTTTAATTTTTTATATAGGAACAATATCAAAACAAAATCAAAAACATCTTTTATATTTATCCATTGAGAGTGCTTGACTTTGTTGTTTTAGATCATTTCACATCGAAAATACAGGAGAATTTATGAAATTTGCCATCCCATTAGCCGACGGAAAACTCACCGCTCATTTTGGGCACTGCAAAAGCTTTGCTTTTATAGAAGTAAAAGACCTTAGTGCCCCCGAAATATTTCAAGTCACCGAGTGTGAACCACCCCCACATGAACCAGGTGTGCTTCCCCAGTGGCTTTATGACAACCAAATCACGCATGTGATTGCGGGTGGCATGGGCGAAAGAGCTCGTAAGCTATTAGAAGCCAAAAGCATTCATGTCGTGGTAGGGGCTCCATTAGAAAAACCCGAAGTTTTAGTGAGCAGTTTTTTACTAGGAAAACTAGAAAAAGGAGACAATCTTTGTGGTCACGATGAAAACCACATTTGTAGTTAGCTCAGAGTCTCTGCTTTATCTGTCGTAGATAAGCAGAGCAAAAACACTCATGGGTCCAGAGTTTTACAATCTACTCTCTCGACCCACATTAAAAGCCACTTGATTTCCAGCATGAAACTTGGGGTCAAAAAGTTTTTCTAAAGCCTTTTGCCAGTTTTCTAAAGAAAAATCCAAATAGGTGCTAAGCTTCCCTAGCATAGCCACATTCAGAGCTTTTTCGGTAGGGAGCTTATCGATTTCAATATCTTTAGGAGTGAGCAAAATGCCTCCTTCTTTTAGAGAAATTTCATTGACAGGCACTTGATCCTCGGCAAAAACCACTAAAAAATCTGCTGTTTTATCTGGAATCATGGGACTTTGGACTTTATCTCCATAGCGTACTTCACTAGCCACAGAACCGCCTCGCTGGCTCATCCCATGCACTTCGGCTTTTTTCACATCCAATCCTAGGTCAAACACAAGTTCTGCAAAAACATCACTAGCCTTGACTACACCTGTACCACCAATGCCTGCAAATTTTACACTAGTCACTTTCATAATAAAATCCCTGAATTTTGTTTGTTTGCTTTATCCCAAGCTACAATACTTTTTATCGCTAAAACACACGGGCTTTTGGCGACAATCAAAGTGAGCTCTTCTTTTTCGAGTGCATCTTGAAGCACTGTTTTTAGTTTGTCATATTCTTTGACAGGATTGATCACAAATACATTTTCGATCCCTGCCGCCTTTGCTATTTCACCATAATCCACCTTATAAGCTGGAGTGTGGTCTAGTTTTCTACCGGTCCCTGGATGTTCTTGCTGACCGGTCATGGCTGTAATACTATTGTCCACCACCATCACTACATGGCCTGTTTTAGGGCGGTTATAGGCCATTTCTACAAGGCCTGTGATTCCACTATGGATAAAGGTAGAGTCTCCAATAACAGAAACCACTCGTTTAGCCTCTTCTTCGGGCAGCACATGCCGAAGCCCAAGGCCCATTCCAATAGAGGCACCCATATCGATCATCATGTCCATAGCTTCAAAAGGAGGTAAAGCCGCCAAAGTATAACAACCAATATCTCCAGCAACGATACAATTCAATTCTTTGAGGGCAGTGAAAGAATCTCGATGAGGGCAACCTGGGCAAAGGGCCGGTGGTCGTCCGCGGACTGGAACAGGTTCTGGAGAATTATCTTTGGCTAAAATTCGTTTTACTCTATCGACTGTAAGCTCACCAAATCGATAAATAGAATCTAGTTTAGCCTCTACAGTAATGCCCATAGCCATGATATTTTCAAATAGATAAGGATCATTTTCTTCTATGACCACCACTCGCTTGACTTTAGAACAAAAATCCTTTATTAAAGTAGCGGGGAGTGGATAAGTAAAACCTAACTTTAACACGCTGGCATCTGGAGCCGCTTCTTTGACATGGTGATAAGAAATTCCAGAACAAATAACACCTAGTTCATCTGATGCCATTTCTACTCTGTTTGGCCCTTCTTGGCTATTCCACACAGCCATTTCTTCTATTTTTGCTCGAAGCCTTTTGGCGGCGGGTTTAGCATAACCTGGAACCATCACACGCGAGGGAATATCTCTCACAAAGCTAGGTTTTAGGGCTTCGAGGGGCTCTTCTGTAATACGAACTATAGACTTTGAGTGATTCACTCTTGTGGTCATTCGCAAAATAACAGGTGTTTTATAGCGTTCACTAGTTTGAAAAGCTATTCTTAGCATATCGTATGCTTCTTGCGAGTTTGAGGGTTCAAACATTGGGCATACCGCCGCTTTGGCATGGTTTCGAGTGTCTTGTTCGTTTTGAGAACTGGCTTGACCTGGGTCATCGGCGACCACCCAAACCATAGCCCCTTCTACACCAGAATAAGTAGAAGTGTACAAAACATCGCTAGCCACATTCAAGCCCACATGCTTCATAGTGACCAAAGACCTTGCATTTCCAAATGCTGCACCGAGTGCCACTTCAGCTGCCACCTTTTCATTGGGGGCCCACTGTGCATAGCCACCAATATCAGAATATGTTTCTAAAATTTCAGAAGAGGGGGTCCCTGGATAACCGGTAGCTATTTGCACTTTACAGTGAAGCATAGAAAGAGATATTGCTTCGTTGCCCGATAACAATAATTTTTTAGAGTGGGGGTCAAATGCTAACATAAAATTCCTTAATCTGGTTTAAACAGCAATTATATACAATATAAAAAAATTATGGAGGAGAGAAAACTATGATTACCAAAAGCCAGGCGCTTCTGAAACTTCATCCAACAGCGAATTATTTAAAAAGGTGAAAGCCTGCGTTGGCTGCTCCATAAAGGCTAATGCTATAATCTTTAATGATATAAACGGGTGTTTTTTGAAGCAGTGGGGGTATGTTTGGATTGTTATTTTTCTCAAAATATTTCATAAACAAGGAGTCTCTTTCTAACCAACGAAGGTCTTTTTGAACAGTTCCTCCTGCTAAATACAAGCCGCCAAAAGGGAGCAACAAGGTAGAAACATCGCTGGCAAAACGAGCCAACATTTTCACAAACAACCGCATCATTTCGGCGGCGACTGGGTCGGTATCACTCGCACGACTGATATATTTGGGGCGATCGTGCTCTGGAGTAGCTTCTATCTTTTCAAAAGCTGCATTATTGGGGATCCCTTTGGTGTGTTTCCACCATTCATAAAGATTAATAATGCCAATTCCCGACACAAAATGCTCAACAACCGGAGAGCCCCCTGATTTTTCTCGT
This sequence comes from Fibrobacter sp., assembly GCA_012523035.1. GTDB lineage: Bacteria > Fibrobacterota > Fibrobacteria > Fibrobacterales > Fibrobacteraceae > JAAYJH01. The sequence continues at coordinate 8,887 of JAAYJH010000006.1, forward strand.
AGATAATTCCAAAAAGAAATACTGTCTTCGTCAAAAGGAGCAAATGCAATATGACCACCCTCAGAAGACGCGGGTATATGCTCTTTTCCATCAAAAGCCAAAAAAGAAACTCCCATTCCTGTACCTGGGCCTATGACCGCTTTGGTCGCTGGAGCTGGGTTTGGAGTGCTGCCATCTAAATGGGGTAATTTGTAAATTTGAGAAGGGTCTTCCGTGTCTAAAGTAAGGATTCCATAACTTATGGCCACAAAATCGTTGATCACAAGCACAGGGATGCCTATCGTAGTGGACAAATCATTCCCGTCGATGCTCCATTTTAAATTGGTCATCACACAACGGTTGTTAGAAACCGGCCCCGCAGCACTAATACAGCACTGTGTTGGCTGCAAATGAGGAGAATGTTCTTTAGCTAGTTTTAAAGTTTCCGCCAAAGGTTCTGCCAAGCCCGAAAGCGAAGACGAAGACCAAACAGTTTCTAAAATAATAGTGTATTTTTCGTTTTTATACCCCACAATTCCTAAATTGGTGTTGGTGCCGCCAATATCTCCTACCAAAATCAACTTTTCAAAGCTAGCATCGGGGTTTAACCACTTGATTTCCATATGAACTCCAATATAAATATGCCTCGATCCATCTCTAGGCTAAAACTAAACTTTATAGGCTAAATATATCTTTTTTTACAAGATAAAAGCATAAAAAATAAATTCTAATTGACTCTTTTGAGACCTTTTGAAGGAGCTCAAAGAAATAAAATGTCGTATTATTTATAAAGTCTCACACACGCCTGGCTTTTTGTTTATCTCATCTATGATAAGTCTAAAATTTTTATGAAAAAGCATTGTTCTTATTTTTGTTTTTTATATTTATAATATGAAAGAAAACAATTTTTGGTATAAAGTTCTAGGTGTCTGTGAAATAGAATCTTTTGAATTATGGAGCTATTCACTTTTTGAAGCTGGTGTTATGGCTATCGAAGAGCTAGAAGTTTCTTCCGAAAAACAGCATTTTTGTTTTTATACCGACTCTCTCACCGAAGCTAAACGGCTAAGAGGCTTATTTCCAGACTTAAACTTTCAAATTATAGAAGAAGAGGCAAAAGACTGGGACCAGTGGTGGAGAGACCGCACTCAACCAGTTTCTGTGAGCTCTAAACTGTGGGTTCGTCCTCCTTGGATAGACTTTGAAGCCCCTTCTAAGGATTCTGTAGTTCTAGAATTAGAAGCCAAAACCGCATTTGGTACAGGAGAACACGAGACCACCTCTAGCACAGCGAGTCTCATGGAGTCTATTGACTTTAATGGCAAAACCGTTTTAGACATAGGCACAGGGACCGGGATTTTGGCGATGTTTGCCAAACGGCTGGGGGCAAAAACCGTTGTGGGCACCGAAATAGACCCACAAGCTGTGCCTTGTATTGCAGAAAACTTTGAACGGAATGGCTTTGAATATAGCCAGGCAGTATTAGGCTTTTTGGATATATTTCAAGAAAATGTGCGTTTCGATGTGATACTGTGTAATATGATTCGAAGTGAGCTCTTCCCTATACGCTATGATATCGAAGATTTACTCGCTCAAGGCTCTTTTTTAGTGATTTCTGGGCAACTCAATACAGAAAAAGAATACATTCTATCTTGGTTTCAAGAAGCAGGCCTTTCTGTTCAAAAAGAACTCGAGATGGGAGAGTGGTGGAGCGTGCTCGCTCAAAAAACATAGGGGATTTATGGAAGTTTATCTACACCAATTGGCAGTTTTTTTTAGAGTCCACTTAGACTCTATTTCTATAGGGATGGTGGCTACCGTGCTTGTTATTTATGGGGCTCATATCAACTCCTATTTTCAAAAAATCACCAAAAGCCTTCCTTTTTTAGTGCGTTTTGCCTTGTTTGTTTTGCTCTGTAGTGCTGGTTATGCTCTTGTGAGTGCTTTGGCCGTTCGATACCTGGCTCTTTTTTTAAAACAACAGCCCGATTCTATGCTCTTATTGATTATTTCTCTTGCTTTTTTGGTCCTTGCTTTTTTAGCTCGAAAAGTGACAAAGATTTAAAGGATTTTGACTCGATCAATGAAATTTTATTTTCCCGCTTTAGATGGACTTCGACTTTTAGCCTCTATTAATATTGTTTTATTGCACCTTAGATCTTCTAATGCTTTAGTGTATGCCGAAAACTGGACTTGGCTTTCTCCAGTGATTCAAGCTCCTGCTTTTGCTGCTGGAGTCTTTTTTGTTTTGGCAGGCTTTTTATTTGCATCTAAATTTACAGACCCAAAGAGAAAAGTTTTGTGGCGGCCTTTTATGCTTTCACGGCTTTCAAAACTTTATAGACTGCATTTTGCTATGACTTTACTTATGTTTTTGGTGCTAGCCTTTAAACTAAGTTCTTTGAATGGCTTCCCAAGTTCGTTGAACAGCCTTTTTAACGCTTTTGCTGAAGGATATGGGAAAATGCAAAATCCCATTAGGAGTCTTTTTTTGCATTTCAGTCTGCTATGGTCGGTGTTTCCCAAGCTTGGAATGAAACTCAACGAAGCTTCTTGGGCACTCAGTTCTTTTTTTCTTTGTTATGCCCTAACTCCTTGGTTAAGCCAGGCGCTTCTAAAACTTCAACAAAAACAAATTTGGATTCTTCTTTTTTTGGTCTTTATCCCTGGTGTTTTATGGGGGATTTTATTTGGAAATTTAGGGAATACTCCCACTTTTTTCTTTGAAAGCTATTCAGAAAAATATCGTTTTTTTCATATGTTTAGTCCAGTTCGGCTTTTTGAATATGTTTTTGGCATGCTTTTATTTAGACTTTATCAATGCGGTGCTTTTGAATTTTTAAAGCAAAAATATTATGCTCAAATTTTTGAAGCTTTAGCGATTGCAGCTTTGTATATAAGTCTTTTCTTTTTAAACACCCCTTCTACTTCTTGGAATTATATCAACCACCATAGCCTTCCCATTTTTTTATATGGAATGCTAATCCTTTCTCTCACCACAAAACGCACTGTTTTGAGCTATCTGTTTTCTATTGGCCCTATTCGAGCGGTGGGGCGGGCCTCTTTTTATCCGTATTTAATACACCTCCCACTCATTAGCATCGCATGGAGTTTAGGCAACCTCAATACCCCCAAAGCCACCCTCTATTTTTTGATTTTCACTTATGGCATCAGCACTTTGTATTTGCAATTTAAAATTTGGAAAAAAAGAAAATTAAAAAAATCGTTTTGATTTAATAAACTCATTGTCTCGCAAAGACTCTTTAAATTATAGCGTACATTTGCTTTCTTGCTTGCTGGTCTAATCTTTTTAAGCCATTTATCCTTTTGTTGACTCAATTAAAAATAAACGATTTTTTTGAGTACACACTTTGAGAGCCTCATTGTAATGCGTTTCACACAATATCTTTGACACACTTTTCAGCTCCATTTCAAACAAGATTAATCCCATGGATTCCCACAGCCGAAACCTTCGTCATGCAATGAATCTGTCGAAATAATCATAAAAATTAGAAGTATTAAGTCCAAAGTTTTTAGAAATGAATAGCTTTTTTGAGACAAGTCTTCGGCAACATATTGAAGCTAGATCTTATTTTTTAATTTTATCTTCGTTTGAATTCTAAATTTATAGAATAATTCAAAGGCTTATATTTTTGATTTTAGTTTTAATTTTCTAAGTTTAGTTTATGCTCTCTAAATTTGTACAAATCGACCAACGAATTGCACTTTATTTAAAAACACACCGATTTTCTAATAAAACAAATCGGTGTTTAAAACTTTATGTTCGTTTGGGTGATGGGTATATTTGGGCTGTTTTTGCCGCTCTACTACTTTATAAGCTGGGCTGGGAGCATTTTTTAACAGCTTTATGGCAAATTTTAATCTCTCTTGCTGTGAGTCTAGCCCTTTATTGGACCACAAAACTAAGCACCAAAAGGCAACGACCCTTTATTTTCTTTACTGATATCGAAGCCGAAGTCCCCCCTTTAGATAAATACAGCTTTCCTTCTGGGCACACTATGAATAACTTAGCGGTGGCAAGTACTATTTTTTATTTGCAACCAAGCATCGGTTGGTTTATGCTTATTCTACCCATCACTTGGGGTTTGCTTCGTGTTTATTTTGGTGTGCATTGGTTTTTTGATATTGTGATTGGTGCTCTTTTGGGGGTCTTGAGTTTTTTTATTGCACACTTTATTTGGAGTTTATTTTTATGAAGTTTTTTAATGTAGATCAGCTGATTTCTCAATTGACAAAGGCCGATACGGTCATTTTTTTGCTTAGACACGCCGAAAGACGACACATCACTCTTAGTGACCCCCATTTTGGAGCCCTTGTTGGGATCACGCCCAATGGCGAAAAGCAAGCTCAAAGTTTTGGAGCATCTTTGCCAGCAACAGGAGATGCACTCTATTTTTCTAGCCCAGTGGGTCGCTGCAAAGAAACCGCGGCCTTTATAGCCAAAGGCAGAAAAGACACTGATTTTGATAGCGTGAATAAAATTCCAGAAATAAAAGCCTTAGGGAATATGTTTGTAAAAAACATCGAATCTTATACGGACTCTTTGAAAGTCGATTTTTATAAAGAGCTTTTAAACTACTTTGATGGCAACAAGCACCCTGCATTTTACCCACTCCAAGAAACAGTCGAAAAATATTTAGAGCTTTTTTTAGAAAAATCGAAAGCAAAATGGAACTTTTTCTTGTCTCACGATGCCTGGGTGATGCCTTTTTTGGTGCATTATCTAGGAGCAAAGTTTTCAAAAGACCAATGGATGAATTTTTTAAGTGGACTAGCGATCACAAAAACAGAAGACAAGCTTGAATTTTATGCGATTACCGGCTTAGAAAACGGCTATCTAAGCCTTTAAAACAACTTTTTGGCCTTGACTAATTGCCCACCTTTTTCGTGAAAAAGGATAAGAGAAGAGCCTTCTACAGTTTTAAGTAGTTCTGTGAATTTTTGAATAGCATCTGACTCTTCAAATCCAATCTCGTTTTTCACATTTTCTCCCATCACAAGCCCTACCATCGACAAAGAAGAGGCGCTGCCTTTAAGGTAGTCTATAAACTCTTCTGGAGAATTGAGCACCGTAGTGGCTGTTGGAATGTCTATATCCATTGGATCTCTTTTGCTCACCAAAAACGGGAAAAAATCAGAGCGAACCACTTGTTGTGTATTCACAAACATAGTGTTGCCTACATACAATGCAATAGAATCATTTTGAATATAACGCACCTCGAGCATCACATCACAAGAAGAAGACATCTCATTGATTTGAGTTTTAGACAAACCACATGCCGATAATAAAAATGCCACAAAAATGAATAAAAGGACCCATATTTTCTTCATAAAAACTCCATTCAAAAGATATACCTTATAAAATAACCTAATAAAACTAAAAAAGGTGGAAATAAATAGAATATTTGAATTTCTATATTTCTTGAATCTTTTTATCCATTTAGTTCTTTTTCATTTATTGGCTTTGAATTCCCCTTCTGTATGAGTATAAAAGGCTGGTACTCTTCAAATGATTCTTTTTTACACTTTGTTTCGAAACTCCTAAAGTCTCTTTTAAAAGCCTTCCTTCTTTGTTCAGTTTTTCAAAATTATGGTGTTCCCATCCTGTTGATTATTGGATTTTTTTATTATTTAGTCCTTTGTATAATTCCTTACTTTATGGGTCTATTCAAAGCCCTTTTTTATGAATTTATGATTTTACAGAAAAACATCTATGTCAATGAATCTACTCCGTAAAAATTATTGCATCCACCCCTTTATTCAATATGTTTTTTTGTCGTAAATTCTAAATTCCAAATTTTTCTGCATTTTTGCCTATGAGCCAAAATGTTAAGGCAAGTATCAAATAAAATATGGCTTCGGGAATTTTACCCCATACATATTCAACGAGCCTTGTGTATAGATTGATAAAAAAGAACACAATTCCAAAGGCCCTAGCGATGGAATCATCATATTTTATCCCTATCAAAAGAGTGATCAAAGCAGAAACTCCAAAAAAGATTGCCCACCCTAATAAATACACCTGTTTCGTTTTCATCCATAGATCCATATCGGTGTGATTTCCATTAATAGATAGCGTCCATAAACCAAGAAAAACAAACAAGAGTTCAAACACATAGGTGCTTTTTCGAATCTCTTTAAATGCATCTTTTTGAAAAATTGTAAATCTAACTGCAATAAGCATCAAACCAAAAAATACATAACGAAAGGGGTAATTTAGCCCAAAAAAATACTGAGACCAATTAGAAAGATAGCCTGTGATGTATCCAAACCAAGTTGCTAATGACATTAACGAAAGCATCCAGACTAAATTAGAAGGGAATCTAATACCAATAAACCCATACACAATCGTAGCTAATAAAACGAGATGAAAAATTTGATGCTCCTTCAAGCCCATTATTGTAGCTAAAAAACTCAAAGATGTCGCTGTAAAAAAAAACACCCAAGAAAACAATCACCTCATTACTAAATCTTTTAAAAGGATACTTTTTTTTCCTTCGAAATCCCCAGAAATAAAACAACGCCGATAAAACAGAAAAAAATGAAAACAAAAACCATTGAGAAGAAGTGAATATGTACTCTAAAAATCGAATAAAAGCATCATTGGATATGATTGCACCAACGGCAAAGACAAAGCATGCGATAGAAATCCAAAAAGAATATTTAGCTAACCGCTTCCAATCAAAATAACGCGGTTCTATTGAGTTTCTAAGTTTTTTTGCGTTTCATAGTCTATAAGGCCTTCATCAGTCCAGTGTTTTATCACTTGATCCACTCATTTTATTTTATATTTGCTTAGGCTCAGTTTCATAGGATCTCCTTTTGATAGTTTTTATTGACTCTTCTCCAAATTGATCTTATTTTGACTATTGGTGTAACAGGTGCATAGCCTTTCTATTTAAACTTAGTTTATTCACACTCCATTGCAAACAAATTTTTGCACAGGCTCACTTATTTCTTCTTTTTTACAAATTATAAAAAACACTTCAAAGTTTTACTATTAAATATCAAGTGTTTTAAGGTGTTTTATGCTCTCTTTGGTAAAATCCTTTCCTGTTTTATTGCTCTAAGGCCTTTTTATAAGTTTCTTTTGGTTTCTAATCTTTAAAGCTCTTTTTGCACATTTTACTGCGTTGAGAATCATCGAAGAATCCTTTTCAAATGCTTTTTTTGAGGTTTTATTTTAAATAATGCTTGTTATAGGGCATTTATTAGGGGTTTTTGAGGTTTTATTTTGAGGTTGCGTTAGGGATTGATGCAGAAATCCTTTTTTGCTTTTGTGGAACTTGAGTTTCTGTGGTACATTTTTTAAGATGTATTTTTAACTCTAATAAAGCAAAAAAGATTGTCGCCAAAAGCCCGACCCGCCGAGGCTTCTAGTTTGTATTTTATTTAAGGCGGGGAACGCCCAAAAAAATGGACGAATAGTCAGAAGCTATAGACTTTGTAAATTTTTGAATTGCTTTTGAAATGCAATGAATGGTTTTTAGGCTCAGGATACCGAGTTATTTTGGTTAGAAAGCTTTTTTGTTTTGCTCTTTTTGAATAGAATGTCGATGATTTCGTCTATGTGTGTTTTTAGGTGGATTTTTAAGCCTTTTTGAGCGATACTGGGTAATTCGGCGACATCTTTTTGATTGTCTTGTGGTAAAAATACTGTCTTGACTCCGGCAGATAAGGCGGCTAAAGCTTTTTCGTTTAAGCCCCCTATGGCATGTAACACTCCCGTGAGACTCACTTCTCCAGTAAAGGCAATTTTGGGGTCTATCACTTGTTTTGTAAAGGCCGAGAGCAAGGCTAAAGTCAATGCAATTCCAGCAGATGGTCCGTCTTTGGGAACCGCCCCTTCTGGCAAGTGAATGTGTATATCTGTTTTTTTGACCGCTGCAGGATCTATACCAAACTGCTCTAGGCGAACTCGCACCAGACTCAGAGCTATTTGTGCGGATTCTTTCATGACATCGCCCAGCTTTCCTGTCAAGAGGATATTGCCTTTGCCACTGAATAACATGCATTCAATCATGAGTATTTCACCGCCTACACTAGTCCAAGCAAGACCTGTGATCACGCCTGGACGAGAAACGGAGGGCAAACGATTGCTAGAATAGCGAGAAACTCCTAAGTAACTAGAGATTTGCTCATTAGTTAAAGCTGCTTCTGGGGCTTTATGAGTGACAATTTCTTTGGCCCTTTGGCGTACTATGTTGGCGATGGCTCGTTCTAATTGCCGAACGCCAGCTTCTCTTGTATACTCTTTGATGATCTGTAGTATATTTTGTTTCGAGAATTGAATGTCTTTTTTTAGTTGTACACCACTTTGTTCGCATATTTGTGGTATTAAATGCTGCTTGGCTATTTTTTCTTTTTCGTGTTCATAATAACCCGGCAAGCGAATCATCTCTAAACGGTCATGGAGTGCTTCTGGAATGGTGTTTTCTGCATTTGCGGTGGCGATAAACAAAACTTTAGATAAATCAATACCCACTTCCATAAAATGATCGGTGAAATCTTGATTTAACTCTGGATCCAAAACTTCTAGCATGGCACTAGCAGGGTCTCCTCTAAAATCACTCGCCATTTTGTCTATTTCATCGAGTAATATCACTGGATTCATGCATTTGGCGCGTTTTAAGCTTTGAATTAAACGACCAGGCATGGCTCCTATATAGGTACGCCTATGCCCCCGAATCTCCGCTTCGTCACGGACTCCACCAAGAGTGATACGAACAAATTGCCTTTCCATGGCTTGAGCTATTGAAGAAACCAAGGTAGTTTTACCTACCCCTGGAGGACCTACTAAACAAAGGATGGGGGTTCTTTTTTCTGATTGAGTTAGTTTTAATACTGCTAAATGTTCTAAAATTCGGTCTTTAACCTTGTCTAATCCATAATGATTTTGGTCTAATTGCTTTTTGACTTTATTCAAACTTAACTGAGTTTTGCAAAATTGATTCCACGGCAGAGCCAAAAACCAATCAATATAATTTCGAATGACCGAATATTCTGGACTGGCTGGCTGTATCGTCTTCATTCTGGAGAGTTCTTCTTCTAATTTTTCTAAAATAGCCGGGCTAAAGTTTTTTTCTTTGATTTTTTGAGATAATATCACATATTCAGATGTATTGAGACCGTCTGAATCTCCAAGCTCTTCTTGTAATAATCGAATTTGCTCGCTGATCACCCATTCTTTTTGGGTTTTGTGCATTTTTTCTTGAACTTCGTGCTTTATTCGCTTGCTAAGTTCTTCTGCTGTTTTTATCGTCAACAAATGAAGTCGTATTTTTTCTGCAAATTCCTTGTAAGAGCCTATCTCCAAGAAAGTTTGTTTTTCTTCTAATGGAATTTTTAAAACAGACAAAATACTGTAATAAACACCCAGTGGCTTTTGCATTTGTGATAATACTTCTAAAAAATCATCTTGGACTTCTATTGCTTCTGCATATCGACCAAATTCTTCTAAAATAGACTGAACTTCTTTTTTTTCTGTTGCAGCTCTCCTTTTTTTAAGCTGCTGTGGGCTAGTGCTCGCTTCAAAAAAAGTTTTTTTAGAGACCGATTTTATGTCAACCACAAAAAGTCCCTCTAATAACACCTTAAAATATCCATTAGGCACAGAATCAATGCTTTTTATTCGTGCAATCACGCCTGTAGAATAAAAATCATTTATATCTACTTCTTCTTTATCTTCTTTTTTTTGGAGAACCAGTACGATTAGTCCATCATTTTTAATGGCTTTGTTGGCTGCCATTACAGAAAGTCCACGGCCTACAAGGATACGCGTGGTGGTGTGCGGATATACTAAAGTATCTCTTAAAGGGATTAACGGTATTTTTTTTGCTAAATCTATTTCAAAAGGGGCTTTGGAAGTCAATTTATCCTCTACCTTATTTATAAAATGAGTTATGCAACTCTATTTTCTTTGCTTTTATTGGTTTTCTTTTGAGCTGCGGAACTTTCAGAAACTATTATAGTGTCTGTTAGACTTTTTTGAACTATTTTTGGCGTGATGATTAAGTTTTTGATTTTTAAATCTGGCAGTTCAAACATATATTGCTGCAAAACTTTTTCTAATACTGAACGCAAGCCTCTTGCACCCGTTTTTCTTATTATTGTTTCTTCTACAATTTCTTCTAGTGCTTTTTCATCAAATTCTAATTGGACTCCATCAATTTCAAAAAGCTTTTGATACTGTTTGATCAATGCATTTTTGGGCTCTGTTAAAATTTTCAATAAAGCTTTTTGATCTAACTCTTCTAAAGCCACAGCCACAGGCAAACGACCCACTAACTCTGGAATCAATCCAAAACGAATCAAATCATCGGGTTCTAATTTTTTGAAAAGCTCACCTAGGGCGTTTTCTTTTTTTCCCTTAATCACAGCACCAAAACCCATGCCACCCTGGTTCACTCTTTGTGCAATAATTTTATCCAAAGTTTCAAAAGCTCCGCCACATATAAACAAGATATTATGAGTTCTAATATGAACTAAACTTTGCTCGGGGTGTTTTCGTCCACCTTTAGGAGGTACCGCTGCCACAGTCCCTTCTAAAATTTTTAAAAGGCCTTGTTGCACACCTTCTCCAGAAACATCTCTAGAAATCGAAGGGTTTGCTGTTTTTCGAGCGATTTTATCGATCTCATCTACAAAAATAATGCCTCTTTCTGCTTTGGCAACATCGTAATCTGCCGCTTGTAATAAGCGAACTAAAATGTTTTCAACATCTTCACCCACATAGCCTGCCTCAGTTAAAACTGTGGCATCGGCAATTGTGAATGGAACATCTAAAAATCTCGCTAATGTTTGAGCTAGTAAAGTTTTACCAGAACCCGTTGGGCCTACTAAAAGTAAATTGGATTTTTCTAACTGCACATCGTCTTTAGTTTTAGATTGATGCCGTTCTCGTTTATAATGATTATAAACCGCCACAGACAAGGCCCTCTTGGCGTTATCTTGTCCTATAACAAATTCATCTAAATGAGCTTTAATTTCAGAAGGTTTAGGCAAGGCTTTTAAAGTTTTACTTTCGCTATGCTTTGTTTTTACTAAATCTTCGTTAATGATGGTATGACACATGCTCACACATTCATCACAAATTTGAACACCATTTCCAGAGATCATTTTATTGACTTGCTCTACAGGTTTTCCACAAAAACTACAGCTGTTCTTGCGTGTGTTTATACCCTTTTTATTACTCATTCTTTGCTTTACTCTTCTTTTCTAGGATGGAAAATCTCGTCTATGAGTCCAAATGATAAAGCCTCTTCGGAACTCATATAAAAATCTCTATCAGTTTTTTCTTTGACTTCAGCTATATCTTTACCAGTATGCTCTGCAATAATTTTAGAAAGGGTATCTCTGGTTTTTATAATCTCTTTGGCGTGTATCTGAATGTCAGAAGACTGCCCTGTAGCAGCTCCAGATGGTTGATGGAGCATAATTCGAGAATGAGGCAATGCATAGCGTTTCCCTTTGGTTCCTGCCGCTAAAAGCACTGCAGCCATAGAAATGCTATTGCCTATACAAATAGTCGCTATATTGGGGCGAATATGCTGCATGGTGTCGTATATCGCCAACCCCGAAGAAACATAACCTCCGGGGCTATTAATATAAAGAGTAATATCTTTTTCTGGGTTTTCATACTCCAAAAAAATCAATTGTGCCATAATGTTATTGGCAACCTCGTCGTTAATAGGAGTCCCTAAAAAAACAATCCGCTCTTTTAAAAGCCTTGAATAAATATCGTAAGCTCGTTCCCCACGACCAGTGTTTTCTATGACTGTTGGGATAATCATGGATTAACCTCTCTTAATTTTCTTTTTCTTTTTTAATTCCTACTATAAAATCTGCTGCGACTTCAAATCGAAGTTCCTCGCGTAAGCTTGCAATTCGTCCTGATTGACGAAAGTGTTTTTTTAAGGAGTCAAAATCTATTTGATAAGCAATCGCAAGTTCTTTTAAGCGATTATCAACCATATCTTGTGTTACTTTTAAGTTTTCCTTATTTACAATAAACTCTAATATACGGTGTTTTTTGATTTCACGAATGGCTTCGGGAGAAAGCCCTTCAATCTGCTCTTCTGTAGGTTCAAAATCTTGGTCTGTTGGATTGTTCTTTTGCAAAGTGTGCTTGATCAAACTTTTAACTCTAGAAGGAGGGACTTCAAACGGATTCAAATCAATCAATTTGTCGATAGCCTCATCTATTGCTTTATTTCGAACAGTATTCTTTTTGTTGTTATACAAACTTTCTTGAATTGACTTAGTCAACTCAGCTTCGTCTTTTAAACCAATGTTTTTGAAAAACTCTTCGTCCATGACTGGAGCGATAATCTCTCGAACATCTGTTATTTCAACTTTAAATTGAGCTGTTTTCCCTCTGTAAATTTCATTCTTGTGGTCGTTTGGATATACAAAATTAATTTCTTTTGTTTCACCTTTCTCAACACCCACCAAACCCTCATCAAATCCAGGAGAAGCAGATTCACCTAAAAGAGATCTGAATTCTTTTTGCTCTGGAAGTGTTTGAGTTTCACCGTCAATTATAACCTCTACATATTCACCAACAACCACATCTCCTTTAGAAGATTTTCTATCTACTGACTCGTCTTTGGACCACATTTGAAGCATACGGTCTAATTCGTCTTTAATCTCTGCTTCTGAAATCACAATGTCTGGTACACTAATACCTAAATTATCGTAATTTTGAATTTCAATCTCTGGATCCACCTCTACACTCACAGTAAAAGTAATATCTTGCTCTTTGTCATCTTTAAAATCATTTACTTTTAATGGGCTAACAGGCTCAATCTTTGCTTTCTTTAATTCTTCTGTCAATGTTTGATTCACCAGCTCATCGACCGTCTCTTGACGAATAGCTTCACCATATCGAGCCAACACTATATTCCTAGGCACTTGTCCTTTACGAAATCCCTTTAATTGCAACTGTTTGCGATATTGATTCACTTTTTTATCAAATGGAGCCTTTAAATCTGCTTGTGGGATGGCTATTTCTATGGAACGCTCTACAGCGCTAATTTCTTTAATAGTTACACTCATGATAACTCCAATACAGCTATAAAATTAATGCGAGAGGAGGGAGTCGAACCCTCACACCGAAGGCGCCAGATTCTAAGTCTGGTGCGTCTACCAGTTCCGCCACTCTCGCGATTTGATGACAAAGATACAAAAATATATACAAAAATGAAAGTATAAAGATATATTTTATTTCATAATGTCCGTATTTCAAAACATAAAAATCGGTGTTTTTCTTACCAGCGTGAATTTAATTACGCAATTTGTTGCATTTCTAGCTCAAAACTATATTGCTAAAAACTTGGGCGTATCCAATTTTGGATATTTTGGCCTATTGCAAAACGATTATTTAATTTTTTCTGCTTTAGCCGATTTTGGAATGACTACCTTGATACTTGCTTTTTTTGCAAATAGAGCAGTCAAAGGAAAGCTTTTTGTAAATACTTTACAACTTCGATTTTCATTAAACATTTTAGCCAGTTTATTGATGCTTTCTTTCGCCTTTTTAATTCGTAAACACCACCCTATTTTTAGAGGCGAATTAATCCTTGCCATAGGAATTATTTTTCAACATTCATTTTTTGACTGGTTTTTCATCTGTGGACAATACTGGAAAAGACTCCTGATTCAAAAAATATTTCACGCTATTAGCTACACCATTATCATGGCTTATTCTTTGATTTATTTAAAACTGAATAGCGTAGAGTCTATTGCCTTAGCTATGCTTATCGCAGGCTTGCCTTCATGGCTTTATGCATTTAGATACATCTACACCCCAAAAATATTCTTAATTTCAAAAAGGAGCTTTCGATTTTTCTTTTTAATGATCCAAGCGGCCACTCCATACGCCTTAGCTAGCTTGGCTAGTTTCGCCTTTTTGCCTGCTGGTTTATATATCATTGACTATTTTTCTAGCCCCAATATTCTTAGTGCTTACAATTACGCCAATAAAATCGTCTTGTTGGCTTCTGGATTGATGGTTCATTTTATTTCATCCAATATTATTAGCCTACATAAAAACAAAGAAGATTTCATTAGGATCAAAGATATTTTAATCTTTTCCTCTTTTATTTTATTAGTATCTTGTCCTCTCTGGTTATTCCCTAAACAAGTCTTACAATTATTATTTTTTGCTAGCTCATGGACCAAAGAATCTTTAGAAATCAGCTCATTATTCCTTCGCTTTCTTTCTATTTCTTTACTATTTCAAGCCATGCGAGTTTCTCTTATTTCAAAATTACTTAAAGAAAAACGCATATGGAGTTATGTAAGCATGATTGGCTTTGCAGGTGTGCTTAACATTTTAATTGTATATTCTGGCACCTATTTTTTCGGGGTCCAATATACCCCTATTCTAGTTTTAACAGGTGATCTAAGCTTGTCTTTATTATTAATCTTTTACTACAAAAGAAGACAACTCTTTCACTGGTGATTTTCTTTTACAAACCGATGTAATCCAAAATATAAACAAAAACCAAAACCAATGCATTCCATTTTTATAAGCCGGGCTAAACCACCACCACGCTACAAAATAAATAAGCAGTGTATAAAACATAATCACTTTTGGGCTCAATGGATTTTGAATTTTATAAAACAAGAAATACAATAAGAAAGAAGCAAAAAATGGCAATATAAATACTCCAAAAACACCTAAATCTTTGTAAATCTCCCACAAATAACTCACCGTATTATAGCCTTTTTCTTTCATGATACTCTCATTAAAAGGAGAATCCCAGCCATAACTACTACGAAAAGCACCCCCAACTTTAAAATATTCAAAAGGACCATGAAAAAAATCAACACCATAAGTAAAAGGGTGAAAATCTCGATCGACACTTGGATTTATCGCATAATCAAAATTCCAATAATTATTCGCAATGTACTTATATGGCAATTCAACAGCAGTTTCAATAGCCACATTTTCTACAGAATCAGAGGCATATTGGGAGCGAATCATTCCTAATGCCATAAAAAAAGACGCCGCTATTATAATAACTAGCAAAATCAATGCAGAAGATATTTTTTTTCTTAAATAATTAGACAATATCAATAAAAAGCCAAGATTCATAAATAAAGAGGTTCTATTTGGATAAGCCATTAAATTAAGAGCAATCACCATAGGCACCATTATTCTTGCAATCAAGCGAGGTGTGAAATATGGATTAAATCTTTTAAAAATCGCTAATCCAAAACTCAAAACAACAAGTGGTCCACTTGAAAACATTATCGCAAAATACCCATAACTGATCTCTTTAGTCATCCATTTCGATGGGTTATCTGTAAAAACTAGCAGTGTACCTGCTTTTTGAATAATTCCATAAATACCAATTAAAAAAAAGATGAAAGGAATGAAACTCAACAATACATGCAAACTCCAATTATATTGATACTGTGCTTCTACCTTGTCGAAGCTTGGAATACTGGCTTTGCTCTTGTATAGAAGCTTTAATAAAGACGCACCCATCAGAAAAGACAGCAACGCCCCTCCCCAAAAAAGCCAAGTTTTTAGATGAAAGGGAGTCATCATTTTATCTAATTGTAAATAAGCCACTCCAAGCGATAAGGTTTGAGTAAAACAATACACATTTGCTGGAGAAAAAAAATCTTTTTTTAGCCACCAAGCCTGAAGCAAGCAAAAAAAAGCTATTAAAAATAAAATAAAGGATTCAGGATAATTTGAAACCCAATAAAACATCTTTACACTTTTGCTCTTCTCAAAAAGACCCCAATCAATTGTGACCACTCCTTAAACAAAGCCGAGTTTTTTGTCTTTTCATTTTCTATTAATTCCAAAAAACTACTTAGAACTAGTGCCAACAATAAACTCATTGAAAATGTAAAAATAAGTAAAATACCGCGTAATGGCGAAACTTTTTTATCATTTTCCCAAGGAGGCTCTAAAACATGTAAATTTTTTAAAGTTTTTGCTTCTTCTATGCGAAACTCTTCACTTTGCTGTCGCAACACTTTGTACAAAAGGACATGTATTTTTATTTCTTCTTCGAAGCGCACATACTTCGCCACTAAATCCGGCGATTGATTTAAAGAAACAAGCCCAAGTTTTTTTTGATTCCCTTTAAGAGTTTTATTTAATGAAGCTTCTAAAGTTTGGACTTGTTTAGAAAGGTCTTCATATTTTTTTGATGATTCACCCCTTTTTAATTTTTCATAATGAAGTTGCATACCCACTTCTTCTTTTAGCATTTGAAGTTTATTTAAATAAGTCAAAGTCCCTTCTAATTGTGCATTAGGCTCATAAAAATCATTTTCTTTTTGAAAGGCAATAAATGCATTTTGCAAGGAGTCGACATCTTTAAGTATCAAGTGGATTCGATTTTCAAAATATTCTCTTGATAAACGAGCTTGAGTGGATTTAAAATAGTTAAAAGAGGAATCTGCTTTTTCTAACAAAAAGTCCACCATTTTTTTTGCTTTTTTATAGTCTTTGTCTTTTATTGTCACTTCATACATATTTTCATTGTTAGACTCTATAGAAAAATTTTTCCTAAACTTCTTTAAAAGATCTGCATGAAACTTTCCATCAAACTCATAATGATTTTTCAAATCAAACTCTTCGATAATTTGATTGTGAATCTCCCATGAATGCAAAATAGTCCATACTGCATCGGCATCATTATCCGACATAGAAAGCCCTAAAATAGAACTCATTGAGCCCATCCCTGCCCCCATCAATCCGCTCAATTTTCCCAAAGAATTATTAGAATTTGGTGGAGAAACAACCGCTCTAGAAGAATAAACAGGATCGATGACCCACATCACCAAAACAAAAACAATGATGGTAGGGACAAGCACAATGGCAGAAACCAATTTAAAGTGCTTTAAAGCATTATTTATGATTTTGAAAAGTAACTCTAAAAGTGATGGGTTTTGCATAAATTTTATTGAAAAGTAGTGTAAATAATAAGGGCGGTAGAAAGAATAGACAGCAAAGAAGCTACAAACATAGTAGCATCTTTAAAAGTTTCGTAACGACTTCTAGGAATCTCTATATAATCTCCCGGAAAAATAGGATCTGTAGAAACATTCAACGACACTTCCTCTTGATTTTCTCCTCGAATCACTCTCACTTGAGACCAAGTCCCAGTTTGAAAAGTAATGCCCGAGGCAGCCAAATAATCAATAGCGTGCCATGAAGAATTATAAGGAACTTTGCCCATGCTAGCCAAAGACCCACCCACATAAACAAACAAAGGTGTGACCAAAAACTCCACCTCTACTTGAGGAGAGAGCTTTGTGTGACTCATTTCCGAAATTGAAATCACTTTCGCAGTTTTATCGGGATAGCGAATCGTTAAAGATTGATACCCCATATTGTGCATTCGATTCATCCCCGCCTTTGTAAAATAATCTTGTATTGTCGCATTAGAGTCATAAGGAACCCCAAGTCGTCCACCATCTGGAAGCAAAAGAGCCACTGTATTTAGCGAACTCAAAAAAGGAACAAAAATTTGGTCTCCCTGTTGCAAAAACACATCCTGCTCAAAATCCCCTTCATTATATATCTCTAAAAGATTAATCTCAAGAGTATCTGTATCACGAATCAAAAGCACCTTTTCTTTATTTGAGTTTCCAACCAATCCCACCTGATCTAGCAACATACTCAGTCGAGTTTGGGGCTCCAAAAGCACCTGCCCCACTTTTCCAACAGCCCCCATCACCCTCACAATAAATTTTTTCATCTGAGCTAACTGAACAAAAGACTCCTCTCGCTTATACTTTTTCTCAGTCGCATTTAAAATAAGCTCTCTAGCCTCACTCAAAGTTCTCCCTGCCACCTGCACCACCCCACAATCCTCAATAGCGATAGAACCATCAGCATAAACTTGAAGCGACATCAACTCATCTTCTAACAACAAATCCAAAAAATCACCTGGCCCCAAAACATACAAAGAATCCACCACTTTTTCTAAAACAATAGGTATCTGAGTGTTCGCGGTTTTGGATGATTTGAATGATTCTAAACCAAACTCAAAAGAATTCATTTTATTTGCATGCAAAACAATTGCATTCAAGCAAAAAAACAGAAAAAGAAATTTAATAAAACGCATAATACCTTTAACGCACCAAACAGAGAATCCAATCCTCAAATAATATAGAAAATAATCTATCCAAATCTAAAAACTAAATCATATTTTACAATTCTATGCCTATCACCTATGATGAAAAAAAATTCTAAAACCCACTCACTCTCATAAAACAAAGCTTAGCATCCGCAAACTTTCATTCGTCACTCTAAAATCAGTAAATTAAAATTAATATTTATTTATTAAAGTCTCACACACGCCTGGCTATTTTTAAGTGAGAAGTTGGAAGTTAAAAGTGCTCAGCGAGATGAACAGCATTTTCTGGCACAATTTTCGCATGAATTCCCACGAGCAAAGTCCCATAACGATACATTCTTGATATACTGTTTCACCTCCCATTTCAATCACGCATCCCAGCAGATTTCTGGCACGATTCTCGCATGGATTCCCCCGAGCAAAGTCCCATAACGATACATTCTTGATATATAGTTTCACCTCCCATTTCAATCACACATCCCAGCATTTTCTGGCACGATTTTCGCGTAGATTCCCCCGAGCAAAGTCCCATAACGATACATTCTTGATATACTGTTTCACCTCTCATCTCAATCACGCATCCCAGCACATTTCTGGCACGATTTTCGCATGGATTCCCCCGAGCAAAGCCCCATAACGATAGATTCTTGATACATAGTTTCACCGCTCATCTCAATCACACATCCCAGCACATTTCTGGCACAATTTTCGCACAACACCGCCTTACACTTTAAGAAAGAAATTCACTTTTCACTGTTTCACCTCCCATTTCGAACACGCATCCCAGCACATTTCTGGCACGATTTTCGCATGGATTCCCACGAGCAAAGTCCTCGCAGTGACGGAAAGGGAGAAGAAAAGGCGAGAATGTGTATTAGAGATGCTATCCGAAATGGATGCCAGAAAGAGAGGATGCGAACCAAAAAAACTCGCTTGCAAAAGCTCACAGCTTTTAACTTCCCACTTCCTACTTCTATATCGCGTAGATTCCCCCGAGCAAAGCCCTCACAATGACTATACATTGAGCCTATCGAAGTGATGCTGCGTGCGGTTTAAGTGGACTCGTTTTTAGTGTTATTAAATTAAAAACAATTATTAAAAACTAGAGGAAATCTAAAACAGAGATTTCACCCTTAAAACAAAAAAGTCAGTGTAGACTGACTTTTTAATCTCAATTGTTACTCTGCTTTTTTTGCAGCGCCTTCGACCATGTCGATTGGCTTTGTATCCTCTTTAGTAACTTCTGCTTTTTTTGGTTTTTCTGCAATATCATCTTCGACCAAACCAATCAAAGCCATCTCAGCTGCATCTCCAGGACGATTAGGCCCTAGTTTCAAAACACGAGTATAACCTCCGTTTCGATTTGCATATCGAGGTCCAATCACATTGAAAAGTTCTTGAAGGACTACTGGATCTTTGACAAATTTTGCAGCTTCACGACGAGCAGAAAGATCACCTTTTTTTGCATAAGTAATCAATCGTTCCACAGAACTACGAACCATTTTTGCTTTATGCAAAGTAGTACGAATGTATCTTTCTTTTTGCTCTTCTGCTAAACCTTTTTCTAAAATCGAAGTCGAAAGGTTGCGAAGAACTGCTCGCTTGTGCTGCGAATTTGCTCCTAATTTTTTATTCTTTACGCCATGTCTCATGTATATTAATCCTTAAAATAATCATCGACATCCATCCCGAATTGAAGCCCCATAGATGTAAGAACATCTTGTAGCTCAACTAAAGATTTTCGACCGAAATTCTTGTATTTAAGCATATCTGATTCTTTATTTCGAACAAGATCTGCAATAGTGTGAATGGTTGCCATTCTTAAGCAGTTACTAGAACGAACAGATAACTCTAATTCATCTACACGCATGCGAAGTAAAGAAGCAATCCGCATACGCTCTTCATCTTGTTCGTTTTCTTCTGGAGATTCCAAATCCCCTTCGAAATTAATAAATACTTCCAAATGATCAACAAGAAGTTTTGCTGCATAAGCAAGAGCATCTTCTGGATCTATAGAACCATCTGTTTCAATTCCCAATTCAAGACGATTAAAATCCGTTCTTTGCCCAACACGGGTATCGTTTATATCCATCGAAACTTTTAATACTGGATTAAAGTTTGCGTCTATAGCAATTTCACCTATGGGTGCGTCTGGATTTTTAAGCTCTTCTGCGGTCACAAAACCTCGTCCAGAAGAAACTTTCATCTCCATGCTAAGTGATGCGTTGCCAGCCAATGTTGCAATATGAACATCTGGCGTTAAAATAACAACATTAGGATTTTCTTCGATATCTGCTGCAGTAATAATACCGTCTCCAGACATATCCAAACGAAGCACTTCATCGTGATCAGATAACAACTTCACGCGAATCTGTTTTAGGTTTAAAATGATATCGGTGACATCTTCTTTAATGCCTTGAATAGAAGTAAATTCTTTATCTACCCCATCTATTTTTACAGAAACAATTGCCGCCCCCTGCAAAGAGGACAAAAGAGTACGGCGTAAGGCATTACCTAGAGTAATACCCCAACCTCTCTCAAGAGCTTCTATAACAAATTTTGCATAGTAGCCATTATCGGTAGCATCTACTTTTTCAAAGCTACGCGGCATCTGAAGCGATTTCCACATCATTGGCGATACCTCACTTAGTTAAATTCTTCTTTTCTTTTTAGGACGACAACCATTGTGCGGTATGCCTGTCACATCACGAATAGATAATACATCTAGTCCAGTATTTTTAAGTGCTCGAACGGCAGATTCTCGACCACCGCCGGCACCTTTTACTCGAACATCTACCTTACGCATACCTAGCTCTAATGCTTTACGAGCAGCAGACTCTGCAGCTAATTGAGCTGCAAAAGGAGTACTCTTTCTAGAACCCTTAAAACCAGAGTTACCAGGTGAACTCCAAGCCACCACATTACCACGAGCATCAGTGATAGAGATGATAGTATTGTTAAAAGATGCATTTACACAAGCAATACCTTGAATGTCTGCTCGTTTTTTACCTTTTTTAACTTTAATTTCTTCAGGAACAACTGTATCAGTTGTAGCTGTGTTTTCTGTTAATTCTTCAGCCACGACGGAACTCCTTACTTCTTCTTATTGGCCACTGTTTTCTTAGGGCCTTTTCTTGTGCGTGCGTTAGTACGAGAGCGTTGTCCACGAACAGGCAAGCCACGACGGTGTCTTAAACCACGATAGCTTCCTATTTCTTGCAAACGCCTAATATTTAAATTCACTTCAGTGCGAAGCTGTCCTTCAACAGAATATTCATCTTCAAGGAGGTGTCGAATTTTACCTAATTCTTCACTTGTCAGATCATCACATTTTTTTTCTTTGTCTATACCAAGCTCTGAACATAACTTGCGAGAAGTAAATAAACCAACACCATAAATGGCAGTTAGTCCATATTCTACTGTTTTATTTCTTGGTAAGTCAACACCAGCAATTCGTGCCATAGATAACTCCTATCCTTGTTTCTGCTTGTGGCGTGGGTTTTTGGAACAAATTATACGCAAAATACCTTTGCGTCTGATAATTTTACAATTTTCACATCTTGGTTTGATGGAAGCTTTGATTTTCATAGGTTACCTTCTTTTTTACCTATTACTTGTAACGGTAAGTAATTCGCCCTCTAGTTAAATCATAGGGGGACAACTCAACTAAAACTTTATCATCAGGTAAAATCCTGATGAAATGTCTTCGCATTTTTCCTGAAACATGTGCAAGAATCTCGTGACCATTCTCAAGACCAACTCGAAAAGTCGCATCTCGAAGAGCCTCGAGTACCTTACCTTCGACTTGTATGCCTTCTTCTTTAGCCATTAAGATACCGCCCTGCCGCGAATGCGGCCTCGTTTTAAGAAACCTTCATAATTTTTAGTATGCAATTGAGCTTCGAGTTGTCGAAGAGTGTCAAGAGCAACACCAACCACGATTAAGACCGAGGTGCCCCCAATATAGAAAGACATATTCAAAGCGTCTTTTAAATGAAGAGGACCAACACTAATCAAAGCCAAAAAGATAGATCCTGGCAATGAAATACGAGTCAAAATGTGGTCTATATACTCTGCAGTCTTTTTACCTGGGCGTATCCCTGGAATAAACCCACCAGACTTTTTAAGATTATCAGCAATATCATTTGGGTTAAATTGAATCGCTGTATAAAAGTAGGTGAAGAAAATAATCAGAGCAGCAAAAATCACGCTATAGGTAATGTGACCGGGCATAAATGCCACTGCAAAGGATTGAGCCCAGCTGAAGTTTGGAAACCACGATGCTGCCATCGCAGGCACAAACATAATGGATGAGGCAAAAATAACGGGAATCACACCAGCAGTATTCACCTTAAAAGGTAAAAAGCTAGATTGACCCGCCATCACTTTACGCCCGACCACTCGGCGAGGACTCTGGAGCGGAATGCGACGGTTCGCTTGTTCAACAAAAACGATGAATCCAATAATTGCAACCACTAATGCCAAGATAAATATCTCTATGGCAAGAGGCTGAATACCTTCTTTCAACATTTCTAGTTCACCAAGGATAGCTCTTGGAAGACTACCCACGATACCGGCGAAAATAATCAAAGAAATACCATTACCAATACCACGAGAAGTAATTTGTTCTCCTAGGTACATCACAAAGATTGTCCCTGTGGTAAAAGTAAGAGTTGCTAAAAATCTAAAGCCAAGGTTCCCAGCTCCTGAAGCAAAATCATCTAACAAGACAGAAACGCCTGCTCCACTCGCTGTGGTTACCTTTAAAGAAGACAACCAAACCGACACACCCCAGCCTTGCAATGCGGCTAAAATGACGGTAAAGTATCGAGTGTATTGATTGATTTTGGCTCGACCCTCTTGACCTTCTTTTTGAAGGACTTGAATGGCTGGAATTACAGAACCCATTAGCTGAAAAATAATACTTGCTGTGATATAGGGCATAATACCCAAAGCAAAAACAGTTGCCTTTGCAAAAGCACCACCAGTAAAAGAGTCATATAAACCAAAAAAACTGTTGTTATTTCGGAAATACTCTCCTAAAATAGAAGAATCTACCCCTGGTATTGTGATATGAGAGCCAATACGGTAAATAATTAAAATACCTAGTGTAAAAAGAATTTTTTTACGAAGATCTTCTATCTTAAATGCATTGGCAAACGCATCAAATGCTTTTTTTAGTGCTTCCATTAGACAATCTCGACTTTGCCACCAGCAGCTTCGATGGCAGCTTTTGCTTTCTCACTAATGCTATTTACTTTTACAGTTATCGCTTTATCTATAGTTCCAAAAGCAAGGATTTTAATAGGACTGTTTACAGATTTAACCATCCCTAAATCCACTAAAACTTTAGCGTCAAAATCTACAGCACTAGATGCAGCTAATTTTTTTAAGTTCACTATTTGAACATCTTTAACAAATCGAGATTTAAAACCTCGTTTTGGAAGACGGCGTTGCAATGGAGTTTGTCCACCTTCAAAGCGAATTCGACCTGCTCCAGCACTTTTTCTTGCTCCAGCACCTTTTTGACCTCGACCAGCAGTTGTTCCCCAGCCAGAGGCTGCACCTCGACCAATTCGTTTCCGTTTAGTCGTTTTTGCTTTGCCTGGATTTAGTGTATTTAATTGCATTTTAAATCTCCTCCACCTGGATCAAATGATTGACACGATTAATCATTCCTTGAATAGCAGGAGTCAAATTGTGTTCTCTTGTTTTGTTGACACCGGTTAATCCTAGAGCCGCTAAATTTGCCCTATGTTCGGGCAAAACGCGGATAGCACTTTTAATTTGAGTTATACGAACTTTTTTCATTGCATTAGCCTTAAGCGTTGACGCCACGCAATGCAGCGTAGTCTTGTTTATTCTTTTGAGAAGTGAGTCCTTCGATACAAGCTTTAACTACTGTACTAGGGTTAGAAGAACCATGCACTTTTGTAAGTATATTACGAACACCAGCAAGTTCAAGCACCGCACGAGCTGCTGCTCCTGCGATAACACCTGTACCTGGAGCAGCAGGCATCAATAAAAGACGAGTTGCTCCAAATTTAACTTCGATATCGTGAGGAATAGTTTCATCTAATAGACTCACTTCGGTTAAATTACGATGAGCAGCTTCGGTTCCTTTACGAATCGCTTCTGCCACTTCTTTTGCTTTTCCAAGACCGTAGCCAATCTTACCGTTTTTGTTTCCAACAACAACCAAGGCACTAAAAGAAAAGCGTCTTCCACCTTTCACTACCTTGGCACAACGGTTGATATGAACCACCCGATCTTCAAATTCTATAACTTGAGTATCTCGTTCCAAAGTGTACCTCTTAGAATTGAATACCGTTTTCACGCACGCTTTCTGCGAGTGCTTGAACACGGCCATGATAAATGTAACCACCACGATCAAATACAACCGTCTCTATACCTTTAGCCTTTGCTTGTTCGGCTAACAAAACTCCTAACTGCTTGCTTTGTTCAGTTTTAGTGAGTTTTCCGTGTTTAGACTGAAAATCTTTAGATGTTGTAGTCACTTGTACTAAAGATTTATTGTTTTGATCGTCTATTATTTGAGCCACCATACTAGTGAGTGAACGACGAACCGCTAAACGAGGTCGCTCCGGTGTCCCTATTACCGTTTTACGAATACGGCTTTGACGGGCTTTTCTAGATATTATTCTTTTTTTTGCAATAGCAGTCATAATCTTACCTTATTTACCTGTCTTTTTACCTTGCTTACGACGAATAATTTCGCCAGCGTATTTAATACCCTTTCCTTTATAAGGTTCTGGGCGACGATATTTACGGATTTCTGCAGCAGCTTGGCCAACTTTTTGTTTATCGATACCTTCTATAGAAATTTTCAAAGAATCGAGAGCTTTTAAAGTCACACCTTCTGGAGCTTTATAAATTACCGGGTGAGAAAATCCAAGGACAAGGTTCAAGTCTTCTCCTTTTTGCTCAACACGATAACCGACACCAACTATTTCCAATGTTTTTTGGAAACCTTTAGTGACTCCTTCGACCATATTGTTCACTAAAGAACGAGTTGTTCCATGAATAGCACGAGAAAACTTTAAATCGTCGGGTCTTGAAAAACTAATTGCATTGTCGTTTACACTCACTGAAATCAGATCATGAATCACTGCACTTAATTTTCCTTTTGGACCTTCTACGTGTATATTTTTACCATCGACAAGTACTTTTACATCGCTTGGGATTGTTATTAGTTCTTTTCCAATACGAGACATCTTTACCTCACCAGATATATGCAACAACTTCGCCACCTAGATTCTCTTTACGAGCCTCGTGGTCTGTCATTACACCCTTAGAAGTGGAGATGATAGCATAACCAAGTCCATTACGAACGCGTGGAAGGTTGACCGCATCGACATAATGACGGAGGCCAGGGCGACTTACACGATGAATAGCTTGGATAGCTGGAGTGCCGTTTGTATAACGGAGCAACACTTTTAATATGCCTTGCTTACCGTCATCTATAACGACGAATTTTTTAATAAAACCTTTTTCTTGCAACACTTGAGCGATTTCGCGTTTGAAGTTACTCGCAGGGATATCCACAACGGGCAATTTTGCTTTAGCAGCATTGCGAACTCGAGTGAGCATATCGGCTATAGGATCTGTCATTGCCATCTATATACTCTCCTTACCAAGATGATTTAGTGATGCCAGGGATTTCGCCAGCGAGAGCCATTTCGCGAAAGCAAATACGACAAAGGCCAAAACGGCGCATATAAGCGTGTGGTCTGCCACAACACTTGCAACGATTATAACCACGAACAGTAAATTTCGGGGTTCGTTTACATTTTTCTATTAATCTTCTACTAGCCATGGTATTACCTTATTTCCTGTAGGGAAGCCCAAGAGTTTCGAGAAGGGCTCGACCTTCATCATCAGTCTTAGCAGATGTTACAAAAGAAATGTCCATGCCAAGAGTCTTCGTGACTTTTTCGACATTCACTTCAACAAAAATTGTTTGATCTTTGATACCTAGAGTATAGTTACCACGACCATCAAAACCCCGGCGAGCTAGACCACGAAAGTCTCTAACACGAGGCAATGAAATATTAACAAAACGATATAGAAATTCCCACATGATATCGCCATGAAGCGTCACTTTACAGCCAATTCCCATGCCTTCTCTTAATTTGAAGTTAGAAATAGGTTTTTTTGCTTTGGTAATCACGGCTTTTTGCCCTGCGATCAGAGACAAGGTTTCTACAGCTTCATCTAAAATTTTTCGGTTTTGTGTGGCTTCACCAACGCCCATGTTGATCACAATCTTTTCTAGGCGAGGAGCTTGCATCACATTTTTATAACCGAAACGCTCCATCAACTGAGGGACCGCTTTTTCTTTATAAAAGGTTTGCATATTAGTCATTTATTTACCCTTAGATTTCCTTTCCGGTTTTAACACTGACTCGAACGCTTGGTTTCCCTTTTTCATGGATTCGACGAGTGCGAACAGGAGTACTTCCCTCAAGAAGCATCACATTAGAAATTGCTATAGGCATTTCCTTATCAATAATACCACCAGTTTGGTTGGTTTGACTGGGCTTTTCATGACGCTTACGAACATTTACACCACTGACTGTCACTTTTTTATTTTTTTTATCTACACTAATGACATTCCCAGTTTTACCCTTGTAAGCACCAGTGATTACTTTGACATGGTCGTCTTTTCGAATATTTAACATTAAAGGACCTCTGGGGCAAGAGAAATTATTTTCATGTATTTTTTATCACGAAGCTCACGAGCAACGGGACCAAAAACGCGAGTTCCACGAGGTTCACCATCTTTGTTGATTAGAACCACTGCATTGTCCGAAAATCGAATCAACGAACCATCTTTACGGTTGATTTCTTTTCGTGTGCGCACTATAACTGCGTCAAGGACGGAACCTTTCTTCACCTTGCTCTGGGGTATCGTGTTTTTAACAGATACTTTAATCACATCGCCAATACTTGCATATTTACGACCTGTTCCACCCAAAACTCGGATGCAGGCGACTTCCTTGGCACCACTATTGTCTGCCACGATTAGTCTTGTTTCTTCTTGAATCATATTCGCCTTACTCCAAAGGGATTATTTTTTCTTCTCTATAATCCGCACCAAAGACCAACGCTTTGTTGCAGAAAGAGGACGGGTTTCCATGATTTCTACTACATCTCCCTCACTCGATTCATTGTTTTCATCGTGTGCTTTGAGCTTTTTAGTGGTTGTCATGATTTTATTGTACATAGGGTGGCGTTTACGGTTTTCAACCACAACTGTAATTGTTTTGTCCATTTTAGAGGAAAAAACAATTCCTTGCCTAACCTTGCGTGAATTTCTATCCATTATTGTGCTCCTGCCAGCCTAGCCTTGGCTCTTTCAGTGAGGATGGTCTTGATGCGAGCAATACTTTTACGAGTTGCACGAATCGCAGAAGGATTATCTAAACTGCCAGTTTTAGCAGTGAGACGGTAATTGAAAAGATCAAGATTTAGCTTAGACAATGTTTCTTGAAGCTGTTCTGTTCCCATTTCTTTAAGTTCACGAGCTTTCATTAGATCTCCGAAGCCTCAACAATTTTAACTTTAAGTGGAAGTTTTTGAGCTGCTATTTCTAATGCTTCAACAGCAAGAGCTTTGTCAACTCCACCCATTTCAAATATAATACGACCAGGTAAAACAACTGCAGCCCAATATTCTACTGCACCTTTACCTTTACCCATACGAGCTTCTGCAGGGTGCTTTGAAACTGGCTTATCTGGAAAAACTCGGATCCAAACACGACCACCGCGTTTGATTTTACGAGTCATAGCAATACGAGCAGCTTCAATTTGACGAGCAGTTAGCCAGCAACTTTCAAGAGCTTGTAAACCAATAGTTCCAAATGCAATATAGTTACCACTTGTTGCTTTGCCCTTCATGCGGCCTTTCATCATTTTACGATATTTTGTTTTTTTAGGACTTAGCATAATTACTTCTCTCTCTTAGTGTCTGAAAAAACATCTTTACCTATTTTTTCACCATGCATCACCCAGACTTTTACACCAATGGCCCCATACATAGTTTTGGCAGTAGCGGTGGCGTAATCAATGTCTGCACGAAGTGTGTGTAATGGTACTCGACCTTCAGCATATTTTTCTACACGAGCAATTTCTGCCCCACCTAAACGACCACCAACTTGCACCTTAATGCCTTCGACACCCAAGCGCATGGCGGTTTGTATTGCTCGTTTCATTGCTCTACGAAATGAAACTCGCTTTTCAAGTTGCCTTGCAATATTTTCTGCTACTAGTTTTGCATCGGTTTCTGGTCTTTTGACTTCATGAACACTAATGTAAATTTCTTTACCAGTTAAAAATTGAAGCTCCCCTTTTAATCGAGAAAGCTCTTCTCCTCTTTTACCGATAACCACACCTGGGCGTGCAGTAAAAAGATTCACATTTACTTTTTTAACTGTGCGTTCGATAGCTATTTTTGAAATAGATGCGTGTTCAAATCGTTTCATCAAATAACGACGAAGAATAACATCTTCGTAAAGAAGATCTGCGAAATTGTCTTCTGCATACCATTTAGAGTGCCACCCATTTATGACACCAAGGCGAAGACCATATGGATGTGTTTTTTGACCCATAGTTTACTCCTTATCGACGCCGCTAGATACGACGATGGTCAAGTGGGAAGTTGGCTTTTCTATACGATAAGCACGGCCTTGAGAACGAGGGCGAATGCGTTTCATAATGGTAGCACCATCAGCTGAAATGCTCTTGATGACTAAATCATCAACGCTCACAGCAGCTGGAGATTTTTGTTTGTAGTTAGCTACCGCAGATTTAAGTGCATTTTCAACTATCACAGCACCTTTCTTCTGAGTGTTTAATATGGAAAGCATAGCAAACGCTTCTTCTACTGATTTTCCGCGCATTAGGTCCACAACCTGGCGGAGTTTACGCACGCCATAACGCACATTTTTAACTTTTGCTGTTGCTTGCATTATTTTCTTCCTCCGGCCTTTTCGTCTTTACGGTGACTACGGAAAGTACGCGTTGGAGCAAACTCTCCAAGTTTATGACCGACCATGTTTTCAGTAACATAGACTGGAATAAATTGCTTTCCATTGTACACAGAAAAATTTAAACCGATCATATCTGGAGTAATGGTAGAACGACGAGACCAAGTTTTTATAGCTTGTTTGCGTTCTGATTTTAACATAGCTTGAGCCTTTGTTAAGACATGAGAATCTACAAAAGCACCTTTTTTAAGGGATCTTGACATGAATTAAGCCCTCTTCTTCTGACGACGACGCACAATGAATTGATCTGTACGCTTATTGTTACGAGTTTTAGCACCCTTGGCACTTTTGCCCCAAGGAGAACATGGATGACGACCACCAGAAGTACGCCCTTCACCACCACCAAGAGGGTGATCTACTGGGTTCATAGCCACACCTCGAACTGAGGGGCGCTTGCCAAGCCAACGACTGCGACCTGCTGAACCAGAAGTTTCATTCATGTGATCAACATTAGAAACTTGGCCTATAACAGCCAAGCATTCGCCTAATATCAAGCGAATTTCTCCACTTGGAAGACGGATTTGACAGTATTTCTCATCTTTGGCCACGAGTTCTGCGGAGGCTCCTGCAGAACGAGCAATTTGAGCTCCTTTTCCTGGCTTCAATTCTACATTATGAATAATACTGTTCAAAGGAATATTTTTAATAGGTAAGGCATTTCCAGGACGATTTGATGCTTTATCTCCTGCATTTAGAACATCACCTACTTTAATATCGTTTGGAGCTATTATATACTGACGACTACCGTTTTCGTATTTTACAAGTGCAATACGAGCAGTACGATTTGGATCATATTCAATGGTTTCCACTACGCATGAAGCATTTTGCTCATTTCGCTTAAAATCAATGATACGATACACTTTTTTATGCCCACCACCGCGACGACGGGAAGTGATTTCACCAGCATTGCTACGACCAGAACTACGCTTAATACCAGTAGTTAAAGGTTTATAAGGTTTATCAGCAGTAAGTTCTTTTTTATCGCTGATTTGCTTATAACGCAAAGTCGGGGTAGTTGGCCTATAAGATTTAAGACCCATGGTTAAACTCCTTCAAATTCGGCAATTTGGTGGCCAGCTTTTAAAGTGATATAGGCTTTTTTCCAATTTGCTCTTTTACCAGCAGCAACACGGACTCGTTTAATTTTTCCACGATTGATTAAAGTGTTTATTGTATCCACTTTAACATCGAAGCGAGATTCGATCGCTCTTTTGATATCTATTTTTTTAGCATCTTTTGCCACTTTAAAAACATATTGACGAACACCTGTTCTAGGATTGATCATGTTTCGAGTGGTGTCTTCTGTAATATGAGGTGTTATCAAAATTTGATGTATTTCTTTCATCTGGAACCTCCAGCAAGTTCACTCAAAGCTGCTTTAGAAATAACTAAATTATTTGCACGAATTAAATCATAAGTATTTACATCGTTATGACGAGCGACGCGTACCCATGGAATATTAGCAGATGATACACCCAAGTTAGTGTCTTTTTCACTCACTATCAACAAAGCGTTTCTTTGCTCAATACCCGATTTAAGCATAATGTCTAAGAAATCTTTTGTTTTTGGTTGCTCAAAAGCCAGAGATTCAAAAACTAAAACTTTACCTTCAAGGGCTTTTGTAGTTAAGGCAGAACGAAAAGCAATTCTTTTTACTTTTTTATTGACTTTTTCAAAGTAATTGTGTGCTTTTGGTCCATGAGCCTTATTACCTCGAACCCAAATAGGAGAAGTATTTGTACCCGCTCTTGCACGACCAGTACCTTTTTGCTTCCACGGTTTAGCACCAGTACCACTCACCTCTGAACGAGATTTGGTGTGTGCTGTTCCTTGACGACGATTATTAAGAATCGCTTTGATATGCAAATACATACATACTTTATTCACTGCCGCATCAAAGATTTCTGGAAGATCCATTTCATTTTGAAACTCACCATTCGCGGCATAATATTTTGCTGTTGCCATTAGTCTTTCCTCACCACGATAACGCCGTTTTTAGGACCAGGTACAGCACCACGAACAAAAATCAAGTTTTTTTCGCCGTCCACTTTTATTACCTGCAAGTGCTTTACGGTCACCTTTTTATTACCATATTGCCCCGCCATCTTTTTGCCAGGAAACACTCGACCTGGATAACTATTAGCGGATATACTACCTGGTTCACGCATATTATGTGTGCCATGAGAACGAGGACCACTATGGAAGTTATGGCGTTTGATTGTACCCGCAAACCCACGACCTTTAGAAATTCCAGATACATTGACTTGCTTTACATCTGCAAAGTCAGCTGCACCAAACTCTTTACCCACAGGCCAAGCATCTAAATCCACCACATCAAATTCCGCTAAATGCTCTCGAGGAGACACACCAGCTTTATTAAAATGGCCCATTTCTGCCTTATTGGATCGACTTTCTTTTTTTAAGCCAAAACCAACTTGCACAGCTTTATAGCCTTCTTTATCTATTGTTTTGTGAGAAACAACTACACACGGACCGGCCTCGAGGACAGTCACAGGAACGCTTTCGCCCTGTTCCGTGAACACTTGAGTCATTCCCAACTTTTTCGCAAGAATTCCGTTCATTGTATTAAACCTTGATATCGACTTCGACGCCCGCGGGCAAATCTAGTTTCATTAGAGAATCAACTGTTTGCGGAGTTGCTTCCAAAATATCAATCAACCTTTTGTGTGTACGAGACTCAAATTGTTCTCGAGAGGTTTTGTTGACATGAGGAGAACGAAGGACCGTATATTTTTGAATCTTTGTTGGAAGAGGGATGGGTCCCGCTATGCGAGCCCCAGTATTTTTTGCTGTATTCACTATGTCTTGAGCTGATCGATCTATCATACGATGATCAAAAGATTTTAAGCGAATACGAATGCGTTCTGTTTCCATTTATATATACTCTCTTAATTAAGAATTTCTGTTACGGAACCAGCACCAACAGTTCGTCCACCTTCACGGATAGCAAAGCGGAGTTGCTTGTCCATGGCGATAGGAGCGATGAGCTCTACAGTA
>JAAYJH010000046.1 GCA_012523035.1 Fibrobacter sp.
CTGGCACAATTTTCGCAGGGATTCCCCCAATTTTTTTAAAATAAAGATAAAAGCCTTGATTGACAGTTTTTGTCAAAAACTTATGCTATATTACACAATAAGAGAAAACCTAAAACAGGAGCCCATATGATCTCATCTATATTATCTATTGTCATAGGCGGAAGCATACTGATGCTAATAGTCAAAGTATATAGAAACTGGGCAATCATTATGGCCATGATCCCACTCTATATCGGTCTCATACTCCTTTGGATCTACGCAGCCGAGGTTTACTACTATGTCTCCTACCCATTTTATTGGATAAGCGACAAGGTCCAATGGCTGTGGCACCTAATCTTTTGATCTTTACAACCTTTTATGCCACTCCCTCACTTGCCGCTCAAAATCTTGTAATTATTTTTCTTAAAAACATAAACTTTAACCTACAAAAATGTAGCAAAAACCCATAAAAACACAAGCAATCCTCTTGTATTTATCATCTATTTCACCAAAACAAAGTTTTTCATCAGAATCACCGAAAACTTCACTTCAAATTTGAGGAACTATGAATCCAATCACAAAGCATCAAAAAAACGGAACAGTAGAATACCACCAAGACGGAATCATCAAAAAATCATACCAAGACAATGTTATCGTCATTTCTGAATACAACTTAGAAGGTGTCAAACTCAAAGAAACTTTCCAATATAAAACCACCCCTCTAGGAATAGAAACCACCCACAAGCAAGTCTTCAAGTGGAACATCTACAGCTGTTTAATAGAAAAATCCGAATACAAAAACGACCAATTGCACGGAGAACAAATATTCTATTTAAGTGAAATCACCTTCACAGGCACAGAACGACTCATAGAAAAAATCTCCAATTACAGACACGGCAAACTCAACGGCACACAAACCGAGTACCAATACCAAGACCTAATGAGACGACTCATCAACACAAAAACCACCCAATACAAAGACGGCCTCAAACACGGCGAAGAAATCCAAATCAACCAAGAAGGCGAAATCTACGAAAAAATCACCTACAAAAACGGAATCCGTCACGGAAAAGCCTACTCAGAAGAATACAAAGAACACTATTACGAAGACGGAGTCATAGTATCCATCAACAGCACCTATAACATAATCACCAGAAGTTCATACAAACGAAACAAACAATTTAAGAGTTAAAAGTTTTTCATAAAATTAAAACAATCAAGCATTAAATACAAGCAAGAGCATCTATCATCCAAAATAAATCTCAAAAAAACAAAGTATTTAA
The DNA here is from genome assembly GCA_012523035.1 of Fibrobacter sp. Lineage (GTDB taxonomy): Bacteria > Fibrobacterota > Fibrobacteria > Fibrobacterales > Fibrobacteraceae > JAAYJH01. The sequence goes on from JAAYJH010000046.1 coordinate 1,263, forward strand.
TGAAGTTTCAGAAACGCCTAGCTCCTCTAAACATAGCCAAAATAAAACATTCACCTTAGCACGCCAATGGAACGCTAATAGAACGAAAAGTTTTATAAACTATAGAAAGAAGGCCTTAACTCTGAATCATCTTATTTTAATAAACATTAAATTTACAGATAAAAAATCTAACTTACATCCTGTACTCAAAAGCTCGATTTTACACTATGAAATAGAAACCATCCACCCCTTTGCTGATAGCAATGGACGCATGGGACGGCTCTGGCAGACACTTCTACTTGCCAAATGGAACCCTGTATTTGCATGGATACCAATGGAATCGGTGCTAAACCAAAACAGAACTAAATACTACGACACTCTTTATTACGGACAGCACAACAATGATTCGAGCCAATTCATAGAGTTTACTTTGTTTTCACTGTTGAAAACATTAAAAAAAATATATTCAGACTCACTTTCATCTGGGCAAAACAAACACCAAGTTAAGCACCAAGTTAAATTAACTGAAATACAAAACAAAGTACTAAAAGCACTGAATAACAAACAACTTTCACGCAAAGAGATTTTTGCCACCATTGGAATGGTCAGCGACACACGCTCCTTCAAGCGGCACATAGAACCACTTTTGAAGGCAAAACTAATCAAAATGACAATCCCTGAAAAACCGAATAGCCGCAACCAAAAGTCCACCAGAGTTAAAAACATTAAATAAAAAACCCACTCAAAGCTTTGATTGAGTCTGGATCCCCCACTTTAAGGAAAAACTTCACCCTCACCATTTAACAATGAGGGCGATAGAGGCACAAGTGCTCTCTTCTTAACTTATACCTTTCAAAACTCAAAACGCCCTCCCCTCCCCTCGCATTCTCGACTTAGTCAATCCACTATCACACATCGAGAACCATATTGTAGGATATAAAAACTTTTAGTGACATTCTATTTTTATAACGATTTTAAATAGCAAAAACTCTGTTTTGCTATTGTTATTTACTTTCAAGTTATTTATCTTTACTAGAGCAATTACAGCCATAAAAGTAGACTGTCGTGCAGGCAGCTTGTTGTGATTTGCTTTCGAATTATTTATCTTTATTAGAGCAGTTACAGCGCTGTACTCGAATCTGTCGAATGAGACAGTGTTGTGA
>JAAYJH010000047.1 GCA_012523035.1 Fibrobacter sp.
GTCCCCGCATTTCGCACAGAACCCGTCCCATTTTTGCATAGACTCTTTACTTCCTAAATTTGGGTGGAGCCTTTTAGTTTTTCGGTCAAAATGACCTTAAAACGCTATTTTTTCTTTCTTTAAAAATTAAATAATTTTTTACTTGCTTTTTTGATAATTGCAATATATTTTAGTTGGAATTTAACTTATTAGGAGAAAAGATGCGACAAAACTCTTATTGGAAACACAAGAACACAAGAACACAAGAATATCTTATAAACTTATAAGGTATTTAATATATGGTGCCTTATTATCACTCTTCTTTGGCTGCTCAGAGGCTTACACTCCTTTGCAAAGCAGTGAAGGAGAAAAGCAGGTGAATGTAATTTCTTCTGTAATTATCAGTGACCCAGATAAAGACCCTTATACTGTAGAAAATATGAATAAAGCTCTTCAAATGAGTATCGCACAAAAGAGAGGTGCTGCTCTTGCTAGCGTGGCAGAACTCCAATTAGAGGCTAATTTTCTTTATGTTCGCTTTTTACCCTATGGAAAGCAAGGGGTGGCTGAACTTAAAAAATACGATACTTCTCTTGTACTTTTCAAACACCCTATGGACTATAAGCCCATTCAAAAACCAGCGGTGTATATAGACCCCTCACTGCCAGATTCTGTGATTCCTTATTTTGCAACAGTCCCCGTGGACTATGTTTTTGGACCAACCAAGTACGAGGTGATCAAAGAATTATTTCTGGTAGAACCCGATGAGTGTGATGGTGAGGATTGCGAAGATGATACTCTTGACTCTTTAGGTTTTGAAAGGGCATTGCTCAAGAAAAAACAAGGAGTTACACAAAGCACAGCCTCTAAATTGCTGGATTTAGGCGTGTCTTTGCGTGAGGTAGAATGGACTTCACTGGAGATGACAGGGAATTTAGAGCATCGCCTCAAACTCGAAGACCGCAACTTAGGAGAAAACCCTAAAATGGCATGGTCATTGTTCAGTAGTGCCAAAAAATTCGGTGGTCAGCTTCAATTTGAAGATGATATTTTAGGCGTACAGCCTCTTGTGGGTGTTCGTGTGACAGGAGGATATTCTTATTACTGGCGAGAAGCCCACACAGATAAAAATGGCAAATTCAAAATCCCAGAAAAGTGGAGTTTTTCTATAGACTACGAAGCTAATTTTGATTCAGATGATTTTTTACTCGAAGATGGCCATTCCATTTATGGTGAAGACCTAGAAATTGAAAAAAACGACAAACGATCGGATTGGAATGAAACCTTTACAGGCAATAAAGCCAAGTGGTGTATTGTCTGGACCGCCGCTTATCAGTATTGGTATGGGGATAATTATGGCTTAAAAAGACCAAGACAGAATGAATGGTGGAATTGGAGTATGGATATAGAAGTGTATTATAAGAATAACAAGGACTTTTACAATAATGTATGTAAAGACTGTTGGGGAGTATATAGTAGGTGGTTATCAGCAGAAAACATAAGTGTTCTTGCGAGTAAAGATGTTCCATTCCATCATATTTATGGTACCACCATTCATGAAATAGCACACACATCTCATTATTGGAATATGAAAACAACAAATGCAGCATTGCCACAAATGGCTGAGTTTAGTTTGCTGCCTATAGAATTTAAAGAAACATATGCAAGAGGTATTGAAAATTACTTTGTAGATAAACGATACAATAAAGGGAAGGTGGAGTATAGAAGAAGAGATTATGATTCAACATACACTGGTCTTATTGAAGACTTGATAGGTACAAACCCAGTATCTAAATGTAAAGATAGTCGTATTTCGGGTTTTAAAATACCTTCTATTGAAACCTCTTTTTTTCAAAA
>JAAYJH010000048.1 GCA_012523035.1 Fibrobacter sp.
TTACCTTAGCTGTGTTTTGTACGCTTTGATTTAAATCGAGTATTTTTTTATTTAGCAAAGATTCTATTAAAGTTTTTTTATTGAAAACTCACAAATCTTTGAGAAAGTTCATTTGTACTTTGTCTTCAGATGGGTTAAAGTATCTATTTAACTTATTTAATTTATTTAACACTGAATTTCTTTTGGTGTATGGTTTTTCAAGTATTCAAAAGCTTGATCTTTGGGTAAAGGACGACTGAAATAAAAACCTTGAATTAAACTACAACCGTTATTTAATAAAAAATCCAATTGTTCTTTGGTTTCTACCCCCTCTGCAATGATCTCTAAATTTAAAGATTTGGCAATCCCTATCACCATGCTTGCAAAAGCAGCATCTTCTTCATCTTCGGCTATATACTGTACAAAAGAACTGTCCATTTTTAATGTATGCACCGGGTAGTTTTTTAAATAAACTAAAGAACTGTATCCTGTACCAAAATCGTCTATAGAAATCTGAAGCCCTAGATTAGATAAAGATTTCATAATTTCTATGGACTTATTCATATCTCGCAAAGTACTATACTCTGTAATTTCTATTTTCAAATTTCTTGGATTTAACTTTGTATCATAGAGGACTTGCTTGACTTGTTCGACCATATTATCTACTGAGAATTGCTTGGCAGAAAAATTAACCGCTACTTTAATATCTTTGTAGCCATTATCAACCCACTCTTTAGCCTGAAGGCATGCCATTTTCAGTATCATTTCTCCAAGTGGGATAATGAGCCCGGTTTCTTCGGCCATAGGGATAAACTCCGCAGGAGAAATAATCCCTCGTTTGGTGTTATTCCATCGCACTAAAGCCTCAAAAGCAACCACACGATTGTTTTGAGAAGCGTCTATAATAGGTTGATAATAAAGTATGAATTCTCGGGCTTGGATTGCTTTTCTCAGCTCAAATTCTAATCTATACAACTGCATAGCTTTTTCACGAATACCACTTGTAAAAAAATGAACCCCGCCTCTATTATTGCTCCTTTTAATTTCTCGAAGCACAGCATTGGCATTGGCAAGCAAATCATCTACTTTATCAAATTCTCGATTGATGACCACGGCCATAGAGACACTTATAAACACCTCTTGAGAATCAATATATAATGAAGTTTTGACTCTGGAATACAGTCTTTTTACTATGGTTTGAAGCTCTGAATCTCTATTGTCTTGAATGTTTCTTAAAACAACTCCAAAAACATCTGCTCCAATCCTTGCCACCGAATCATTGCTTCGACAAGCCAAAGAGACTCGTTCAGCCACTTGCCTTAATAAAGTGTCTCCTAAATCAATAGAATAATTATCATTGATTGCACTGAAATGATCGATATCTAAAACAACCAGTGCAAAAAGATAGTCTTCTCGCTGCTTGTTTTTTGCCATTTCTTGCTCTAATATTTTTAAAAAACCTTTTCGATTATGGACACCAGTTAAAGAATCTTTAAAAGCAGATGAGACGCTTTCTTTTTCAAAATAAAGAGACCGCTCTGTAGGTTTACTTAAAGAGCCAAAAACACAAATTGGACGCCCTTCATCCGTATATTGAGTCCTTGCATTGACTATGAGCTCTGTTTTTCCATTTAAAAGTCTTAGAGTTGTTGAAAATGCGTCTGAATTTTTTAATGCTTCAGCCAATTTAGTTTTGAAATCGACCCAGTCTTTCTCAAAAACTCTTGTTTTTAATATGTTAAAAGAATTTCCCATTACTTTTTGAGGAAGTCCAAGCACAAAAGCAGCTCTATCAGACCAAGTTACCTTTCCGGTTGGAATATCATAAGTCCAAAAACCATCTATGGAAGAGTTGAACATAAACTGAAAAAGTCGCTCTTTTTCCATTAAATCTTTTTGATAATCTCTGGACAAAACAGAAGAATCAGGCAAAGGAATGTCTATGTCATTTCTGATTTTACCATCTCTTATCTTTTTAAAAACTTTGGGTGCACTATACAATAAGGCTGCTAATGCCATGACCAGTAAAAGCAATAAATACAAAGCTTTTAATAGAATTAAACCCTCTAATGCAAGAACATCAGAGGCAAAAAGAGCGAGCAAAAGACTGCACAAAACAAACAATGAACGCCACATAAACTGTTTAGAAGCAAAGAACATAGGACTCCGTTGCACCATCAAAAACTAAAACTTCCCATAGCCCAAACCAAACAAGCTCACCAAAAACAAAAGTCTTCTATTTATGACTCCATTTTAATATAAACCCTTTTTTTACAAATAAAAAGAAAATTCGAAATAATATGCTTAATGTAAGATATATTTTACATTTACAATTTCTTTGTATTTGTTTTTTTTGCTTTTAGTAATTCTTTTTTTTTATTCTATACAATAGAACACTATTTTTAATAGTCATTAAAAAACCCTCATTTTATAGTGCCAAACACAAAAAACTAAGTGTCGTCATGGCGTAGGGAAGCGTGCTTGAAATGCGGGACGAGTACTTTGCAATGTACAGCGAAAAGTGCCGTTGAAACAGTGCTGCGAAAATCGTGCCAAAAAAGTAGCAAGTCTCTTGTTTACAGTGTACGGCAAAAAGTGTTACATTGAGCTTGTCGAAATGTGTTACACTGAGCCTGTCGAAGTGCGTGCCAGAAAAGTGTGTGAGAAGGTGCTATGATTTTTGATGTGAATGACGATTTAAAAGGCTAGGCGCTTCTGACATTCATCCAAAACAATTAAAAATCTCTGGCTAGGATTTGTTTTTGTATGTCTTGGCTCACGGTTTCGCTTTTTAAGAGTTTTAGTAGGTTCAAGGCAAACTCTTCTGCTGTGCCTGCTGCTCGACTGGTGATGATTTTGGAGTCGATGACCACTCTTTTTTGGCTGTAATGTTTTGCATGTGCTTCGACTTCTTCTTGTACGGATGGAAAGCTGGTGACCGTGTGATTTTGGATCAGTTTTGCTTTGGCTAAGACTTTTGGAGCGGCACAGATGGCGGCAATCCATTTGTCGTTTTTTGCGAAATGTTGTAGTGTTGATATCACAGCGTCACTTTTTGAGAGGTTTTCTACCCCGAGTCCGCCACCTGGTAAGAATAAGGCGTCATAATCTTCTAATTTTACTTGTGAAAGGGTGTGTTCGGCTTGGATAGTGAGTCCATGAGCTCCTAATATGCTAAGCGAGTCTGTGATACTGGCTAAATGCACCTCGATTTCACCCCGTTTTAATATGTCAAAAGGGACTACCATTTCTATTTCTTCAAAGCCATCTGCTAATAAAAACAATGTTTTTTTCATAAATCCACCTTGTTTGATATAAAACTCTCGTTTAAAAGTTAAAAAAGTATAAAAACACCCATTTTGTTGTTTAGAATTTGAAGACTCTTTGATAGAGATTGTTTTATGTTTTACTTTAATATACATTTTTTTTATATTTAGACCATGACAACTACAGATCGCATTATTCGAGCCACTGGAAAGCGAACCCCTATGCGGTTAGTTTTAGCAGATATCACCCACACTATGAATCAAATTGGTGCTAAGCATAAGGCTTCTGCATATTCTTTGAAATTATTGGCAGAAACGGCTGTTGGGTCTTTGTTGCTTTCCAGTTCACTTAAGTTTCCAGGCACAGTGAGTTTAAAAATTTCTTTTTCTGGTGATTTTTCTTTTGTTCAAGCCGATACAACCCCTCAAGGTTTGATTCGAGCCATGATTCCTCAAGAAGAAATTTTAAAAAATAAAAATTTTGAGCCCGTGCTTTTACATCAAAAAATTGAAGTGATCAAGCTCAATGAAAAGGGTAAACGCTTACAAGAGAGTATCGTTCAGGCCGCTGGAAATAGTGTGGGGAGAAACATTGCGGTGTATTTGTTACAATCAGAACAAACTCGTTCTGCTGTTGGTATAGAGGCCCAAATCAATGAACAAGATCCTTCAAAACTAGATTATGCGGTCGGTTTTTTATTGGAGGCCTACCCTGATTTAGAAGAAGAATCTCTCTCTATTTTAGAAGATACTATTGTGAACTTGCCTCCTTTTGTTCAAATGTTCAATTTTGAGAAATCTAGTTTTGAGCTGAACACTTTGTTAAAAGAACTTGCTGGTCCCTATGATGTAGAAGTGGTGAAAGAACAGGAGCCTATGTTTTATTGTCCTTGCAATCAAGTACGCACCATCGCTTCACTTTCGTCGTTATCTGATTCTGATTTAAAAGATTTGGTTCGAGATGGAGCCGATCTTGAAATTATTTGCGATTTTTGTCGAGAAAAATATGTGGTTCACCCCAAAGATATTACAGATATTCTTAAAAATAGAGGTTTATAAAGGCTTTTCATGTATAATAAACAATGTATTGTGACACTAGATTTAGAAGGCGTTTTGGCTCCTGAAATATGGATTGCTGTAGCTCAAAAAACAGGTATTGAAGATTTGAAGTTGACCACCAGAGACATTGTGGATTATGATGAACTGATGCAAGGTCGCCTGCAAATTTTAAAAAGAGAAAACCTAAAGCTTTCTGATATTCAAAATATCATAGGAAATTTGGGACTTTTAAAAGGTGCAAAAGAGTTTTTAGATGAGTTGAGACGCCATACTCAAGTGATTATTTTATCGGATACTTTTTTGGATTTTGCTTTCCCCATTATGAAGGCTCTGGACTTTCCAACTATTTTTTGCCATCGACTCATAGTCAAAGACGACTATATTCAGTCTTATGAGCTTCGAATGAAAGACCAAAAGACCAAAACGGTGCAATCTTTGCAGGCTTTGAACTATAAAGTTTTTGCTGCAGGGGATTCTTTCAACGATACCGGTATGTTGTTGGCTGCAGATAAAGGGGTGTTTTTTAACGCTCCTGATTCTATTTCTAAGCAATTTCCAAATCTAGTCTCCACACAATCTTACTCTGAATTGATGCGTGAGTTTGAAGTGTTTTACGACTCTATCTAAATAGAGAAGTTTTAAGAATGCCTCTCCACAGCCAAGACCTTGCCTTTTTAGCTTCAAAAGAAGTGCAAGAATTTGTGATAGAGCATTTAACAAAAAACACAGATCCTTTAAAACTAGCAGAATTGCTTTCTAAAACTCACCACTTTAACGAAAGAAAACAGGTGATGGATTATATGCAATTGGTTCCCAAATTTCAAAAAAAGTTTGAGACCGATAAACTCTTGCTATGCGACACTTTGGCTTTAGAGCAATCCACAGCAAAAGATATATCCATGTGGAAACAAAAGCTTTTTTTAAATAAAAAAGGTCGATTGAATGATTTGTGTTGTGGTATGGGTGGAGATTCTTTTTATTTACCGCCTCATTGGAGTGTGACAGGTGTCGATTTAGACCCATTGCGTCTGCAAATGTACCAACACAATACCAAAGCTTTTTCTAAAGATTACAATGTTGCTCAAGAAAATGCAATCCATTTTGACAATTCCGCAGAATATTTTTTAATTGATCCCGCTCGTAGGAGCGATTCTAGTGAAAATCAAAGGAATTTTGTGCACTTGACTCCTTCTATACAAGAGATTTTAAAAATAGCTAGCCGATACCGTGGTGGGCTTGCAAAGATACCTCCTGGATACCCTTTAGAAGAAATCCCGAAGGCTTGTGAAGTTGTTTATTTGGGGAAAAAGAGTGACTGCAGAGAGGCTTTAGTTTTGTTTGGCGACTTTGTAGAAAACTCAAATAAAATGAGAGCGGTAATTTTGAGTGGTGAAGATTCTTATGAATGGGTTTCTACGCTGAACCGTGAGGATTTGTTTATAGACTTAGAAGTGGAAGCCTTGCAAGACTATATTATAGAGCCTGCTCCAGTTTTGATTCGAAGTCGTTTGTTTGTAGAAATAGCCCTTCAAAATAAACTCTCCCCTTTTTCTAAAGGAATAGCCTATTTGACTTCTAAACAAGCTTTTCTAGAATTTGGCTTTGCTAATTTTAAAGTTCTAGAAACCTGTGAGTTAAAGACGGGAGCCGTCAAAAAAATGTTGAAGAAGCATGATATTGGGACACTCACACTCAAAAAAAGAGGAGTAGAGGTGATTCCCGAGCAAGAAATCAAACGCTTGGCCCCTAAAGGGAAAAATGAGGCGACGCTTTTTTACACTCGAATAGCAGGAGAAAAAACAGCTGTTCTGACAGAAAGAATTGCTTGAATTTTAATGTTTAAAGGTTTTAATGATGTACGCACTGCCAGTTTTAGAAAAATCTTGGAATAATCTGTTAAAAGATCAAATGAATGAAGTTTATTTTAAAGATTTACAAAAAAAATTATCTATAGAATCCCAAAAACACCCCGTTTTTCCTCCTCTTGAAAAAGTATATTCTGCTTTTGAACTCACACCTTTTCATAAGGTCAAAGTGGTCATTATTGGTCAAGATCCTTACCATAATCCAAATCAAGCTCACGGCCTTGCTTTTTCTGTGCCTTTGAACGAAAAAAGACCACCTTCTCTTTTGAATATCTATAAAGAATTGCACCGCGATTTAGGTATGGCGATTCCAGAGCATGGAGACCTTCAATCGTGGGCAAAACAAGGGGTGCTTTTGATGAATGCATCTTTGACTGTGCGAGCATTTAAAGCCAATTCTCATGCAAAAATAGGCTGGCAAACTTTTACAGATACTTTAATCCAAAGGCTTTCTTCTCAAAAAAAGCACCTAGTTTTTATGTTGTGGGGAAATTTTGCAATACAAAAAAAGCAATTCATCTGTGAAGGTCAAGGGCATCTTATTTTAGAAAGCAGCCACCCTAGCCCACTCTCGGCCTACAGAGGTTTTTTAGGTTCTGGTGTGTTTAGTCAATGCAATTCTTTTTTAAAAGGACATGGCATCGAAGAGATAGACTGGAATAGCCCTAATCTAGAAATCATGGATTAAAATAGGATAGGGCTTTTTGTTGTACCAATGTAGAGCCCGCTAAAGCGGTATAACCTTCGTAAATGGAGTGGACTGGCTTGCCTTCTGAATCAAAAAGCTCTTTTTCTCCAGAAAGCGTGGAAAAAACTCCCCCTGCCTCTTGAAAAAGGAGTGGCAATGGGGCAATATCCCATAAAGAAACTACAGGGTCAAACATCAAGTCTGCTCTACCACTGGCAGCCAAATAGTAACCATAGCAATCTCCCCAACCCCTGTATAATCGAGCTTGAGTCCTTATTTTTTTAAAAGCTTCTCCATAACCCAAATTTTCAATGGTGTTGATAGTGCCAGAAAGCACCAAAGCATCTTGAAGTTGGTGCTGCGTCGAGAGCTGCACTCGCTGTCCGTCTAAATAAGTCCCTGCTCCTTTAGATGCCCACAAGACACTATTCAAAGCTGGTAAAGAAATCAAAGACACCAGCGGCACACCCTTTTTATAAAGAGCGATTAAAGTTCCAAATAAAGGCACTCCATGTATAAAAGACTTGGTACCGTCTATGGGGTCCACAATCCATTGATAGGCTGCTTCTGGATTTTCTATTCCGAATTCTTCTCCAATAAAGCCAGCTAGAGGTGTTTGTTGTTTTAAATACTCTCGAATCAGTGCTTCGGCTTTTTGGTCTGCGATAGTGACCGGAGTTTGGTCTGCCTTCCATTCGACGGTGAAAGAAGACTGGTAGTGTTTTAAAATTTCAACTTGGGCTATTCGAGCCGCTTCTTTGGCAATGGCTAAGAGTTCTTTAATTTCTGGCATTGGTATTCCATTGGTAAAATTGCTTTATAAAAAAATCGTTTTCTTCTGGGGTGCCTATGGTGACTCGAATCCACTCTGGCATGCCAAAGCTAGATAAACCACGAACAATCACACCTTGAGATTCTAGGTAATTCACTAAGTTAGAAGCATCAGAACCTATGCGTACACAAAGAAAATTGGCTTGACTGGATAAAACTTGAAAACCCAAAGCTTTTATTTTTTGAGTCACAAACACCAAGCCTTTGTTGTTCAAATCAATGGATTTTTGCACATGTTCTGTGTCAGAAATAGCAGCCAATGCCGATGCTTGAGCTGCAATATTGATATCGAAAGGAGGTTTCACTTTCCAAAAACCGGCGATAACTTGTGGGCTAGAAATAGCATAACCTACTCGAAGCCCCGCCAATGCATATATTTTACTAAAAGTACGACTGATCACTAAATTAGGGTATTCTTGAATATAAGGCGTTAAATGAGGATAATCCAGAGCTTGAGCATACTCTGCATAAGCTTCATCTACAAATATCAAAACTGAAGGGGGGATTTGTTTGATAAAATCGAGCAATTCTCTTTGAGAAAAATAGGAACCTGTAGGGTTATTGGGGTTGCAAATAAAGATCACTCGAGTTTTGGAACTCACTTTTTTTAATAAAGCTTCTAATGGAGAGTCCTCTTCTAAAGCAGGAACTGTGATGTATTTGGCTCCAAAAGACAAGGCTACAAATCGATACACCGAAAAGGTGGGTTCCAAAGAAAGACACTCGTCTTCGGGTCTAATAAAGGCTTTGCCCACCATGTCTATGACTTCGTCAGAACCATTTCCAAGGATGATTTGGTGCTTTGAAACAGAGTGTTTTTGAGCTATAGCTTGGATTAAATCGGGTGCATCCCCTCTGGGGTACAAGTGTAACTTGGAACTCACAGCTAGATAAGCTGCTTGTGCTTTTGGAGAGGGGCCTAAAGGATTTTCATTGGAAGCTAATTTTATGACATTCGATAAATTATATTTAGTTTTCACCTCTTCTATGGATTTTCCTGGCACATAGTCCGACAAATTTTGAAGTTCTGGGCGTGTTTCTAACATAAAAGTCCTCTTTCTTCTTAAAATTTAGTTAATTTTCAATATTATGATGAAAAAACTTATACTCTTCTCTATTATTCTCACTTTTAATGTTTTTGCCCTAGACCGTATCTGGGATACCCGCTACACCAATGGACCAGAAATTAGAGGCCAATCTAAAATGGTATTAGGTGCTGGACTCAGGACCGGTAAAGACACCGATTTTTTTGTACCTGTGCACTTTCAGGGGAGTGTCAATGAAGACGCAGAGTTTGGAGCCAAACTTTTTTATTATAGCGATAATACTCATTTAAACATTGGAGCCAAAGCTTATCTATCTCCTAATTCTTATATCGGATTGGATGTCCCTTTTATGATCAATAAAAACTTTAAAGGGGGCCTTATTGTCACTTACAGTAAAGAAAATCATATCGCCAAAATTTTTTCGAATCTATACGAGTTGCGAGCTGGATTTTTTGAAGGAGTGACAGGACCAGATGCTTATGTGAAGTTTGAAACTGGATTTATGCCCACCCTGAATTTTGGTGGAGTGTTTTTGGCTATGGCCGAGCTCACCAGCTCTTTTACTGCGGGGCATTTTCAAGAAGATTTTATGGTCGATATATTGCCCAAATTAGAAGTGAACATTTCGGGCACAAGACTTCGATTGGAGTTTGATTTTGGAATACTCCAAGAATCCAATAACAACCAGAGAAGCATTGGTTTTTATGCTTTGATCCCTCTAAAATAAAACACAGCATCTATTAGAGACACTGTGTTTATCATAAGATTTTAATTTTGTTCTTTATTTAGAATTACAAATTCTTTGGATTGATAATCTAAGACAAAGGGCTTGTCCACTTTGACTTTTTCACTGATAATTGCATGTGAAAGCACTCGCTCTACTTCTCTTTGCAAGTAGCGCTGGATAGGCCTTGCACCAAATTGAGGATCATAAGAGGCTTCTGCCACTGCATCCATAGCTTTTGGAGTGAAGTCCATCTGATAGCCTTGTTTTTCTAGCCGTTCTTGTAAAACTTTCACTTTTAATTCTACTATAGAACGCAAATCAGTTTTTGTTAAAGCATTAAACACTATACTTTCGTCTAATCGATTTAAAAACTCTGGTCTAAAAAAGCGTTTCAACTCTGGCATGACCTCTTCTAGGGTGACTTTTTGATTTTCACTTTGAAAAAGATGACTGCCTAAATTAGAAGTCATTAATACCAAGGTGTTTTTAAAGCTCACCACTCGCCCTTTTCCGTCGGTCAAGCGACCATCGTCTAAAACTTGCAAAAGAGTGTTGAAAACATCGGGGTGTGCCTTTTCGACTTCATCCAAAAGGACAACGCTATAAGGTTTGGTACGAACCGCTTCTGTCAATTGGCCGCCTTCTTCATGGCCAACATAACCTGGAGGTGCTCCTATCAACCTAGAAACGCTGTGTTTTTCCATATATTCACTCATATCTAAACGAATCATAGCCGATTCACTATCGAACAACAAAAAGGCCAAAGCTTTGGCTAGTTCGGTTTTACCTACCCCCGTGGGGCCCAAAAACAAGAAACTCCCAATAGGTGCATTTTCTCTAGATAGACCGCTTCGATTCCTCAAAATAGCCTCGGAAACGACTTGAACTGCTTGGTCTTGCCCAATCACTCGTTGCTGGAGTCTAGTGTCTAAATCTAAAAGTTTAGCCCTTTCTCCTTCTCTAAGCCGCGTCACAGGGATTCCCGTCCATCGACTCACCACCAAAGCGATTGTTTCTTCGTTCACTTCTTGTGTGAGCTCTCCAGCTTCTGATGTGAGTTTTACATTTTCTTCTAGCTTTTGAATTTGAGTTTCTAATTTTACAATGGTATTGTATTTTAACTCGGCTGCTCTATTTAGATCATAGTTAGATTCGGCTTGTTCCATCTCCTCTTTGGCTTTTTTCAATGCTAGTTTGGCCTCTTTTAGCTCAGCAAATTGAAGTCGTTTTTCTTGCCATTTATTTTGCATCTCTACAACAGCGGCACTGGTTAAAGCCAAATCTTCTTGAAGTTCTTGGAGGCGTTTCAAGCTTTTTTCATCCACCTCTTTGGACAAAGCTTTTTCTTCGATTTTGAGCTGCAATTCTTTTCTTTGCAAGTCGTCTAAGGCTTCGGGGACAGTGTCTAGTTGCGTTTTTACAAAACTAGCTGCCTCATCGATTAAGTCAATGGCTTTATCGGGTAAATTTCGATCGGCCACATAACGGACAGAGAGTTTCACTGCAGAAACAAGAGCGTTGTCATGGAGTCTCACCCCATGATGAGCCTCAAAACCTTCCTTAATACCCCTTAAAATAGAGAGGGCGTCTTCTTCACTGGGTTCAAAAACAGATACAGGCTGGAAGCGGCGTTCTAAAGCCGAGTCTTTTTCTATATATTTTCTATACTCTTGAGTGGTGGTCGCTCCAATACAATGCAATTCCCCTCGAGCGAGCTTGGGTTTTAACATATTCCCCAAGTCCATGCTGCCTTCGGACTTGCCAGCCCCAACAATCATATGGATTTCGTCAATAAATAAAAGAGTGTTTCCATCTTCTTCAAGGGCATCTAAAACAGCCTTTAATCGCTCTTCGAACTCTCCTTTGTATTTGGCACCCGCTATCAAAGCAGATAAATCGAGTGAAAATAGTTTCTTCCCTTTTAAAGAATCTGGGACATCTCCTCGGTGAATCCTTTCGGCCAAGGCTTCGACTATGGCTGTTTTACCCACCCCTGCTTCACCCACTAAAACCGGGTTGTTTTTTGTTTTCCTAGAAAGGATCAAAATCATGCGACGGATTTCTTCGTCTCGGCCAATCACAGGGTCTAATTCTCCTTGAGCGACCATTTCTACCAATTCTCTACCATATAATTTTAATGGAGACTCTTCTTCGGCTACTGCAGCAGCACTCATAGGGTCAGAGAGCCAAGTCTCGACCACTTCTGCAGAGCCTAAATCAGCTTCTATGGTTTTCACTAAATTTCTATCCGAGGCAAAACGCAATATAGAGACCAATAAATCTCCAGGACTCACTGTTCTTGAAACTTGCCTTGCAGTTTGAATGGCCCCTCGTAAAACTCTAGATAAATCAGAATCCGGGCTGGCATCAGGTTGGACCTCAGCCGCTTTTGGAATAGATTCCATAAAAGGCATTAACTTTGCTTGTAAAGTTTTTGCATTGACATTTTTTGACTTGAATAAGTTTTTTAGCCTTGCATCTAAAGAGTCCAAAAGAGATACAGCCAAATGGGGGACACCTAAATAGGAATGCCTTTGCTTATCCATATACTCTTGTGCTTTTGCTAAAATTCGTTCACTTAAATTTGAAAAATCTGACATATAAACCTCTTATCTATTAATTTCTAACATAAAATTCATTCATATTAGATAGTGCAAAAAGCATGCCAAAAAATAAGGCTAGAAAAGCCCTAAAAAAGCCGAATTTTCGATACTATTAAAGAACTGTTTCATTTTGAATCAAAATTTGTTGCAAAAAATCATAAAAAAAGAACTCTACCCACGGGGTAGAGTTCTTTAACTAAGAAGTTCGATTGGGAATTACATCATTCCGCCCATGCCACCCATGCCGCCCATATCCATAGGAGGTAATGCTGGTTTTTCTTCTTTCTTTTCTACTATTACACAGTCTGTTGTGAGTAACATACTGGCAATAGAAGCCGCATTGCTCAACGCAGCCTTGGTCACTTTGGCAGGATCAATCACACCAGCAGCGATCAAGTCTTCGTACATGTCGGTTTTTGCATTGTAACCAAAACCATCTTTGCCTTCGGCCACTTTATTTACCACTACAGAACCTTCTAGGCCTGCGTTGGTCACAATTTGACGAAGTGGTTCTTCGATAGCACGGCGAATAATGGCTGCACCAGTTTTTTGGTCTGGATTGTCGAACTTCAGAGATTCAATGGCAGAAGCAGCACGGATAAGTGCCACACCACCCCCTGCAACAATACCTTCTTCTACTGCAGCGCGAGTGGCGTGCATGGCATCATCAACACGGTCTTTTTTCTCTTTCATCTCGACTTCGGTAGCGGCTCCCACTTTAATCACAGCGACACCGCCAGCAAGTTTGGCAAGTCTTTCTTGTAATTTTTCGCGATCATAGTCACTAGTAGTGTCTTCGATGAGCTTTTTAATTTGAGAGACTCTAGCCTTGATAGCATCAGTTTCACCAATACCTTCTACAATGGTGGTATTGTCTTTGTCGATAGTGATGGATTTAGCTTCACCTAAAACAGAAACAGGAGCGTCTTCGAGTTTGGCACCCACTTCTTCGGAAACGAGTTGCCCACCAGTTAAAATGGCAATGTCTTCGAGCATCGCTTTACGACGATCACCAAAACCGGGTGCTTTTACTGCAGCGACTTTTAGAGTGCCACGGATTTTATTGACCACCAATGTAGTGAGGGCTTCGCCATCTACATCTTCGGCGATGATCAAAAGAGAACGACCTTGTTTGGCCACATGCTCTAAAATAGGGAGCAAGTCTTTCATCACGCTGATTTTTTTGTCGTAAAGTAAAATAAAGGGATCTTCAAGAACCACTTCCATTCGATCGGTGTTGGTCACAAAATAAGGTGACAAATAACCTCTATCGAACTGCATTCCTTCGACTACTTCTAAAACTGTGTCAGCTGTTTTGGACTCTTCAATGGTGATCACACCATCGTTACCCACTTTTTCCATGGCATTGGCAAGCAATTCACCGATTTCTGGATCATTGTTTGCAGAAACAGAAGCCACTTGAGCCACATGTTCTTTGCTGTTGATTTTGACAGCCATTTTGCTAATTTCTTGGATCACAGAAGCCACCGCAGCGTCGATACCTCTTTTGACATCCATAGGGTTTGCACCAGCGGCTACATTTTTTAGACCTTCACGAGTGATAGCTTGAGCTAAAACCGTGGCGGTAGTGGTACCGTCTCCAGCTACATCGGCTGTTTTGCTAGCCACTTCTTTGGCCATTTGAGCACCAAGGTTCTCGTAAGCGTCTTCTAGTTCCACCTCTTTGGCTACAGAAACACCGTCTTTGGTCACATTGGGGGCACCAAAAGATTTAGAGATCATTACATTTCGACCTTTAGGACCCAAAGTCACTTTCACTGCATTGGCGAGTTTGTCAACGCCTTCCATTAAGCTAGCTCTTGCTGCTACATCAAATTTCATTTGTTTAGCCATAATAATTATAACTCCTAGATTCTATATTAAAGTACCGCGAAAATATCGCTTTCTTTGACTATTAAATATTCTTTACCATCTACCATAACTTCGGTGCCACTGTATTTACCATAAAGCACACTATCACCCACTTTGACTTCGGGTTGGATTAACTCACCTTTATCATTTTTTCGACCTGGACCCATGGCTACGATTTTGCCTTGCATGGGTTTTTCTTTGGCGTTGTCTGGGATAAATAGACCACTTTGAGTTTTTGTTTCTGCTTCTGCAGGTTCAATCAAAATTCGGTCTGCAAGTGGTTTTATCATGTTGGATACCTCTTGTGTTAAAGTGAATGGCTTGTAAAGCCGTTAAACATTTATACTTGTGTATAGCAAATTGCATGCCAAAAACTTAAATTACTCGATTTTTCTTAAAAAACTAGATTATATTCCTGTCCTTTTAAGAAAAATGCCCTATATGACTTTTATTCTTTGTTTTTTTGAGTAGGATGGGGCACTTCCGTTTACAATATATAAAACCTAGCTCCCATACCGTCTTTTCAATCTCTAATTTTTGCTTCTTTAAAAGCAACTAAAATGATACAAAGATCCTCAGAGCGTTTCATATTGAAACGGAACACTCTCTATAATAAGGTTTTTATGCTTCAATACTCTAAAATAAAACTCCATTCATTAAAAAGTGTTTTATTTTTGAATGCTTTCTGTGTTATAAAGTGTTTCACTAATCTATTATAGCCAGGCGCTTCTGGAACTTCCATATTTCTTTTTTATTCTTTCTTTGTATTTATTTTTTTAGAATCTCCATGGAAAAAGGCTTCTTCCTGACCTGATTTGCTATATTAAAGAGGATTTTGTGTATGACAAACTTTTTTATAAAATTTCAACAAGCAATTAAGTTCTTTTCACTGTGTTTCAGTGTTTTGATGCTTGGGGCATGTGGTATGGATGCTTTTGAAAGTGAGTCGATGGCTTATAGACTGCAGTCAGAGCCCCATTATGTGTGGGGTTTGAGCGAATATCGATACTGTGATATCCCTTTTATTACTGGGGATTCCAGAGAAATTATGGAAAACTCTTGCTCTGAATGGCTAGAAACCGCCCCCTTTGAATATGAATTTAATTTCAATTATGATTATGTGGATGAATTTGAATACGGTCCCCATTTTCGAGAAAATTTCTCCTATACTGTTTATTTTATTTCTAGTTTTTATTATCGTCACCACTTTTATATTTTATATGATATCGGAGATAATGCTAGAATCGAGTTTAATTATACCCAAAATGAGGTTTCTTATTTTTGGGATTATCAAGTAAAGCAATACCGATAATTTATATACAAGGAAGCCATGAATTATTTAAATCAAGCCCAGTTTAATCTTCAACAACTAAAAAATAATGCTTACCCTGGAAGAGGTATTATCCTTGGCAAAAGCCCGTGCAGTCAGTATTGGGTTCAAGTGTACTGGATTATGGGGAGGAGTGAAAACAGCCGTAATCGAATTTTTGTTTTGGAAAATGAGACCGGGTTTTTAAAAACTAAAGCCTTTGATGAGTCTAAACTCACAGACCCTTCTTTGATTATTTATTACCCCATGCGACACGACAATGAGCATTTTATTTTGACCAATGGGGACCAAACCGATACTATTTTTGAGGCTTTTAAAAAAGGGAAATCCTTTGAAGAGGCTTTGGATTCACGTCAATACGAACCCGATTCTCCCCACTTTACACCCAGAATATCTGGTGTGATTTACAAAAATCCACAAGAGAGTGTTTATAAATTGTCTATCTTGAAGGCATTTAAAAATAGTGAAGAAGCTGGTTGCCAACGCTTTGTTTATTCTTACTCTAAAGGCCTTGCTGGTTATGGGCATTTTATTTCTACTTATCAAGGCGATGGAGATCCTATCCCTAGCTTTGAAGGAGAACCCGCTTTGATGCCTATTTTATCTAGTCCAGAAGAAACTCTGGATTTGTACTGGAATGCGTTAAATATGGATAATAAAGTCTCTTTGATGGTCCAATGGATAGAGGCTGCTACATTTGAAACCAAAACATTCATTCAAAATAAATGGAATTAATATGGCTAAAAATAAAATCTCTTGGGTACTTCCTAAAGACCATTCAGAAAACGCTATAAAATCTGTATTTGAAAACTTAAATCTAATCCAACAAACGACTGCGTTGAATGCGAAAGAATTAAGCTCGCTTTTTGTGTATTTAGACTCTTTGTACGAATTTATTGTGCCCATCCAAGATGTTTCTGTACAGTTGCGTATGATAGAAGAGGTGCTCCAGACCGATTTGGTTCTTCATTTTGTTGAAGATTTAGAGTTTTTTGAAGAATTTAGCGAACTCTATGTCGATTTTGTGGATTTTTTCTTGGATCTAGCCTCGGGATTCGAGGATAAAGATTTTTTAGAAGAAATGCTTCGTAATATTGCTTTTGCAAAGGATGGAGCGGATCCAAAAAGCTTCTTGTTTTTGTCTGTTCAAGAATTTTTGCCCAAAGAAAAGGCCTTCCATATTTTAAATGATATTTTAGAAAAATATGAGCAGATGAAAGCTTACCCTTCTGAGTTTACATTTGAAGCCGCTAAAGCACTTACAGATGGACTGAATGCTCCCGACTATTATGAAAAACTTTGTTTTAGTGTGGATAAAAATAAAAGCATCCCAAGTCTTTTAAATGTTGCCAACGCTTATTACGATGTTGGTGATATTCCAAATACTAAACGAATTTTATCAGAGATTCAAGGGCCTATCGATGCACTTTATGAAGAAGATTATTTAGACTTGCAAGTGGGTATAGCTTCTCAAGAAGGAAAACAAAAAGAAGCCTTGGCTCTGGCTAAAACCTTGTATCAAAAATATCCAAAAGAATTTAACTTGGGGCGTTTGTGCCAATTAGTCTCACCCGAAGAAGCACAGAATTTGCTCCGTCAGCACGAAAAGTCCTATTTGGATGACAGTGTCTGTGAAAACTATTTGAGTTTGTTGATTGGATTAGAAGAGTTTGATTTGGCAAATGAATATTTAGACCAGAACGAAGAGTCTCTCGCAGGGATAGAAGCCCAAATTCTGTTCAATATTGTGGAAAGACTTGAAAGTATAGGGCAGATTGAGCTCGCTAAACGCATAGAAAAATGGATTGTGGAAGAACCCGAAGACCTGACTAGTTATGATTAAACTGAAGTGTGGGGGATTGTATACGCTAAAACTTTAATTTCTTGTAAGCCTCTTGTATATTATCTGCCCCCACTACCAGACTAGAAACCGCTATTCCACTTGCTCCTAAATCTTGAAGCACTTGAGTATCCTCATAAGATATTCCCCCTATCACATAAAAAGGACAAACGAAAAGAGAATCCTTCTTTCTGCTTTCTATCATTTGTACCACTTTCAAGACCCCTTCTGCACCCAAAATCGGGCTTAAATTTTCTTTAGTAGAAGTGTTTTTATAAGGGCCCAAACCTATATAATCTACCCCCTCTTCAAGGCGGCGTTTCACATCTAAAATAGAATTAGCAGTCCCCCCTATGATAGCCTTGGAACCCAAAATAAATCGAGCTGTTGAAACCGGTGTGTCTTTTAGCCCCAAGTGCACTCCACTCGCCAAAGACTCTTTTGCCAAATAAGGGTCGTCGTTGATCACTATTCGAATCTCATTTTTCTGGCAAAGCTCCACAGCTTCTTTGGCAACTTTTAGCTTGTCTTCGAAAGTACCAGACTTTTGTCTCAACTGTATGAACTGAGCATTGGCATCTATTAAAGCTTTCACTTGTTCAATATGTGAAAAACTCGACAAATCCCATGTCAAAACTTGAATGGATGGAAGTTTTTTTGAAGTGTAATTGTGTTTTAAATAGGCCAGAGCAAAACAAAGCGGTGCACTCCAATTGATAGCTGTTTCGTTACTAGCAAATGACTTTTGAAAATCAGAATAAGAAAAACCAGGCAGATCACTAGGATAAGGCACCTCTCGGTGTGAATCTTGACGAAACTCATTAATACCCCCCACAACTAAGCCTGGCACTGGCTCGTCTATACCGTCGGAGCCACTTATACGATGATGCGGAAACTTAGGTGCAGAAGCACACGAACCCGTTACAAAGCTCATGCCCTGAGGATTTCGCCCATATATAAAATCAATAAGCTCAAAAGCATAAGCAGCATAATCAAAAGCTGTGGACCACTCGTGCACCACCGCCAAAGTCAAAGCATGATTCGCAATCAAACCATTAGAACCCCAATGAAATTCTGACAAAGAAATTCGATGTGGACTCTGCTCTATTAAAGCTACAATCTCTTTGGCACTTTGCTCCAATTGAAGCCTAGCCTTTTCTTGTAATTCCAGATCCATACCTTGCAAAGCAAGGGCTATCCACCCAAAATTTTGAGTATCACGCCAAGTAATCGCATGCAAAACGCTTTGAGTCTTAGAATCTTCGAGCAAATCTTTAAGAATATCAAAGTCACTCACACCTTCTCTAAAAAGCATCGCTCTTGCCCAAAAAAACTCATCACTATAAACAGAATCACCGTATAGCCCACTCCCCTCGGTGTTATTGGGGTATGCAATATCTGGATTGGCTTGGGCCCATAAATAAGCGTTTTTCGACTTTTCTAAGCATATTCTTGCAAAATCTGCATCTTCTTTAGAAAATACACGATGTGCATGAGCCAAAACAGCTGCAAAATTCAAAGTCGAAGTGGTCGATTTCCCTAAAATTCGCCTTTGGTAAATAGTCTCATGGGGGGGCACAAAAGAATCCCAACGGTCGGGAGAAACCTTAAAAAACACACCTCCATCATGGTCTTGCATACGAATAAACCAGTCCAATTCAAAACGGATCTCTTCTAAAAGCGGGCTATGTTTGCATACCTCTGGATATAACTCTGCAATCAACAACAAAGTCCCCAAACTCACCCCTGCATTCACAATATATTTCCCATAATCACCAGCATCGTACCAACCGCCATGAGCATTCCAAAGCCCCTCTCTATCCATACTTTTGTGAAAAGGAATCGCATCATCTAAATGTGCCGCTGGTCTAGCCCACTTTCCCGCCCTTTCTGCCAATAAATCCACTCCACTCCTCTGATAATAAAAAGACTTCAGATTCGCATCGAACTGATCCGAAATCCACGCTTCACCAATTTGGAACCAATCACTTTGAACAGAAGAATCAAGCACAATACGATAACGACCAGGGGCCTTCAAATCAGAAAAATCACCCTTAAAACAAAGCTCTTGCGTAGGCTCCCATAACCCTTGCTCTAGCAACTCCCCCTCAAACACCAGCTCTGAACGCTCATTCAAAATTTGAAAACTAAAAGCCGAAGGATAAGTGGACAAAAAAACTTTTGGAGAAAAAGGTGCATAGCCCAAGTGATTGTAACGCAAAAAGGAATTATTCATAGCTAAACTATAGAATTTTTAAAATAAAGAACAAGCTTCCTTTCACAGATAAAGCCTAAGCAAGGAACATCATAAAAACACCGCGGTAAAACTACAGTTAAAGTGCAAAAACTAAGCAAAAAAAACGGCGGTAAAACTACAGTTAAA
>JAAYJH010000049.1 GCA_012523035.1 Fibrobacter sp.
GAAAAAGAGAAAAACAAGGCGGCAAAAACACTGATTTCTACAATAGATGCACACACGAAATATTTAATGGGCTGTTCTGTCAGTAAACCACCAGAAGGAATACTTGTAAAATACAATTGCACTAACTGTGTGAATCTCGCAGCCAGTAAAACAAGAAAAAAGGCCATTGATTTATACATAGTTTAGGCTCTGATAGTTTCCTATATAGAGGGCTAGGATTTTCATTTGTTGTATTTGCCTGTTTAGGTTTATTCGTTTTGATTTTTCTTGAAGTTTTTTGCTTGCTCAAAAATCTCAACATACACCTCGTCTCTTTCAACAGGTGGATAGTCAAACTTGTCTAGCAATAGAATCAGTTCAACTTTCAATCCTGATTTTATATCGTCTCGTTTATTCCAGTCAGGAAATTTGGCTTGTCCGTCCACAAGTTTTTTCACGGCTTTTGCAAGCTCAATCATTTTGTCGTCTGGATATTTGAAGCCATATTTGATGCAAAGTTCTTTTAGAATGTCATAAAACGCTTTTTCCTGAAAATCAATGCCCAATTCATCACCAGCCGAAAATTCTTTGTGAACCTCCCAAATCAATTCCGTAAATGCTTGTTCTAATTTCGATTCTGTGAATTTCATACTATATAAAACTAGTCATTTTTCCATTTTGTAGCATTGTTGATGGTGTGTATTTGGATTAAATTCGTTCATTTTCACTTATGGATCCGTTAATGATTAAATAAAATCTCGACCTTTATTAGTTAAAAAATATTGTTGCTTACGACTGGTTGATTGAAGATAATTGTATAAAAAATGTTGGACGATGCTTGATATTGACAGCTTCCATAAATTCACTGCAGCTATGTTTACCTTCTTTCATTACAAAAATCAAACTCAACACTTGTTTGGTATCTTGTTCGGTTTTAAGTTTTCTTATCATTTTATTATTGACCAATATCCCGAACGACTACTACCAACTCGTTTTATTAATTTAGCATTTTTTAATTTCTCTATATTTTTATCTATAGCCGTCGTACTAATCCCAATAGTTTCTGCCATTTCTCGCTTACTTATTTTAGGATTCTTTGCTACTAATTTTAATATCATTTGCTGACTTTCTACCAACCCACTTTTCTCTTCAACAACCTCACCCGAAGGTAGCACCACACGCAAGAAATTCTCGGAAAAATGGAAACAATCTTTGTCGTAACTTTCTAAAATTCTAGGGATGCCCGAACCCAATTGTTCTACCAAATCTAAATCTTTAAATACTCGCATTAATTCTTTGTTCCTTAAGATAGAAAAACCCTGAAAAAACTCTTCTTCGGATAATCCTTGCGGTAAACTTCCATAAGAAGTGATTTCTAATCTATCATCGAAAATCTCAAACTTTGGTGCGACCTCCCGTGTATAGTCATTGTGAACAAAAGCATTAATAACCGCTTCTCTTAAAGCACCAGCATTCCATAACCTTTGTTCTTTCCTTGCTTTTGGAGTAATTTCTGTAAGCGTTTTATTCTTTAAATTTAACTTCTCTAATACCTGAAAAGTTGCTTTGATTAAGCTTTCATAACCGTATTCATTACTTTCTACTAAATTCACTCGATTTAAACCCGAATAACGAGCCACTTTTATCTAAACCAATATAAATAAGACCTCCTTTATTGGAATTAAGAAAAGCTACCACCTCTTTCTCTATTTCAGGAGTTACTTTTTGCTTGTATTCGATATGTTTATTTTCTGTGGGTTTCATTTTTCAAAAAATTATCGTCTTAGCATTTTGCAGGGTTATTTTTAATGTAGTTGGAAACATTATTATATGCTCTCTGATTTCTTATAATATTGTCGTAATAATTTCGCTGGCAGATTTTAAAGTCTAAAAGCTTGATTTTTTCTAAATTCATTGAAAATCATTTCTCCATTTTCTATAGTGCCAAACAAATGTTCGCGGTACTTGCAACATAGCGTAATAAAATAAAAACCCAACTGAGAGTAATCAAAGCTTTTTAATCGCAGTACTTTACGCTGTGGAAAATTTTTGCTATTTAGATTATTGAACTGCATTTAATCAAATATAAATCTATCTATAAAAATAATTATTGAAATTTAACGCAAAAGCACATTTTAATCATATAAAATGATGTTATAATTAAACAATATTGGTACTCCTGCCTTGATTTTAAATCTTCGCAGGAGCGACGATTGCAGTGAACGCTGACTTTTGCGGCTGCTTTTTGGTTTTGTAGTGTTATTTTTCATTTTTATGATCCCTTTGTAGTTACATTTAGCTTTTGCTTTTAAACTAAAGAATCAAACTTTTCTGTCTTAAATTTTTAAGCCACAATAGACCCCAAGGAATTTGGTCAACAGCTTGTTGGCTAATTATAATTATCTGATTATTATCGTGTTCTAATTGTCCAGCTGCTTGTTGGATGTTTTCAATACTATTAGAATTTTCCAATCGGGCAACAGCTTGTTGCCTAATTGAACCAGAGTAAAAAAGAAAGAAGGAATAAAGCTGTGTCAAGTCAGAATTGATCCAAAGTACTGCTTTAGCTTGCGAAGAACGGACTTTAATTTTTAACTCATTAATCCGATAGGTATTATCCAATTTATAGCTTATATCCTAAGTTTTGAAAATTCTTTTTACTTCTTCTTTTAATCGTTCTTCTCTCGCAAATAATTCTTTTAATTCGCCTTGCAGCATTTCCATTTGGACTTCATAATCCAAGTGTTCAACATGGTTTACAATTTCAATATACTTACTTGGTACCAATGAGAAATCTTTCTTTTCAATTTCTTTAAAATTAGCAGAATAGTCACACTCTAGTACATTTTTTCCCAAAATCAGTTTTAATAAGTGTGCTTTTTACTTTGGTTTTGTTCTGTGTTGGTTATGAGAGCGGTATCTATTCGAAAAAGCCAGGCGTGTGTGAGACTTTATTATAAATAGATTTTATTCTTCATATAACTGACTTTTTTAGTTTAAATAATTTATATTTAATTTTAATAAAACATAAGTTTTATTATTAATCACATTTTTTTAGTTTTTTAAACTAGGAGGATCAATGAAATGTCAATATGTTAGGATTTTTGCTTTGATTTTTACTGCTTTATTTTTTGTTGCCTGTGACAATAAGGGAAATCCAACAATAAATGAAGATAACGATGTCAATCTCAATTCATCGTCTTCAGAAGAAGCACCAGAAAACTCATCTTCGTCACAAGAAGTGCCAGAGAGTTCTTCATCTGAGGAGTCTGGAGACTGTAAAGTCGTTCCGATTTGTGATGCTATTGTAATGGATGATTTTTCTACTTGGAATTTTATAAAAGATGATGCTTTCGGTGATGAAATGGAATACATCTACACAGTGGACGGAAAATCGCTTATTTTGACAACCATTGATGCAAATGGGACAAAAAAAGTGAACAGCAATGCGTATGCAATGTATGATATGACTACTGCAGTGAGTCAAGATATGTCATTTAGAGCCGTTGTATCGACTTGTAAAGGTGATAATGGAAATCCTCGTACAAAAAAGGTGTGCGAATAGTTTATAACACTAATTAAAAGCGTTTTAAAGTCACAAACAGAACTTGTTTTGTGACTTTTTTTGTAAGTGGAGTTTTTTCTTTTAAGCCGGCTGAACAGAAGCCTCAGGAAAAACTGTAAGCCTTTTGAATACAAAAAAAAGTCCTTTGCTTAAAGGACTTTTCTTTTGAATGTCTAGAATCGTTTATTTGACTTCGAAGTAATAAGTTTGTAGTGTTTTGTCGTCTTGAGAAAGTACTAAGACTTGCTTGCCTTTGGGGAGGGTGCCTTTGATTTGGTATAGGGCTTCGGATTTGTAGGAGACTTCTAAATCAGTTTTGCTAGATGGATCTACAAATAAGCCTCTTTTGTCGTCTTCAAATCCTGTGCAATTTTCGTGGGCAGACACTGCTTCATTTTTTAGGGAATAAGTGGCTGCTTTCAAAGGAGTTGTGACTGAGCTTGCATTTTTGTATAAAAAGTCAATTTCAGATGAAATTACACGAGGGTCTGGCAGAGTTTTGATTGCACTAGCAGGGACTCTTTTGGATTTTTTTGCTTTTTTGGAGGGTAAAGATGGAGCATTTTTGGAGTCTGTATAGCTTAAACGATAAGCGGCAACAGATTCTTTACAAGAGGCAGACCATAAGACCCAACTGTTCGCATATTTTTCTGCACCTTCGGGGTTAGCGACATACAGACCAGGATCCACTTTGTCATCGTATATATAAAGAGTTAGTTTTGCATTTGGAGACTCGTTATTGGTGCTAAATCTTTCTTGACCTAAAACAAAACGATTGCGACGAGCTTTGATGAGATAATCACCAACAGGTACTTTTTCAAATTTGAATTCACCTTTTTTAAGACCGTCTTTGTATTCGTATTTTGGTTTTTGTGTGGAGAAAATAGTAGAATCCATCCATACTGTGGGCATTTCTACAGGATTACCAGTAAATGGGTCTAAAACCACCCCTTCAATAACACCTTTTTTCTCTCCACATGCTACAAATGATAAAATAACCAAACTGAGGGAGAACAAAACTAACTTTTTCGACATGACTTTCCTTTGATTTTATTATTCTTCGTCTTTAACAACCACTTTTCTTGTTTTTCTTTTGGCACTCACAATATTGTTTTCAAAACGCTTATTAAAGCGATCGATACGACCAGCTGTGTCCACACGATGTTGCTTCCCTGTCCAGAATGGATGGGTGTCGGCAGTGATTTCTAAAGTCACTACGCTATGCTCTACACCGTTGATTTCTCTTTTTTCTGAAGAGGTTTTGGTAGAACGAGTGATATATTCTGCACCTGTGTTGGCATCAACAAACACAACGGGCTGATAGTTGGGGTGTATTCCTTCTTTCATAATTATAATCCTGCTAAAAACAGCTGTAAAACACCAAACTTAAGAAAAAAATGCCTTTTTGGCAAGACTATAATACTATTTTTAAGCTATGACTTATGCAATATTATTCTTTTATTTTTTAATTATAGCCTGTGGAAACTCATCTCAAGATTTCGAAGCTATTGTTGAGCATCAAAAATACCCTTTAATTGAATGGCCAGACTCTGTTTATATAGCTTCTTTGGATTCTATTCTAAAGCTAGAGCCCGTAAAAAAAGAAAAAGATGAAAATCAAACCGAAATCACCTTAAAAACTTCTAGTTTAATGAGCAGTGTTCCTACCCCCGTTCCTGCTAAGCAACAAAGCAAAGCTTCTAGCAAAACAACCGCCACTAGCAGTCCGCCAAGCATTTCATTTGCCAACCGTTTTATGAAAACTCTAGAAGTATGGCAATCGGACCCTGCAAATCCTTCCTTGTACATTTCTGTAAAGGCAAATGACAACGAGGATTTATATCAACTCATTCAAAGGCACTACAAAAAGAGCACCGTTGAGCTTCCGAAGTTTTACACCACCTCTACCCTACAATCCTTAAATCCTGGAGTTTCTGTAGAGCACTTAAAATCAGGAGACATGGTAAGACTCCCTCGGTTTTAGCGACCACCCACCAAAATGGAATCCACTTTAATAGAGGGCTGCCCCACTGTGACAGGCACCGAACCAGACGAAGCCCCACACATGCCAGCAGCCATCTCAAAGTCGTTGCCCACCATGCTAATTTGATTCAGGATTTCGTGACCTTTGCCTATCAAGGTAGCCCCTCGTACGGGCTCTGCAATTTTACCATTTCGAATCACATAGGCCTCGTCTACCGCAAAATTAAACTCACCAGTGGCGGGATTCACAGAGCCTCCAGCCATTTTAGCTGCGTACAACCCATTGTCTACACCAGAAATCATATCTTCTAAAGAACTTTCTCCAGGAGCGATAAAAGTATTTCTCATACGGCTCACGGGGGCATATTTATAAGACTCTCGTCTTGCACTCCCGGTCAAAGGGACTCCGACCTCTTTTGCACCCACTCGATCACTCAAAAAAGACTTCAAAACTCCATTTTCAATCAAAGTGGTCCGTTGTGTAGGGGTACCTTCATCGTCGATAGACAAAGAACCCCATGCATTATCTATGGTCCCGTCATCGATAGCCGTCAACACAGGGTTTGCGATTGGCTCTCCTAGTTTATCACAAAAAGGGCTTGCTTTTTTTCGAATAGATTCAGTTTCCAAAGGATGCCCACAAGCCTCGTGAAAGATTACACCACCAAAACCATTCCCCATGACCACAGGCATTTTTCCACCTGTAATATAGCCTGCATCTAGCATTCGAAGCACCCTTTCGGCACCACTAGTCGCCAAAATTTCTGGAGAAATATGTTCTAAAAGCTCATAGCCTCCCAAAGCCCCAGGAGACTCATGGGTAGTAAAGCGTTCTTCTCCTTTTGCACCTGTTACTCCCACACTAGCTCTAGTTCTAGCTCTAGAATTTTCTATAAAAAGCCCTTCACTATTTATTATTTGAATATGAGAGCAAGTGTCCACCACAGAAGCACTCACCTGCACAATTTGAGAAGAAAAGGCCCTAGCAGCTTCATCTGCTTTTTTCAAAAAATCCAACTTATAAGTTTGTCCCAAAACTCGAGGATCTTTAAAACTTTTCAAAGAATAATCCACAACACTTTGCGGCTCTAAAAACTGAAATGAAAAAACACCTTTTGAAGCTTGTGAATTTCGAGAAAAAGCCAAAGTATCTACCATTTTCAACAAGGAATCCGTAGAATCATCACTTGTAAAAGCGTACAAAACCTCGGGGCCAAAAAACAAACGAATCCCCACACCAAATTCGGTACTCGCAGAAGCATTTTCTATTTTTTTGTTTTTTAAAAGCAAGACTGAAGAGCGAGTTTCTTCTACAAACAATTCTGCAAAATCAGCTCCCAATGAGTTTGCCTTTTCTATCACTCGATACGCTTTTTCTGGATTCATAAACAGCCCTTAGCACATTAAAAATAATAGTGAATATACAAATTTCTAATGATGAAAAGGCGTTTATCGCAATCAATGCATTACTTTTTTAATCTGAGACACCGTAAACTCGTTAAAATGAAGCATAGAAGCCACCAAAGCCGCTTGTGCTGCAGTGCCTTCAAAAAGCTCTTGAATATGCTCCAAAGTACCAGCACCACCACTTGCAATCACAGGGATTTCAAGCGACTTCGCCATCAAATCAGTAAAAACTAAATCATAACCTTCTTTGGTACCGTCGGCATCGATAGAATTCAAACAAACTTCTCCTGCCCCCAGCCTCTGTGCCTCTTGAGCCCACTGGATAGCATCAAGCCCCATAGCACGACGGGCTCCCTGAATAAAAACCTCGTAACCGCTAGGAATTTGCTCTGAAACACCCACAAACTTAGCATCAATCGCAAGCATCACAGCATTTTTCCCAAACTTTTCAGACGCATCGGCAATCACACTTGGATCCAAAACCGCCAAACTATTAATACTCACCTTTTGAGCCCCAGCCTCCATCGCATCTTCAATATCTTTCAGATCACGAAGCCCGCCTCCAACAGTCAAAGGCACACGAGTCACCGCCGCCACACTCTTCACTAAATCCAAATCAATCGCGCGGCCTTCTGCACTAGCCATAATATCATAAACCACAAGCTCATCGACGCCCTCGTCACTATAACGAGACGCCATCTCCACCGGATCTCCAACATCGATATTCCCTTTGAATTGAACACCTTTAGTGACTCTTTTATCAATTACATCTAGGCAAACGATTAATTTTTTTGATTGCATACAAAGATCCTATGGTTTTAATGGACTCCAAAAGCTCGTAAATTTTCACCCTTAGAGCGTTCCTTAAATATATGAATAACAAAAAAAAATGTCATTTACTTTTTAATTTTTTTATGGGCCTTCCCCACTTTTTTTAAGACACAAACTCAACCACCTCCAATTCAAAAAGTGGGTCGGGTGTTTTGTTGCAATCTTTTTTAATAAAAAAGGATTTTCACTACACCCCCTAAGGCAAAAAA
>JAAYJH010000050.1 GCA_012523035.1 Fibrobacter sp.
AGCGATGGAAAGTTGGTGCGGATATTCCATGTTCTCTACAGATATCCTCAACCTTTTGACCTTTATCAACTTGTTCTAAAACTCTGATTATTTGAGCCTCGCTATAGCGTTTGCCTGTTTTCTGTGTTATATGTTCTCCTTATGTAAAGATAGAAGAACTATCACTCAATCTTGTACACTTTTTGGGGAGCACCTCAGGATAAATTTTTTCATTTTAGAAATCCTTTGTTTTATTATTTTGTTTGAAGTTTTAATAGCATGTTGAGCGTATGTATGCCACACACTTAAACTTAATATATAATATGTATTAACTTTTGACTTTATAAGCGAAAAGAAACACTAAATAAAAATACTTAGTTTTTTTGAGTTGTGTAAAAGTTTTGAGACTTTTTCTTTTGGAAAGGCTTTTTTTCTTTGTAAAGAGTGCAGTGTTTTAGTTTTTATTGGATATAATATTGAATATCTTGTTGAAATAGAGTTTTATTGTTAAACTCCTTCTAAATGCTTAAGTATATTTTTAAGACTAATGAACTTTAAAATGATTTAGAAGGAGGGGTTCTTTTAGTAAAAGTTTTTTAATGTCGTATGACTTTGATTGTTTTGTGGAGTTGAATTTTATTTTTATTTGTACTGCGTATATGGAGTAGATAAGAACCACGACTGAATGTTTCGAGATCGATAATGGCATTGCCTTTATTGGTATTTATGGTTTTAGTGCTCAGTAAAGTGATTCCATTCATGTCTAATAGAGTGATTTTTACATTGGATGGAAGGCCTTTGAAATGTACTTTATTGTCAAAAATTTGATAATGGAGTTGGGTGTGTGTTTTTGAAGATATTGTTTCTGTTCCTTTTTCTTTTAATTCAATCTGGTCTAAGTTAGGACCATCTCCATTCACCGTTGAAATTTTGATGACATTGTCTCCTGCTTGGAGTGTGAGGATAGTGGTTTTGGTTTTCCACTGAGTCCATGTGTCGGTGCTTTCAAACTCTATAACATTAGAAATGCCTTCTCCAGAAGAAACTGAAAGGGAACGGGTTTCAGGTTTGCCGTTGGCATAGGTGAGCGTTATAGAGTATTCCCCTGCGATAGGAACATGGACGGGGATTTCTACAATACTAGGGTTTTCTGCAGCAAAATTCACATAGCCTGTCCCATTAAAGCCACCGTTTTTGTCTTCAAAGGCAGCGTTAGTCATGACTCCATTTTCTGCTTGATAAACATTACTGTTAGAAGGGTTAGCACTAGAAGAAGAATTGGGAGTAGAGGAACTAGAACTGTTTATAGGAGCTGCTAGTTGTTGTGTGACACCGATTTTTCGACTGAAAGAATCCCCATCTTTGTCTGTGAGTGTGAATGTGATATAGCCAATACCTGCAAAATCTTCATCTAAAGAAACCATCATTTTACTGCTATTCACAGTCGCACTCACTCCTTTTGGAATATTTGAAGCTACATAGGTGCCACCATCGTATCCTTTGGTCCATTGTGAAAGGTCTATATTTATAGTTTCTCCTTTTTTAAAAGTGTAGTGAGGCTTAGCCATCCATTCTAAGTAGCGTTCTAGTTCAGTCCAGCCATCTCCTAGTCGATCTCGGTTAGCATCGCTAAAGTCCCCAGTTTTAGATTTTGGGTTGTAGCCATACATGTTCTCCCACCAATCAGGAAGCCCATCCATATCGCTGTCGTAATTGTCTCCCCAACTGCTGCTAGGGTAGTTTTCAAGTCCACCGACATCAGACTCGCGATCAGGTATTCCTGGGAGTTTTCCTTTGGAACCTGTATATTTATAAGAACCAGTTTTGACTTCATTGATTACACGAGTGTCGTGTTCATCTAATATAGGCATGCTTTGCCCTACATCAGAGAGTACATCTTTGTATGCTGCTTTTGCACTTTGAATTTTTGCATAAGATTCAAAAAATGGTTTTGAGTTCCAAACATTCCAGGTGAGTTGTTGACCATTGCTTAAGGTGTAGCGACGACCACATTCATTGTTGTTTCCATCACATTTAAACGATCCCCCGTTCAATTGCAAAATGTTGTTATGAAAATAATAAGCTTGAGAACCTTTGCCAGCACCTTCGAGGTCTGCACTTAGGACATAATCTAAGAGTTTAGAAGCTGCTCCTGCTTTATAATAGTTACCGACAAAATTGACTTCGTGAGCACCTCCATCGGTGACTCGACTATACCAGTTATAAACTACATTGTTAAAAATATCCAAACGACCAGCATAGTATCCATCCCCATCCAGTCCACCCCCAAGGCTCCAATTTCGGCCAGCGTTATGGGCTAATAAGTTGTGGTGGAATGAACCTACATCGCCTCCAATAGTAGCGGCGTAACCATGCCCTGTGCCAGATGGGTAGTTTTCATGGTCCGCAATGTTCAATGCTTCTGAAATGAGTGTGCGCTGTAGAGTTAAGTTTTTGCCACCTCGACTTGAAAAGGCTTCATCGATTGTCCAACTGATGCTGGCGTGGTCTAAAATAGAATGATCACCACCTGTGAGACCCATGCCATCGAATGTACGGCCATAACCGAGACGCACTCGTAAGAAACGAGCGATAAAGTCATTGCCAGTAAAGCCAATAGGGGCTCCTGTAATAGTGATTCCTTTGTTAGGGGCAGATTGGCCAGCAATGGTGGTAAAATTGTGATTACAAACGAGGCGATCGGATAGATGAATTACTCCAGAGACTTTGAAAAGGATTGTCCGTGGTCCTATATCTGCTGTGCAAGCCTCTCGAAGTGAACCTGATCCACTATCATTCAAGTTGGTGACATACACTACTTTGCCTCCGCGACCACCCACTGCCATACGGCCATAACCTTCTGCATCGTCAAAAGCGAGGCGACCTGGTTGGAATTTCCAAACATTTCCTGGCGTAATGACTCCATTGGCATCTACCTCATCAATACGCCAATAGTAAGATTGTAAAGGTGTCGTCCCCGTCACTTTGTAAGTAGTGTTTGTTTGTTCTCCTTTGAATTCTGTGCTTTTTTGATTTGCTTTAACAAGTTGGCTGGAATCTGTGCCAAAATAAATTTGATGTTTTTGAGCTCCACTAGCCCCTGTCCAAGTGAGAGTCAGATTTCCATTGTCGTGGGCTGCATGCATGTTCATGTCAGATGGGTTGGGGAACTTTGCTTGTGCTGTAGCATTAGGAACATTCAATTCAAATCCGTTCAAGATGACATTTTTAATAGTATTATTTCCCCGAGGTTTAAGGGCTATATTGGCTGTGCCGTTGCTTACATTAAAAGTGAGGTATGCTATGGCGGCTTTGTCATTTTCAAGTGCACGAACTGAGGGTGCTACAGTCATTGTTTTAGAATTATTTACATAAATATCAATATCACTAGGTTTATTCGTGGTGTAATTGTCAGGATGATTCAAGTAAAGTAATAATGAATGACTTCCATTTTGTAGATTTGAAAAAGTGAGTTTTATTTCTCCGCCATTTTCTCCTCCATCAATAGTCACTCCATCGCCTACTAATCGTGCATAGTGAGGAGCTTGTACAGCAATTTTATAATAGGTGCTACGAAGTGTTGTACCGGAACCAGCTTTTTCTATTTTCACCTTGACTCCACTGAAGGTGTTTTCAGCAGAGCTCACTCCACTCACTACCCAAGGTGTATATTTAGGCTCAGAAACTTCGTTGCTTTGCCGTCCACTCATATCAAAGTCCACTTTGATAGTAGGAGAAGCTGCAAACACCTGCACCGAAGCTAAAAAAGAATAGATTATAGCCCCAATTGTGACTTTCAATGCTTTGTTTTTAAATGATTTCATACAACACTCCTTTAATAAATTCTATTTAAAATAAAGATAATTTTGTGAATCTAAGAAGCATAGAGACTTTGTGAATATCGGTTGTCTATGGACAACCGATTGTTATACTAAAAAGATTTGTTTTTGGTAATATAAGATGAATTTATAGGTCTTTCTATCTGTTCAATTGTTGGTGTTAAATCTAGTGTGGACCAGCAGCTTTCATCACAATAGAAGGAACATCTTCTGCTTTGTCGAGCTTGTATTCATAAGGGACAGAAGTAAGTTTGTCCGGATCTTTTAGCAATGTATATGGATCGGTTGTGATATAGCGTTCACCATAGATTTTGCCACTGGTGGTACCATCTTGTTTACCTTTTGTGTTGTCAAATTTATTATTGCGTTGTAAGATGAAAGCATAGACATTGTACATAAATTCAATAGGGTTGTTTACATCCTTAAAATAATTATTTTCAATCAGTGCTGAGCCATAAGAGCCGACACCGATACAATAAGAATTTCCTGGTGCGTTGTAATAGTTGTTGTAAATATGTGCATTTCCATACATGACTCGAGGCATTCGCTGATCCACTAGATTGCTGAACCAGTTGTGGTGAAAAGTAACTTTGAGTTTTCCAAAATCTTCGGGATGATTCGAGGCACCACTACCGATAAGGGAGTTTAATCGATGAGGGTGATTTTTATCAGTGTACCAGAATTTTACATATGAAACAGTTATATAGCTAGATTGGTTAGTGATATCAAGGTTGCCATCTTCGGCATTCCAAATATTTAAATGATGAATAAAAACATGATCGGATTTATTGATTGAAATCGCATCACTTGGACCTGGATTTG